>NZ_CP023406.1:2132948-2437655 GCF_002327105.1 Luteimonas chenhongjianii | reverse complement strand
GGAAAACGACGTCACGTGTTGCCATGGATATCTCCTCGGGGCCGGTGCGGCCCGTGTGTCTGCGATCGATCCAGTCTGTTGCGCCCCGCGCCGGCGATAAACATGGAGGTCCGTCCTGCACTGTTCGTAGAATGCGAACAATCCCCGCAGCTGGACCCCGAATGGACCGTTTCGACGCGATGCAGGCGTTCGCCCGGGTGGTGGAGGCGGGCAGCTTCACCAAGGCGGCCGAAACGCTGCACATCAGCCGCGCCACGGTGACCCAGCTGGTACAGCAGCTCGAGGCGCGGCTGCGGGTCAGGCTGCTCAACCGCACGACGCGCCGGGTGGCGGTGACGGCCGATGGCGCGGTGTACTACGAGCGCGTCGTGCGCCTGCTGGCCGACCTCGATGATGCCGAGACCAGCCTGTCGAGCGCGGCGCGCGCGCCGCGTGGCCGCCTGCGGGTGGATGTGCCCAGCCCCTTCGCGAGGTTGATCCTGGTGCCGGCACTGCCGGACTTCCACGCGCGTTATCCCGAGATCCAGCTCGATCTGGGCGTCAGCGACCGGCGCATCGATCTGCTTGGCGAGAACGTCGACTGCGTGGTGCGCGGCGGCACGATTACCGACCAGTCGCTGGTCGCCCGGCACGTCGGCGATCTGCAGCTGCGCGTGCATGCGGCGCCGTCATACCTGCAACGCATGGGCACGCCGGCGCATCCGCGCGAACTCGAAGACTCGCAGCACCGCATCGTCGGCTTCCTGTGGGAGCGCACGGGCAGGCCCTTGTCGTTCGCGATGCGGCGTGGCGCGGAGGCGGTCGACGTGCACGGGCGATATGTGGTGGCCGTGGATGACGGCAACGCCTATCTGGCCGCCGGCCTCGCCGGCCTGGGTGTGTTGTGGCTGCCCGATTACATGGCCAGCCCGCACGTGGACAGCGGCGCGCTGGTGCCGCTGTTCGAGGACTGGACGCTCGTGCCGATGCCCATGTCGGTGGCGTTTCCGCCGAACCGGCACGTCAGCGCGAAGCTGCGGGTGTTTATCGACTGGATCGTCGAGCTGATGGCGCCGCATGCGCCGCAAGGGCCGGTGGCGCCGCGCTGAGGATTCGGCGATGCCCCCGCGGTGCGCCGCGGCCGCGGACCGATTGCTCCGCGGAGTTTCCCCGCGCAAGCCGCGCTGCGTTCACGACATGCGCGGTAGCGTCGGTGCCCCCAGTATCGAGGGCACAGCCATGAAGCCACAGGACGAGACGAAGCCGCAGCCGGACACACAGGCGCCGCACCCCCAACCCGACCAGAAAGCGGGCATCGACAGTGAAGTCGGCGATCTCGACCCGGACGCCGATGACGACGAGGACACGCTGCCGGGCCGCGCAGGTGGCGGACTCGCAGGCGGTTGAAGCTGCGGACGCGTGGCGCTCTTGCGCCGCCACGCCTGCGTCCGTGCATGCGCCGGGCCGGGATTCGCACGCCCTTGACGATCTGCTCGCGACGCTCCACTGCCGCCCACTGGACATGTCGATGACGAAGTTCGATCACGCGCCGCCCCGCATGCGCGCGAAACAGGCCTGGGTCGCCGCCGGCGCCGAGGGCCCCGGCCCGGATGCGATGCCTTCGGACACGTCGCATCGCTTGCATGGGCCGCGCTGAGCGATGGCCCGTCTCCGCCATACCGATTGGCCGGACCAGCTGTGGATCGTCCGGCATGGCCAGAGCGCCGGGAACGTCGCGCGCGACGCGGCTGAACTCGCGCAGACCCACCTGATCGACATCGACACCCGCGATGCGGACACGCCGCTGTCCGAACTCGGCCATCTCCAGTCACGGGCGCTGGCGGCGTGGTTCGCGGACCTGCCGCCGGGGCGTCGGCCGAACGTCATCATGACTTCGACCTTCGTGCGGGCGCAGCAGACCGTGCATCCGGTCGCCGATGCGCTCGGGATCGATCGCAGCGACATCCTCGTCGACGAGCGTCTGCGCGAGAAGGAGTTCGGCGTGCTCGACCGTTACACGGTGGCCGGCATCCTCGCGACATTCCCGGCACTCGCCGCGCAGCGCGCCGCAGTGGGCAAGTTCTACTTCCGTCCGCCCGGCGGCGAGAGCTGGTGCGACGTGATCCTGCGCCTGCGCAGCGTGACCGAAGTGCTGCGCCGCGATCACGTCGGCGACCGGGTGCTGATCGTCGCCCACCAGGTCATCGTGAACTGCTTCCGCTACCTGCTCGAATGCATGGACGAGGCCCGGATCCTCGAGATCGATCGCAACGCCGATGTGCCAAATTGTTCGATCACCGAGTACGCGCTGGATCGCGAGGATCCCGAAGGCCGGTTCACGCTGCGGACTGCGAATCTGGCCCTCCCGCTCGAGGAAGCCGGCGCGCCGGTGACCACGGCGTCCGATACGCCGGCTGGCCCGCGATGAAAGCGGCACTCCGCGGCGCCGCGACCGGCGACCCGCGCAGGGTCGATGCCGCTTTGCTCAAAGGCTGGCCGCTGCCCGATCCGCGCGCCTCCACCAGCAAGGAGGATCGTGGCCGGGTGCTGGTCATCGGCGGCAGCGTGCAGATCCCGGGCGCGGCCATGCTGGCGGGCATTGCCGCGCTCCGCGCCGGCGCCGGGAAACTGCAGGTGGCGACGGCACGCAACGCGGCGCTGCCGATGGCGATCGCATTGCCGGAGGGCAAGGTGATGGGTCTGCCCAGCGATGCTTCAGGCAATATCCGCACGCTGGGCCAGGAGGGCGCGGAGGCCGTGCGACACGCCAGCGCGGTGCTGGTCGGCCCGGGCATGGACTCCAGTGAGGCGACGCGTCGCGTCGTGGCCTCCGTTCTGGCTGCGGCATCGTCCACCGTGGTGCTCGACGCGGGCGCACTCGATCTTGCCGCGCTGCGTGGCGAGAGCCGCCGACGCAGCAGCGCGACGCTGGTGCTGACCCCGCACGCAGGCGAGATGGCCGCATTGCTCGACACCGACGAGGACGCGATCGCGGCGGACGCGGCGCGGATCGCCCGCGAATGCGCGCAGGTCTGGGGCATCGTGCTGGCGCTCAAGGGCCCGACCACGCATATCGCCGCGCCGGACGGGCGCATGTGGATCAACACCGCCGGCAGTGTGGGGCTGGGGACATCCGGATCGGGCGACGTGCTGGCCGGGCTGATCGCCGGTCTCGCTGCGCGCGGGGCGACACCGGAGCAGGCGGCCGTCTGGGGCGTGCATCTCCACGCGAAGGCCGGCGCGCGGCTGTCGCGACGGCTGGGGCTGGTGGGCTTTCTCGCCCGCGAGATCAGCGGCGAGGTTCCGGGCCTGATGCCATGAGGGCTGCACCATGCACCTGATCCAGTTGTTTCTTCCCCTCTACGACAATGCCGGCAGAGGTTTCGAACGCGAGATGTTCGACACCGTGCGGCGCGAGCTGACCGATCGTTTCGGCGGGGCCACGGCCTATGCCCGTGCGCCGGCACGCGGCGACTGGGAAGACGCCGATGGCGAGGTCCAGCGCGATGACGTGGTCCTTTTCGAGACCATGACCGACATTGTCGACCGCGACTGGTGGGCCAAATACCGCAGCACGCTCGAGCAGCGCTTCCGGCAGGACCAGGTGCTCGTCCGGGCGACATCGGTCGAGATGCTTTAGCGGTTTGCGCGATCGCTGCCGCAGCGCTTGGCACGAGCATCGCGGTCGACCCGGAATGCGCCGATCAGTGGATTGAGCCTGCCGCTGCCCGCGGTGTGAAGCCCGCCTTGTGGTCCTGCCAGGCGGGTCCGGTGCGCACCAGGCCCGGAGCTGGATCACGATGGCCGCTCCTCGCGCCAGTCCCTCTCCGGCGGGCGCGGGCACCGCGTTGCAGTGCCCGCGCATACGCATTCGCACGCGACCACTTCAGCGCTGGATCAGGCGGCGCCGGGCAGGTGATCGATGAGCTTGTCGAGCGTGATCGGGTAGTCGCGCACGCGGATGCCGGTCGCGTTGTGGATCGCATTGGCGATGGCCGCTGGCACGCCGCACAGGCCCAGTTCGCCAACGCCCTTGGCCTTCATCGGTGAACTGTCCGCGTCGGCCTCGTCCAGGAACACGACGTCCTGCTCGGGGATGTCGGCATGCACCGGCACTTCATAGCTGGTCAGGTCGTGGTTGACGAAGAAGCCCCGGCCATCGTCGACAACCAGTTCCTCGCACAGCGCCGCGCCCACGCCCATCGTCATCGCGCCGATCACTTGGCTGCGCGCCTGCTTGGGATTGAGGATGCGGCCCGCGGCGCAGACCGCAAGCATGCGCCGCACGCGCGTCTCGCCGGTCAGCGCATCGACAGCCACTTCGACGAAATGGGCGGCGAAGGTACTGATCTGTTTGCGCTCGTCGAGATCGCCGAACTCGATCGCGTCCTGGACCACGATCTGGCCGTCGCCTGCCGCCTCGCCCAGTGGCACCGATCGCCCGTCCGCATGCACGCGCCCATCGAAGAACTCGGCCGTCGAGGGATCGAGTTCCAGGCGCGTGGCGACGACCTCGCGCAGCTTCATGCAGGCTGCGTAGACGCCTGCGGTGGCGCTGTTGGCGCCCCATTGGCCGCCGGAGCCGGCGGACACCGGGAAATCCGAGTCGCCGAGCCGCACCTCGATCGCCTCGACAGGCAGGCCCATCGTCTCGGCCGCGGTCTGGGCGATGATCGTGTAGCTGCCGGTGCCGATGTCGGTCATGTCGGTTTCGATGGTGACGCGGCCATCGCCGTCCAGGCGCGCGCGCGCCCCGGACTTCATCACCGGCGCGTTGCGGAAACCGGCCGCCATGCCCATGCCGACCAGCCAGCGGCCCTCGCGCACGCTGCCGTGCGGCTTGCGCCGCGCCCAGCCGAACCTTGCCGCGCCCTGGCGCAGGCATTCCACGAACTGCCGCTGCGAGAACGGGCACCCGGGCTGCTCGGGATCGACCTGGGTGTCGTTGCGGATGCGGAACTCCACCGGATCCATGCCGAGCCTGTCGGCCATCTCGTCCATCGCCATTTCCAGCGCCATCATCCCGGGCGTCTCGCCGGGCGCGCGCATGGCGTTGCCCTCGGGCAGATCGAGCGTGGCCAGGCGTAGCCTGCTCATGCGGTGCTCGCCCGCGTAGAGCAGGCGGGTCTGCTGGACGGCGGGCTCCGGGCCGCCGCCCGGCAGGTCTCCGGACCAGCTTTCATGGCCGATCGCGGTGATGGTGCCGTCGCGGGAGGCGCCGATGCGGATGCGCTGCTCCGTGGCGGGGCGATGGGTGGTGTTGTTGGGAATCAGCGGCCGGTGCAGCGCGACCTTCACCGGGCGCTTGGCGGCACGTGCGCCCAGCGCCGCGAGCACGGCGTCCGCGCGCAGGAAGAGCTTGGCGCCGAAACCGCCGCCGATATAGGGCGAGACGACGCGCACCTTGTCGGCATGGATGCCCAGGGTGCGGGCGAGTTCGCTGCGCCACCAGTCGATCATCTGCGACGAGGTCCACACCGTGAGCCGGTCGCCGTCCCAGTCCGCGAGGCTCGCCATCGGTTCCATCATCGAATGCGACTGGTCGGGCGTGGTGTAGGTGGCGTCGAGCGTGACCTCGGCCGCGGCGAACGCGCCTTCGAAATCGCCGACTTCCGAATCGGGTGGAATCTCGCTTTCCTGCGGTGTGACTGCATGGGGTATTTCCCGCGTCAGCGAATAGCGCCCGGGCTCGCGTACATACGCCACGCGGACCAGGCCGGCCGCGGCGCGCGCCTGCTCGAAGGTCTCGGCGACGACCAGCGCGATCGCCTGGTGGTAATGCTCGATCTGCGGGCCGCCGAGCAGGCTGGCGGTGTTCTTCTTGCCCTTGCCGAGCGGTCCGGCGTTTGCAGCAGTGACCACGGCGATTACGCCCGGCGCGCGCTCCGCGGCAGAGATGTCGATGGAGGCGAGACGCCCCTTGGCGATCCCGGCGCCCACCACGTGACCGTAGGCGGCGCGCTCGGCGACGTCGTGCCATTCGTAGGCGTAGGTCGCGGTGCCGGTGACCTTGCGCGGGCCGTCGATACGGTCCAGCGGCTGGCCGACCACGCGCATGCGGTCGATCGGGTTGGCGCCGGCGGGCGTGTCGAACTTCATGCGCTGGCCTCCTGTGCATCGGCAAGCGCCGCAGCGAGCGCGCGCTCGGCGAGGCTCAGCTTGAAGCGGTTGTCTTCGGTGGGCGCGGCACCTTCGAACAGGCGCAATGCCACGGCTGCGGCACCGCGTGGCAGCTCGGCATCGGCCTCCGCCCGGCGCCAGGGCTTGTGCGCGACGCCGCCTACCGCGACACGCCCGCTGCCGTCGTCCTGCAGGATCAGCGCCACCGAAACCAGCGCGAATGCATACGACGCGCGGTCGCGCACCTTGCGGTAGACCTGGCGCCCGCCGACCGGCGGCGGCAGCAGCACCGCCGTGATCAGTTCGCCGGCCTCGAGCACGGTTTCGCGCTGTGGGGTATTGCCGGGCGCCAGGTAGAAATCGTCGAGTGCGATCCGACGCGTGCCGCCGTCCGCACTCACGGTTTCGACCACCGCATCGAGCGCGCGCATGGCGACGGGCATGTCGCCCGGATGGGTGGCGATGCAGTCGGGGCTGTGGCCGATGATCGCCAGCTGGCGGCTGTAACCGTCGCGCGCGCCGCAGCCGCTGCCCGGCAGGCGCTTGTTGCAGGGCTGGTCGGTGTCGTAGAAATACGGGCAGCGCGTGCGCTGCAGCAGGTTGCCGGCGGTGGTCGCGCGGTTGCGCAGCTGACCCGACGCGCCGGCGAGCAGGGCGCGCGACAGCAGCGGATAGTCCGCGCGCACGCGCTCGTCGGATGCGAGGTCGGTGTTGCGCACCAGCGCACCGATGCGCAGCCCGCCTTCGTCGGTCGATTCGATGGAATCGAGCCCGAGCGCGTTGACGTCGATCAGGTGCGCCGGCGTCTCGATCTCCAGCTTCATCAGGTCGAGCAGATTGGTGCCGCCGGCGATGAACTTCGCGCCCGGGTTGCGCGCCGCGGCGGCCGCGGCGGCGGCCGGAGTGTCGGCGCGTTCGAAGCCGAACGCCCTCATGCGTCGGCTCCACGGCGGGGGTTGCCGGCCACGTCCTCGATCGCATCGAGGATGTTGGCGTAGGCGCCGCAGCGGCACAGGTTCCCGCTCATCCGCTCGCGGATCTCGGCGCTCTCCAGCGCCGGCGGGGCGGTGAGGTCGGCGGTGACGTGGCTCGGAATGCCGTCGCGGATCTCGTCGAGTACCGCCACCGCCGAGCAGATCTGGCCGGGCGTGCAGTAGCCGCACTGGTAGCCGTCGTGCTTCACGAAAGCGGCCTGCATCGGATGCAGCCGGCCCGGCGTGCCGAGACCTTCGATCGTCGTCACCCGCGCACCTTCGTTCATCACCGCGAGCGACAGGCAGCTGTTGATGCGCCTGCCGTCGACGATCGTCGTGCAGGCGCCGCACTGGCCATGGTCGCAACCCTTCTTGGTGCCGGTGAGCTGCAGCTCCTCGCGCAGCAGATCGAGCAGCGTGGTCCGGGTGTCGACCTCGCGTTCGACCTGTCGGCCATTGACCTCGAGTGCAACGCGCTGCCGGACCGGAGGGCGAGCAGGCGCGGGCGAGGCCGCGGAGTTGGCCGCCTGGGCGACTGAAGGCAGAGCGACTGCGCCGGCTGACGTGGCGCCGGCCTTGAGCACTTCGCGGCGGGTGAGGGGCGACATGGACACTCCTGGGGCTGGCTCGAGGGCTGGCGTGCGTGGGCGTGCAAGCGACCGAGGATGCCGGCAGGCGTGTTGGCAGCCGGTCAATGCGACGCAGCCACCCATGCGGCGTCCGCGCGCCGGACGCCACGCGCTGCCTACGGCCGCTGCTGTGCGCCGCGCCACTGCTGCAACTGCGCGGCGATGCTCAGCGCGATCGCTTCGGGCCCACGACCACAGCCGGGCAGGCCCACCGGGGAGTGGAGCCGTCCGGCGAGGGCCTCCCGCTCGGGCGCGCGCAGCAGCTTGAACAGGTCCGCGCGGCGGCGCTCCGGGCCCAGCAGGCCGATCCACGGAATCGGCGTACCCGCCAGCGTGGCCAGCGCATCACGGTCGGCCTCGAAGCCGTGATGCATGACGAGGGCGACATCGGTATCGGGGTGCGCCGCCACGGCGTCCTCGGGCGGCAGGTCGAGGATCGGAAAGCCCGTGCCGGCAGCCTCGCGCCAGCGTGCGCGATGCTCGCAGACCATGACCCGCCAGCCCAGCGAGTGCAGCAGCGGCGCCAGCGCGGGCATCTCCGGGCCCGCGCCGAGGATCAGGGCCTTGGGCGCCCGCGGCAGGGCCAGTGTCCAGTCCTGTCGTGCGCGCTCGGGGGCATTGCCGGGGCGCAGTGTCCACGACCAGGCGCGGCCGTCGAGGCGCAGGTGCACGGCGCCGTCCATCTGCAGCGTCATCAGCAGGGTGCAGGCACCACCGAGCCAGGCCTGCATCGCATACTCCGCGCCCGGCAGCGCGGCCAGCGGCAGCAGCGCGAGGAGCTGCTGGCCCCGGCATCCCTGCGCCGATCCCGAGAACATCGCCTCGTCATCGAGGGTGTCGATCTCCAGCCATTCGATCGTGCGTGAGTCCGCCGCGGCCGCAGCCGCCCGGGCGATGTCCGGTTCGACGCAGCCGCCGCTGATCCATCCCGTGCGCGGCGCATCCCCGAACAGCGCGAGTGTGCCGCAGGCTGCGTAGGTCGAGCCCATGGTCTCCACGACGATCGCCAGCACCGGACGTCGACCTGCCTGGAGTGCGTCGAGCGCTGTGCGCAGCACGGCGGCGGGATTGCCGTCGGGAAAGCGTCCCGGCCCGCAGGCCAAGGGGTCGGTGGCATCGGCCATCACGCCGGCTCCGCCCGCGCGGGTCGGCGGGATTCCGCATCAGCGACCGCCCGGCCTTGCTCGGCAACTACTGCGACTACCGCCGGGACGGTCATTGCGGCGCGTGTCCGCGCTGCGGACCGATGCGGGGGGAGCGCGTCTGTGCGCGAGTGGGGTAAGGCGATGGGGCCATGGATCCTCCGGAAACGCTCGCGTCGAGGGTCGCGTGCGGGTCGTGAGTACTGCGTCGGGAACCCGGCCGATACGCACGCCGGATGCGCGGGCCGTGTATGCCGACTGCCACATGCGCGGGCGTTGCGATCCGGTCATGCTGGCCGGTCGCCGAGTGTGGCCATTCCCTGAAAAACCGCAGGAGTTGCTGATGTCATTGTCCGCGCGTCGTCTTCCGACGCTGTCCCGTCTGGTGCTGTCGTTGTCGTTTGCCCTGGGCGTTTTGCCGCTCGCGGCTGCTGCGCAGGAGGCGCCGCCGCCGACGCTGGCGCCGCCCGCGAACGTCGCCGAGAACGCCTTGCGCGATCTCTACACGCGCGAATGGGAGTGGCGGCAGACGGAGTTCATGCGCGAGAAGGTGGGCGGGCGCTGGCAGAGCAGTGGCCGCATGCCGTCGGTGACACCGGAAGCCTGGGCGCGGCGCGCGGCGTACTGGAAAGAAACGCTCGACGCGCTCGACGCGATCCCCCTCGACCAGCTCGGGCGCGAAGAACGGATCAACGCCGCCGTGTTCCGCGCGTCGCTCGAGGCCAGCGAAGCCAATGCCCGCTGGCGCACCTTCGAGGCGCCGTTCAACAGCGACAGCTTCTTCTGGGGCTACATCAATCCGAGCCAGCCGTTCCAGACCGAGGCCGACTGGCGCCGCTTCATCGGCCGCCTTTCCGACGTACCGCGTTACTTCGACGAGCAGATCGCGAACATGGAGCGCGGACTGGCGCGTGGATGGAGCGTGCCGCGGGTGACGCTGGACGGCCGCGACACCACGCTCGAGCCCTACGTGCAGAGCGGCGATGCAAACCCGCTGCTGGCGACGTTCGATCGCATTCCGCCCAGCATCCCGGAACCGGTACGGAGCCGGCTGCGCGAGGAAGGCCGGCGGGTGGTGCAGATGCAGACGATCCCGGCCTACGCCAAGCTGCTGCAGTTCATCCGCAGCGAATACCTGCCGCGCACGCGCACCACGACCGCCGCCAGCGAACTGCCCGAGGGCCGCGCGTTCTATCAGAGCCAGATCCGCGAGTACGTGACCCGCGACATGAGCGCGCGGGAGATACACGATCTGGGCCTGGCGGAAGTCGCGCGCATCAGCGCGGAGATGGAGGCGGTGAAGCAGCGCGCCGGCTTCGATGGCACGCTCGCGCAGTTCATCGAGTTCCTGCGCAGCGATCCACAGTTCTACGCCGCCACGCCGCGCCAGTTGCTCGGTGAGGCATCGCTGATCGCCAAGAAGATCGACGGCCAGCTGCAGTATCTGGTCGGCACGCTGCCGCGTTACCGCTTCACGATCCTGCCGGTGGCCGACGACATCGCGCCGATCTACACCTCCGGCCGTGGCGGACTGGATGCGTGCTACTTCAACACCTACGACCTGCCGTCGCGCCCGCTCTACAACCTGCCGGCGCTGGTATTGCACGAATGCGCGCCCGGACACAGCTTCCAGGCCGCGCTTGCGCTGGAAGCACCTGCCCGGCCGGACTTCCGCCAGCAGACCTACTTCTCCGGTTACGGCGAAGGTTGGGGCCTGTACACCGAGTGGCTCGGCACACGCATGGGCATCTACGGCACGCCATACGAGGAGTTCGGTCGGCTGACGTTCGAGATGTGGCGCGCCGCCCGCCTGGTCATCGACACCGGCCTGCACGAGTACGGCTGGACGCGTGAGCAGGCGATCGACTATCTCGCCAGCCATACCGCGCTGGCGCGCCACGACGTGGTGACCGAGGTGGACCGCTACATCTCCTGGCCCGGCCAGGCGCTGTCGTACTACATCGGCTACCGGACCATCCTCGACCTGCGCGCGGAGGCGGAGCGCGAGCTCGGCCCGGCCTTCGACCAGCGGCCTTTCCACGACACCATCCTCAGCCTCGGCTCGGTCCCGCTGCCGGTGCTCGAAGAAGAGGTGCGGCGCTTCATCGCCGAGCGCAAAGCCACCGGCGGCGCCGCGCCCTAGCCGTTGCGGCAGGGCGTCCGGCATCTCCGGGTGCCGGACATCCGCGTCGGATATCCGTTCCAGGCGCGGGCGCAGCAGCGCTTGCGGCAGCCCTGCGCGGGCGCGGCCACACTTGCCCCCATGGGGGGGTCGCTCCGTCTCATCCGGCGAGACGCGATTGCGCGATGCTCCGGCGATGTCACGACGCAGCGGCAGCGCCGATCTTCCCCTCCACGGCGGGCGCGTGCCCGCGTGGCTGGGACAGCGCATGACCCGGCTGGGCGCCGTGCTGTGCCAGGCCATCGTGCTCGAGTACGGTCGCGCCGAACTGCTGCGGCGGCTGGCGCATCCGTTCTGGTTCCAGAGTTTCGGCGCCGTCATGGGCATGGACTGGCATTCGTCGGGCATCACGACCAGCGTGGTCGGCGCGCTCAAGCGCGGGCTGGCGCCGTTGTCCGACGAACTGGGCATCCATGTCTGCGGCGGGCGCGGCCGGCATTCGCGGGCCACGCCGGACGAGCTGCACGCAGTGGGCATGCGCACCGGGCTCGACGGCGCGGCGCTGGCGCGCACCAGCCGGCTGGTGGCCAAGGTCGACAGCGCGGCGGTGCAGGACGGGTTCGACCTCTACCTGCACGGCTTCATCGTCGCCGACGACGGGCAATGGGTGGTGATCCAGCAGGGCATGCACGGCGCGCGGCAACAGGCGCGCCGATACCACTGGCTCTCCGACGGGCTGGAAAGCTTCGTCGATGCGCCGCACGCGGCCATCGACGGGCCGGGGCAGGGGCGCATCGTGAACCTGGCGGATCGCCGCGCCGCGGCGGCCCGGGAGGCGCAGGTCGCGCTGCTGCGGGACGAAGGCGCGACCCGGCTCACCCGCACCATCCAGCAGCTGGAAGGCGTGCCTGCGCCAGCGGTGACTGCGCCGCAGACTGGCGACCTCTTCGCCGCGGCCGCGCCCCTGCAGCCGCATCTGTCGATGCCCGGCCACCACGATGTGCGCGCCGGCGATATCGTGTTGCGACGCCTGCACGGCGCACTGGCCGCCGCGGCCGAGGCCGGTCCGCGCGATTTCGAACAGCTGCTCGAGGTCCCGGGTGTCGGCGCGCGCACGGTGCAGGCGCTGGCGCTGGTCGCCGAGGTGGTGCACGGAACGCCGTGCCGCTTCACTGATCCGGCGCGGTTCTCGCTGGCGCATGGGGGCAAGGACCGGCACCCGTTCCCGGTACCTACGCGCGTGCTCGATCGCACCATCGGGGTACTCAAGCATGCGGTCACGCAGGCGAAGCTCGGCAACGAGGAACGCATGGCCGCGCTGCGCCGGCTCGATGCGCAATCGCGTGCGCTCGAGGGCAGTGCGACCGGGCCGTCGTTGGCGGCCTTCCTGGACGAGGAGCACCGCAATTCGCATCGCTACGGCGGTCGCAGCGTGTTCGGCTGGGAACCGGCTCCCGCACAGGCGCGGCCGGCAAAGGCTGGGAAGGGCGCGGCCTGAGGGCGCGTCGTTCGATGCGAAGCCTCGCGCCGCACATGCGAGCCGGTTGAGCCGAACCGGCCGGCGGACGAGAATCCAAGGCCGCCAACACCCCCGGAACACTCATGCAGAACCTTCGCGTCTCGACCGTCCAAGGGGCCACCCTTTGGCATGATCCGGCGGGCAACCGCGACTACTACGGCGATCTGATCGCGCCACTGCGCGGCCTGACCGATCTGGTGGTGCTGCCGGAAACCTTCACCAGCGGCTTCAGCAACGAGGCCATCGACCGCGCCGAGGACATGGACGGCCCCACGGTCGCATGGGTGCGCGCGCAGGCGGCGGCGCTCGATGCCGCCGTCACCGGCAGTGTGCAGCTGCGCGACGGCGATCGCGTTTACAACCGCATGCTGTGGGCCACGCCCGATGGCGCCCTGCAGTGGTACGACAAGCGGCACCTGTTCCGTTATGCCAACGAACACAAGCGCTACGCTGCCGGGCGCGAGCGCCTGACGGTGGAATGGAGGGGCTGGCGGATCAATCCGCAGGTCTGCTACGACCTGCGCTTCCCGGTGTTCTGTCGCAACCGCTTCGACGTCGAACGCCCCGGCGGCATGGATTTCGACCTGCAGCTGTTTGTCGCCAACTGGCCGGCCGCGCGCGCATACGCATGGAAGACCCTGCTGCGCGCCCGCGCGATCGAAAATCTCTGCTTTATCGTCGGCGTCAACCGCGTGGGCACCGACGGCAACGGCCTGGCCTATGCCGGCGACAGCGCGGTACTGGACATGCTGGGGCACCCGCTGAGTGAATCGACTGACATGGAAGTCGTCTCGACGACGACCCTGTCGGCAGAACAGCTTGCAGCGCACCGGGAACACTTCCCGGCGATGCTGGACGCAGACAGGTTCGAACTCCGCTGAACGCGACCGAGCCGCCGCGTGCCTGCGCGGGTGGGCCGGGCCCGGCCCGTGGCTAGCGTTTGCGCCGCGCCCGGCCCATTGCGTGGGCGCCGCGCAGCAGCATGCGGATCATGTGCGAGAGCTCGTCGACCAGCGCCGCGTCGCGATCGGGCGGCGAGTCGAGCGCGGTACCGCCCATGGCGAACACCAGCCGGGTGATCGCCCGCGCGACCAGGCCGGGTTCGTGGAAGACGAGGCCCTGGGCCGCGGCGATCCGCACCAGGTCGGCATGCAGTTCCTCTTCGAAGAACAGCAGTTGCCGGTCGACTGCGCGCTTGAACGCATCCGATCCCACCGTGCCTTCGCGCAGCAGCACGTGCAGCAGTTTGTCGTCGGCGCGCAGGCGCTCCATGAACGCCTCGAGCGAACCGCGGACGACGCTGCGCCCCGACACCGCGCGCCTGCGCGCGTCGCCGACGATCCTGCGCAGTGATTCACCGGCCAGATCGATCAGCTCAACCGCCAGCTCGTCCATGTCGTGGAACTGGCGGTAGAAGCTGTTGGGCGCGATGCCGGCCTCGCGCGCGACCTCGCGCAGGCTCAGGGTGGACACGCTGCGATGCGCCCCGGTCAGGCGCAGCGCGGCGGCGATCAGATCCTCGCGGACGATCGTCGGTTTGCGTCCGGCCTGACTGTCGACGACGCCGGGTACAGGCACGCCGCTGGCGGGTTCGGGAGAGCTGGCGGTCACGGGCGGCCGTCGGGGAGATGGGCTGCCAGCATAGCAGTGACCATTAATGTACATCTGTATACACGGCTGTGCGGATGGGTGTACAGTCGTTCCCATGTCGACCGTCCAGCCCACGAAATCCGTCCGACGCAGTCACCTGCGCAGGCTCGCCACCCCTTTCGTCGCGCCGCCTGTATTCGATTTCTGGGCCCAGCGGCTGCATCCGACCTGGAGCTGGGATCGCGCACTTGCACGCGTGGTCGCGGTCGCTTCTGCGGCGTCCAATGCCGTCACGCTCACGCTCAAGCCGAACCGCCACTGGGCGGGGGCACTGCCCGGCCAGCACGTCAACCTGACGGCCGAGATCGACGGCGTGCGGATCACCCGCAGCTACAGCCTCGATGCGCCGGTTGCGGCCGATGGCCGGGTGACGGTGACGGTGAAGGGCGTCGACGGTGGCCGCATGAGTGGTCACCTGTTGACCGCCGCGCGCCGCGGCGACGTGCTCGATATCGGACCGGCCTTCGGCGATCTCGTCCTGCCGGCGAAGCCCGAAGGCGCCTGGTTGTTCCTCGCTGCGGGCAGCGGCGTCACGCCGTTGATGGCCCTGGTCCGGCAGCTGGCAGGGCAGGGCATGCCGGTTCCGGTGACGCTGGTGTACTGGGCCCGCACGCGTGCCGAGCTGTGCTTCGTCGAGGAACTGCGTGCGCTGGCCGCGCGCCATCCCGGTTTCAACGTGCGTTTCGTGCTGACCCGCGAGACGGCGAGCGCGGATGACGAGGCGGCTGGCCGCATCGATGCCGCGTTGCTCGATGCGCTTGTGCCCGATCTTGCTGCGCGCCAGGTGTATGCCTGCGGCCCGGGCGGTTTCGTGGCGACGGCGACCGCACTGGTCGAGGGCCGCGTCCCGCTGCTGCGCAGCGAGGCATTCACGCCACCTCCGATGCCGGCCACCGATGACAGCGGCACGGTTGAAGTGCGCCTGGCGCGCAGCGGGCGTGCCCTGCAGCTGCCGCGCGGGGTACCGCTGCTGCAGGCACTCGAAGCCGAGGGCCTGAAGCCGAAATCCGGCTGCCGCATGGGCATCTGCAATACCTGCGCCTGCGGCAAGGCGGTTGGCGCCACTCGCGACCTGCGCACCGGCACCCCCCACACCGAAGCCACGGCGGCGCTGAAGCTGTGCGTCAGCAGCGCCGTGTCCGACCTCGTTCTCGATCTTTGAATCCCTCTTTACAAGGTGCGCCCGTCCCCGGTCGCGCTGTCTTCAATTCCGGAGCCGACATGTCCAAGCTCACTGCCACGCGACGCCTCTCCCCGCAGGAACTCGATGCCTTCGGCGCCGAGCTCGATGCGCTGCGTGCGCGCACGATGGCCCAGGTCGGCAAGGTAGACGCCGACTACATCCGCAACGTCGTGCGCTGGATGCGCTTCATCGGCTTCGGCGGCCGCGCGCTGCTGATGGTCGGCGCGATCGGTGGCGCCTTCGTGCCATGGCTGCTGTGGCCGGCATGCATCCTGGGCGCGCTGATGCTGGGCCTGGCGAAGATCCTGGAGAACATGGAGGTGGGCCACAACGTGATCCACGGCCAGTACGACTTCATGGCCGACCCCCAGTTCAACAGCCACACCTACGAGTGGGACATCGTGGCGACGTCGGACAACTGGCGGCATTCGCACAATTTCCGTCACCACACCTACACCAATGTCCGCGGCATGGACGACGACATCGGCTACGGACTGCTACGCATCTTCCCCGAGCAGCGCTGGCGCCCGTTCTACCTGCTGCAGCCGTTCATCGCGGTGGTCTTCGCGCTGTACTTCCAGTGGGGCGTGGCGATCCAGGAACTCAAGCTCGGCCGCTGGGTTGCCCGCAAGATGCCCAAGGGCAAGATGCGCCGCGATTTCGCGCCGGTGGGCCGCAAGATGGGCCGCCAGCTGCTGAAGGACTACGTGCTGTTCCCCGCGCTGGCCGGTCCTTTCTTCCTGCCGGTGCTGCTGGGCAACCTGGTCGCCAACGGCATCCGCAACGTCTGGACCTATGTGGTGATCTTCTGCGGCCACTTCACCGCGGACGCCGAGACCTTCCCGAAGGAATCGATCCGCAACGAGTCGCGCGGCCACTGGTACATGCGTCAGCTGCGCGGTTCGTCGAACATCGGTGGCGGGCGCCTGATGAACCTGCTGACCGGCAACCTGAGCCACCAGATCGAGCATCACTTCTATCCCGACGTGCCCGCGCATCGCTACGGCGCACTGTCGGTCGAGGTCCGCGAGATCTGCGCACGCTACGGGCAGCCCTACAACACGGGGTCGTTGCCGAGGCAGTTCGGCGAGGTGGCCTGGCGTATCCTGCGGCATGCGTTCCCGAGCCGTCCGCGTCGTTCCACGACATCGCGGAAGCTGCAGACGGCCTGACCGCCGCATCCCGCACCGCACGAAAGCGTCCGCCCCTGGCGGACGCTTTTTTTTTGCGTGGCCTGACAGCCGGTTCAAGCGATCGAGGCGATCCGACCCGGGTGGCGGCCGGGGCGGGTGAGCGCGTGCAGCCGATCATCAGGGCGCTCCTTGCCGCGCGCACGACGGCCTTCCGTCTGCCGGACCGCAATCTGTCCCCGGTATGCGTGCGCCCGGAGCGGCCGCGATTGCAAGCCCGCAGGGCAGGCCTTGCCGAGCCAGGCGCGCCTGGATGCGATGCGCTGGGCAGCCCGATGGCTGGGGGGCCCTGCGAGGGGCGGGGGCTACGATGGTGCAAGACCCGCGGGGCCCTTGCGGCGCCGACGCGCCGCGCGGTGTGAGCGCCGCTTTTACGCGGCTTGCGCCAAGATCGCCCGGCGTCCCGGCAGCCTCTGGGCCGGGTGCGAACCCGCACGCAGTTCGACCCTGCTGCCCCGAGGATCCTGCATGAGAGCATTGGCGACTCCACCGCGGGATGACCTGACGCCGGCGCTTCTCGGGGCCAGGATCGATGCGCGTCTGGCGGACCTGCTGCCCAGACCCGCCGACCATCGTGACCTGGTGGCCATGGCGATGCGCGAGGGTGCGCTGGCCGGCGGAAAGCGGACCCGCCCGCAGATGATGCTCATCGCAGGCCGCGAACTCGGCTGCGACACGCCTGCACTGCTCGATCTGGGCTGTGCCATCGAAATGGTGCATACGGCCTCGCTGGTGCTCGACGACATGCCGTGCATGGACAATGCGGAACTCCGCCGTGGCCGGCCGACGCTCCACCGCAGCTTCGGGGAGGATGTCGCGGCCTTGGCAGCGGTCGGTCTGCTGAGCCAGGCGTTCGCCACCGTCGCCGCGCTCGGCGAGGTGGCGCCGGCCGTGCGTACCCAGCTGGTCGGGGTGCTGGCCTGCGCCGTGGGCCCGCAGGGTCTGGTGCGCGGACAGTGCCTGGACCTGCGCGGCGCCGGGGCGGATGGCGTGGACGAGATCGTCGACACGAATGCGCTCAAGACCGGTGCACTGTTCGCGGCGGCGCTGGAGATGACCGCGCTGCTCGCCGAGGCGGACGAGGCGACGCGCAAGGCGCTGGGCCGGGCCGCGCTGGAACTCGGTCAGGCTTTCCAGCTCCAGGACGATCTGCACGACCGCCACGACAGCGCGAGCACCGGCAAGGACTCGGGCAAGGACGTGGGCAAGTCGACCCTGCTCGCGGTGCTGGGCATCGGCGAGGTCCGGAACCGGCTGCAAGCCCATCTGCGCAATGCGAGCGATGCGCTGGCGTCGGTCTATGGCGAGGACGGGCTGCTGGATGCGTATTGCCAGCGTCTGTTCGGAGTCCACTGATGGAGCTGGCGGCCAATCTGCCCGAGGGCGCTCCGCTGGTCGCGCGCAAGAACGACCATCTCGACATCGTGCTCGACCATACCCGCGCCCGGTCCACGGCCACGACCGGTTTCGCCGCGTTCGACTTCGAGCACTGCGCGCTGCCCGAGCTCGACCTCGATGCGGTGGCGCTCGGCACGAGCCTGTTCGGACGCGCCCTGCGCGCGCCGGTGCTGATCAGTTCGATGACCGGCGGCGCATTGCGCGCCCAGGGCATCAACCGGCATCTGGCCGAAGCGGCGCAGGCCCTGGGCATTGCCCTGGCAGTCGGATCGCAGCGCGTGGCGCTCGAGACCGGCGCCGACCACGGCCTGACGCGCGAGCTGCGGCGGTGTGCGCCGGACGTGCCGATCCTCGCCAACCTGGGTGCCGCGCAGCTGCGCGAGGGCGGCGTGGACCTGGCCCGCCGTGCGGTCGAGATGATCGATGCCGACGCCCTGATCGTGCACCTCAATCCGCTGCAGGAAGCCGTGCAGCAGGGTGGTGACCGGGACTGGCGCGGTGTGCTCGAGGCCATCGAGCGGCTGGCGCGGCAGTTGCACGTGCCGCTGGTGGCGAAGGAAGTCGGGGCGGGCCTGTCGCCGGCGGTGGCGCGTCGCCTGGTGGAGGCGGGCGTCTCGGTGATCGACGTTGCCGGTGCCGGCGGCACCAGCTGGGCCGCGGTCGAAGGCGAACGTGCCTGCAATCCGGCCGATCGCGCCGTGGCCATGGCGTTCACCGGCTGGGGAATTCCGACCGCCCGGGCGCTGATCGATGCCCGCGCGGCCCTGCCGGATACCCTGCTGATCGCCTCGGGCGGCATCCGTGACGGCGTCGATGCGGCCAAGGCCCTCGCGCTGGGAGCGGACCTTGTCGGCCAGGCGGCCTCGCTGCTGGCCGAGGCGGTGGTGTCCACCGAATCGGTCATCTCGCACTTCGACGTGCTGATCCGCCAGCTGCGGATTGCCTGCTTCTGCACCGGCAGCGCCGACTTGCGGGCGCTGCGGACCGCTACGCTGCACGGACGTCCTCCGATCCAGGTGCCGCCGTCGGCATGACCCACTTCGGTTTCGTCGCACCCCCGTTTCCGAGCCACATGCGCGCGCTCCAGGCAGTGGCGCGTGTGCTGGTCGAGCGCGGTCACCGCGTCACCTTCTTCCACCAGGCCGACGCGGCTTCGCTGCTGCAGGATCCGCGCATCGCGTTCCGCGCGGTCGGCAGGGCAAGCCATCCGCGCGGCGCGCTGGCGGGCGTGCTGCAACGCGCGGCGCGGCCGGGCGGTCCGCTGGGGCTGCGGCGCGTGATCGCCGACGTCGCGGCTGCGACCGACATGCTGTGCAGAGCGCTGCCCGACGCGTTCGCCCGCGCTGGGATCGAGGCGGTGGTCAGCGACCAGATGGAGGCCGCGGGGGGCCTGGTTGCCGAAGCGCTGGATCTGCCCTGGATCTCGGTGGCCTGTGCGCTGCCGGTCGATCGCGAGCCCGGCGTTCCCCTGCCGGTGATGCCATGGCGGTTCGCGGACAGCGACCAGGCGCGTCACCTCTATGCGGCAAGCAGCCGTGTCTACGACTACATGATGGCGCCGCATGCACGGGTCATCGCGCACCACGCTGCGGTGTTCGGCCTGCGGCCGCGCAGCGCCCTGCACGAATGCCTGTCGCCGTATGCGCAGGTCAGCCAGACCGTGGCCGAGCTCGAGTTCCCGCGCAGGCAGCTGCCGCCGAACTTCCATCATGTCGGGCCCTTGCGTGACCGCGCGCCGGATCCCGCGCTGACGTTGCCGCTGGCGCCGGACCGGCCCGTCGTCTTCGCATCGCTGGGCACGTTGCAGGGCCAGCGCCTGTCGATCTTCCGCCGCATCGCCCGCGCCTGCCGGCAGCGGGACCTGCAACTGGTGATCGCGCATTGCGGCGGGCTCACCCCGGCGCAGGTCGCATCGCTCGCGGTGCCCGGCGTCGTCCAGGTCGTGGAGTCGGTCCCGCAGCGGGCGATGCTGGCGCGCGCCGATGCCGTGGTCTCGCATGCCGGCCTCAATACGGTGCTCGATGCCTGCGTCGCCGGCACGCCCATCCTGGCGCTGCCCATCGCGTTCGATCAACCCGGCGTCGCCGCGCGCGTGATCCACGCCGGGATCGGTCTGGGGGCATCGGCGCGGCTGGCGACGGCAGGGCAGCTGCGGGCCCGCCTGACGCGCCTGCTCGACGAATCCGCATTCGCGCTGCGCGCGCGCAGTCTGGGTGGATCGGTGGCTGCGGCAGGCGGCGCGGAGCGCGCGGCCGACATCATCGAATCGGTCGCCGGGACCGCTCAGCCGGTCCTGGCGTCGGCGGCCTGATGGACACCCGGTACGATCTGATCCTCGTCGGCGGCGGGCTGGCGAATGCACTGATCGCGCTGCGTCTCAGGGCGTTGCGCCCCGGGATGCGACTGTTGATGCTCGAGCGCGCGGCGCAGCCCTGTGGCGAGCACACTTGGTCGTTCCATTCGACCGATCTCACGCCCGCCCAGCACCGGTGGCTGGCACCTCTGGTCCGCCATCGCTGGCCTGCCCATGCGGTGCGCTTTCCGCAGCGCCAGCGCCGGCTCGACGGGGGTTACGCCAGCATGCTGTCGGGCGATCTCGCTGCCGAGCTGCAGGCCACGCTCGGCGATGCGCTGTGGTGTGGAGCGGACGTCAGCGCAATCACGCCGACCTCCGTCACGCTCGGCGACGGACGCGTGCTGAGCGCGGGCGCGGTGATCGACGGACGTGGCGCGCGCCCCAGTCCGCATGTCGCTCTGGGCTACCAGGCATTCCTGGGCCGTGTCGTGCGCACTGCGCAGCCGCATGGCGTGGACGTGCCGCTGATCATGGACGCCGATGTGACGCAGGGGCAGGGCTACCGCTTCGTCTACGTGCTGCCGTTCGCGGAAGACGTCCTGCTCATCGAGGACACCCACTACGTCGACGAGGCGCCAGCGGATTTCGAAGCGCTGGGCGCCAACATCACGGGCTATGCAAGTGGCCACGGCTGGGCGATCGCCGAGTGGCTGCGCGAGGAGCATGGCGTGCTGCCGATCGTGCTCGGCGGCGATTTCGACCGTTTCTGGAGCGAGGGTGGTGAGCAGCCGCGCGCCGGGCTGGCCGCGGGCCTGTTCCATGCCACCACCGGTTATTCGCTGCCGCATGCGGTCCGTCTCGCCGAGCGGATCGCGGCCAGCATGCAGCTCGATGCGGCCGGGTTGCATGCGCTGACCCGCGACGAAGCCGCCGCGAGCTGGCGCCGCCAGGGGTATTTCCGCCTGCTCAACCGCATGCTGTTCATGGCCGGCCGGCCCGCGGATCGCTGGCGCGTGATGCAGCGGTTCTACGGGCTGTCCGACGGCCTGATCGCTCGGTTCTATGCCGACCGCCTGACGCTGCTCGACAAGCTCAGGATCGTGGCCGGCAAACCCCCCGTCCCGGTCGGTCAGGCATGGCGTGCCATGCGCGCCGACCCTGTCCAGACCAGGAATTCCAGATGACTGCACGCAAGCGCGCAGTGGTGATCGGCGCGGGCTTCGGCGGGCTGGCGCTCGCCATCCGGCTGCAGGCCGGCGGCTTCGACACCACGCTGCTCGAAAAACGCGACAAGCCCGGTGGGCGCGCCTACGTGTACGAAGACCAGGGCTTCGTTTTCGACGCCGGCCCCACGGTGATCACCGATCCGTCGGCGCTGGAGGAACTGTTCGCCCTGTCGGGGAAGCGCATGGCCGACTACGTCGAGCTGCTGGCGGTCGATCCGTTCTACCGGCTGTGCTGGGAGGACGGATCGCACTTCGACTACGTCAACGACCAGGAATCGCTCGACCGCCAGATCCATGCCCGCAATCCTGCCGATGTCGCCGGCTACCGCCGGTTTCTGGCCTATTCGAAGTCGGTATTCGAGGCAGGCTACATCGAACTGGGCGCGGTCCCGTTCCTGTCGTTCCGCGACATGCTCCGGGCGGGCCCCAAGCTCGCGAAGCTCGAGGCCTGGAAGAGCGTCTACGGCATGGTCTCGCGGTTCATCCAGGACGAGCAGCTCCGCCAGGCCTTCTCGTTCCACTCGCTGCTGGTCGGCGGCAATCCGTTCCGGACCTCATCGATCTATACGCTGATCCACGCGCTGGAGCGGGAGTGGGGCGTGTGGTTTCCGCGCGGCGGGACCGGCGCTCTGGTGCGCGGCATGGTGCGGCTGTTCGCGGATCTGGGAGGTCGCATCGAACTCGACGCCGATGTGGCGCGGATCGAGGTGGTGGAGGACCGCGCGGCGGGCGTGGCTCTGGCCGACGGGCGCACGTTCACGCTGGACGTGCTGGCATCGAATGCCGACGTGGTGCACACCTACGACCGGCTGCTCGGGCACCACCCGCGCGGCGCGCGCCAGGCCGCGACGCTCAAGCGCAAGCGCTTCAGCATGTCGCTGTTCGTACTCTATTTCGGACTGAGCCGGCACCATGCGCAGCTGCGCCATCACACTGTCTGCTTCGGCCAACGCTATCGCGGACTCATCGACGAGATCTTCAGCGGGCCGGCGCTTGCGGACGATTTCTCGCTGTACCTGCATGCGCCCTGCGTGACCGATCCCTCGCTCGCGCCGCCCGGATGTGGCAGCCACTACGTGCTCGCGCCGGTGCCGCACCTGGGCAACGCCGACATCGACTGGGACGTCGAGGGTCCGCGTTATCGCGACCGGATCTTCGACTATCTCGAGCGCTTCTACATGCCCGGCCTGCGCCGCGACCTCGTGACCAGCCGGTTCATCACGCCATTCGATTTCCGCGACACGCTCAACGCCCATCACGGATCTGCGTTCTCGCTGGAGCCCGTGCTCACCCAGAGCGCATGGTTCCGCCCGCACAACCGCGACGCGGACATCCGCAATCTCTATCTGGTGGGGGCCGGTACCCATCCGGGGGCCGGCGTGCCGGGTGTCGTCGGCTCCGCCAAGGCCACCGCGGGGCTGATGCTCGAGGAGGTCGGCCGGTGACCACGGCGCTGCTCGAGCATGCCTATCGATCGATCGATGTCGGCTCCCGGAGTTTCGCGACCGCCTCGCGGCTGTTCGCTCCCGCGACCCGGCGCAGCGCGGTGCTGCTCTACGCCTGGTGCCGTCATTGCGATGACGTCGTCGATGGCCAGCAGCATGGCTTCGCGGCGCCGGCGCCGGTCGCCGACGGCGATGACCGACTGCGCCGGTTGTACGCACGGACGCGCCAGGCCTGTGCGGGCGAGCCGATGGCGGAGCCGGCGTTCGCCGCGCTGCAGGCGGTGGCGAACGCGCATGGCATCCCTGTCGAACTGCCGCTGGCACATCTCGACGGCTTCGCGATGGACACCGCAGGCCACCGCTACCGCACCTTCGACGACACGCTGCAGTACTGCTACCACGTGGCCGGCGTGGTCGGACTGATGATGGCGCGCGTCATGGGGGTCGACGACGAGGCCACGCTCGATCGTGCCTGTGACCTCGGGATCGCCTTCCAGCTCACCAACATCGCGCGCGACATCGTCGACGACGCGGCGGTCGGCCGCTGTTATCTGCCCGAGAGCTGGCTCGACGCGCGTGGCCTGCCCAGGCGCGGATTCGACGCGCCTCCGCATCGCGGCGCGCTCGCGGTACTGGCGGCGCAGCTGATCGACGCTGCGGAGCCTTACTACGCGTCCGCTCACGGCGGGCTCGCCGCGCTGCCGCTCCGCTCCGCCTGGGCGGTGGGCGCGGCACATGGGGTCTACCGGGAAATCGGGCTGCGGGTCCGTGCGCAGGGCACGCACGCCTGGGATCGCCGCGTCACCACTTCCGGCGCCGCAAAACTGCGACTGCTGGCACGCGCCACCGGCATGGCGCTGCGCTCCAGGTGGCAGGCCGCGGCACCGAGGCCCGCGCAGCTGTGGCAACGGCCGTCAGTCGCCTTCGCCTGAAGCGCCAGCGCGGGGCCTGCGGATGGGCCCGCCGTGGATCCGGCGCAATTCGGTCTTGAGCCGCTCCCCGGAGGGCGCCCACAGAAAGCCGAACGAGACGCAGCCCTCCTTGCCATCCACCGCATGGTGCATGCGATGGGCCTGGTAGAGACGCTTGAGATACCCGTGGCGCGGCACGTAGCGCAACGGCCAGCGATGATGGACCAGTCCGTCGTGGGCAACAAAGTAAAGCAGCCCATAGGCGGTCATCCCGGCGCCCACCCACTCCAGTGGATGCCAGCCGCGGCTGCCAAGGTAGATCAACGCGATGGCCAGACCTGCGAACACCACCGCGAAGAGATCGTTCTTCTCGAACCAGCCGCGTCGCGGCGCGTGGTGGGAGCGGTGCCAGCCCCAGGCCCAGCCATGCATGATGTACTTGTGCGCGCCCCAGGCGACCAGCTCCATCGCCACCAGGCTGCACAGGAAAACCGCGACGTTCGTCAGAATGGACATGGGCGACACCGACAGCGGACGCAGGATGATACGCAGCGCACATGAAGCACCGCGTCAGCGCGATATGAAAGGCCTTGCCGCGCCGGCGCGCGCCCCAGCAGGGCGGGCCCGCATCGGGACGTGGCCGGCGGTGCCACCGAGCGCAGGGCGACCCTGCGGTGGCACGTGCGCGGCGGCGCCCATGCGGCGTCTTCCCGCATGACGCGACGTTCCGGCTGGCACAGGGACGCGCGACTCGCCTTTCCCCGGCTGCGCTGGCTTCGCCATGTCGGAGTGGTCGTGGCGGCGACCCTCGCGGTCCATGTGTGGTGGCTGCTATGGATGGGACGCAGCCTGACCTGCCCGTGCGGGGTGGTCTCGCTGTGGCAATCCGGAGCGGATCCCTCGCAGAACTCCCAGCAGATCGCCGACGCGTACTCGTCGCTGCACGTCGCCTTCGGCATGGGACTCTATCTCGTCTTCTCCTGGCTTCGCCCGCGATGGCCAGTCATCGACCGGGCGCTGCTCGCGCTGATCAGCAGCACCATCTGGGAGATGATCGAGAACACGCCCTGGGTAGTCCTGGTGCTGAACAACGCGGCCAACGCCGCGCCCGACTATCGCGGCGACAGCGTGCTCAATTCGCTCGCGGACACCGCCTTCGCCCTGCTCGGGTTCACAATCGCGTTGGGCCTGCCCGTACGCTGGGTGGTGGTGATTGCGCTGGCCCTGGAGACGATCGCCACGTTGCTGATCCACGATGGCTTCGTCCTGATCGTCTGGCGTCTGCTGGACGGGATGCGCGGTTGAACTGACGCGGCTGCATCGGCAATCGGGGGGCAGGCGAGGCAGGTTTCAGGGTTGAATGCCGGTCGTGGCGAGGGGGTCGCCTTGTGGAGACCCGTAAGCCACGTAGTAAATCCTCCAGCCGACATCGCCTCATTGTGAACTTGGCCAGCGCAGTCGGAAGCCTGCCGAGGGCCTGGCGAAGCTGAACCCGCTCGCCGAAACAGCCACGACGACTGACCCGGGAATGGTTTGCGCGTACGCCGCAGCTGTTCACGGGATCGTCGCCTCCGCATCACGCGTCGTTGCCGAGTGCGCCGATAAGGTCCCCTCATCGATTTCCGCCGCGCACGCCGCCAGATTCCGACGGCAGGATGCATGCAGGCGGTCGATACGGCTGAGATCACGCCGCCAACTTTTTCCAACTGGAGAGCCTGATGTCCAACAAGACCGCACACACCCTCAACGACCTGATCGCCATTGCCCGCGACGGCAAGGAGTTCTACGAAGAGGCCGCGCAGAAGGTCGACGACACCGAACTGCGTACGCTGTTCGCACGCATGGCGACGACCAAGGCTCAGATCGTCAACGAGCTGTCCAGCGCGGTGCAGGCGGCCGGCGGCAAGCCCGAGGACTCGGGCACGTTCGTCGGCAGCATGCAGCACATGTACGGCAAGATCCGCGCCGCGCTCGGCGACAAGGAATACGGCTATGTGGCCGAGCTGGAGGAGTCGGAAGACCGTCTGCTCGAAGCCTTCGACCATGTTTCGCGCGATGCGGACACGCCGCCTGCGGCGCGTGACATCGTCGTGCGTCTGATGCCGGAGGTGCGCGCATGCCACGACGTGATGCGCTCCCGCAAGCTATCGATGAAGAACGCGCGCTGACCCAGGCGCTGCGCCCGGTGCGCAGGCAACACCGTGCCCATAGCGCACTCTCGTCGATCCATGGAAAGCCCCGGCAGATGCCGGGGCTTTCTCATGTCCGGCCCGCGGGGCGCAGGTCGGCTGCACGGGCGATCGCGAAGGGCGTCCATGCCTCACCGGGCGTGGCTATGATGGATGCGCCTGAGGCGCACGCGCAGCGGGCTCCGCGCACGACCGGGCGGTTGCGACCGTCCTCCGGCCAGGCACCGCGCCTGCCAATCGTTCGAACCGGAGGCAAGGACATGTCCGATCAGGCTGCACTGCCGCTCCAGTTCCTGCACGCCAATCCCGAACTCCCTCCGCAGCTGGCGCGCCTGCGACATCAGGGCGGAAAGCATTGGGCAGAGTTCGCGGCCCACGTGATCGGGGAGAAAATCGTTGCGCTCGACCGCGAGGTCCGCGAACTACCCGGCAGCGGTGACTGGCACGCCCTGACCTCGCTTACCGCCAGCGCGCCGTATCGGCAGGTACAGAGGCGGCTCGGCGACGGCCAGGGCCTGGCCCGGGCCGCGACGATCGTGCAGAAGGCGTTCGCCATCGGCCTCGCGACCGCGGGGCGGACCGGGGAGCGCGCGGGCAGTGAAGCGCTCGCCGCCGTCAACGCCACTCCCGGACTGACCCGGCACGCGATGTCCGAACCCTGGAAGGAGATTCCGGTCTCCGCTCAACCGCTTGGCGCGGTCGGCAGAGACCGTGAGCATGATGGCTGAAACACCCGGATCGGCGCCGTCTCCGGCCGGGGCGACGGTCACGCCCTGGCATTCGCTGGACGCGGAGGCCTGCCTGCGGTTGCTCGCTGCCACCACTGAAGGTCTGGCGAGTGCAGACGCCGCTGCGCGGCTTCGTCGATACGGGGAAAATGCGTTGCCGCCACCGACGCCGACTCCAGGCTGGCGCCGTTTCCTGCGACATTTCAACGATCCGTTGATCCTGGTCCTGCTGGCTGCAGCGCTGATCGCGTTGCTCGTTGGTCAGGTGGTGGACGCGGTGGTCATCGTCGTGGTGGTCACCGTCAACGCGGTGGTCGGTTATGTGCAGGAGGGCAACGCCGAGCAGTCGCTTGCGGTGCTGCGTACCATGCTCGCGCCGTCCGCCTGCGTGCTGCGCGACGGCGGACGCGTGCAGGTGGGAGTCGGCACGCTGGTGCCCGGTGACGTGCTGATGCTCGAGGCTGGAGACCGCGTTCCCGCCGACGCGCGGGTGTTGCACGCGCGCGGGCTGCGCGTCGATGAGTCGGTACTCACCGGCGAATCGGTGCCTGCGGAAAAATCCGCTGCGCCAGTGGCCGGGAGCGCGGACCTGGGCAGTCGCACGTCGATGCTCTATTCCGGCACCCTGGTGTCGGCGGGGCAGGCCACCGCACTGGTGGTGGCGACGGGCTCCGCGACCGAGATCGGTCGCATCGGTGCGCTGCTCGGCCAGGTCGAGACGCTGAGCACGCCGCTGCTGCGACAGATCGCCCGCTTCAGCCGCGGCTTCACTGCGGTCGCCCTGGTCGCGGCCGTCGTCCTGTTCGTGTTCGCGGTCGCCGTGCGCGACTACCCGTGGATGGATGCGCTGCTGGTGGTGGTGGCGCTGGCGGTCGGCGTGGTGCCCGAAGGCCTGCCGGCGGTCATCACCATCACGCTGGCGATCGGCGTGCGCAGAATGGCGGCCCGGGATGCCATCGTGCGGCGCCTGCCCGCGGTGGAAACGCTGGGCGCGACCACGGTGATCTGTTCGGACAAGACCGGCACGCTGACTCGCAACGAGATGACCGCGCGCAGCATCGGCACCAGCGCCGGCCGCCTGCGGGTCCTCGGCAGTGGCTATGCGCCTCGGGGCGAGGTGCTGGCCGAGACCGGCGGCGATGCGGCACTGACCGCCGGAACGCGGGTCGCGACCCTCGGACTGCTGTGCAACGACGCCCGCCTGTATGGCCGGGAGACGGATTGGCGCATCGTCGGGGATCCCATGGAGGGGGCGCTGCTGGCCCTGGCCGGCAAGACCGGACTCGATGCTGCCGCCATCGCCCGCCGGTACCCGCGAATCGACGAGGTGCCGTTCGACGCCGGGCATCGTTTCATGGCGACGCTGCACGCCGAGGCCGACGGTCATGGCGCCCTCATCTGCGTCAAGGGTGCGCCGGAACAGGTGCTCTTGCTCAGTCGGGCCCAAGCGGCGGCGGATGGCTCCGAGGCGCCGCTCGACACCGGGTTATGGCAGCGCGCCATCGATGTCGCCGGTGTCGAGGGGCAGCGCGTCCTGGGCTTCGCATGGCGGCGTCTCGGCGGCCTACCGTCGCGCTTCGCGCTGGAGGACGTGCACGGGCTGGTGTTCGCCGGCTTCGTCGGGTTCATCGATCCGCCCCGCGAGGAGGCCGTGCGCGCCGTGGCCGAATGCCGCAGCGCCGGCATCGCGGTGAAGATGATCACCGGCGACCACGCTGCCACGGCGGCCGCGATCGCCAGTCAATTGAAGCTCGCCGACCGGGTGCGCGTGGTCACCGGCCAGGCGCTCGACAGCGTGTCCGATGACGAGCTGCCGGAACTCGCCGAGGCGGCCAGCGTGTTCGCCCGCACCACGCCCGAACACAAGCTGCGTATCGTGCGTGCCCTGCAGTCGCGTCGGCATACGGTGGCGATGACCGGTGACGGCGTCAACGACGCGCCGGCGCTCAAGCAGGCCGACATCGGCATCGCGATGGGTCGAAAAGGCACCGCAGCGGCCAAGGAAGCCAGCGTCATGGTGCTGGCCGACGACAACTTCGCATCCATCGCCGCGGCCGTGTACGAGGGCCGTGCGGTCTACGACAACATCCGCAAGGTGCTCGCCTGGACCCTGCCGACCAATGGCGGCGAGGCCCTGGCGGTGGTGATGGCGATCGCCTTCGGCTGGGTACTGCCGATGACCCCGCCGCAGATCCTGTGGGTGAACATGGTGCTCACGATCACCCTGGGGCTGGCACTGGCCTTCGAGCCCCCCGAGGCCGGCGTCATGCGACGGCCGCCGCGTCGCGCCGATGCGCCTCTGGTCTCGCCCTTCATGCTGTGGCGTATCGTGCTCGTGTCGCTGCTGTTCTGTGCGGGCGCCTTCGGCATCTTCAGCTGGGCACAGTCACGTGGGCACGACGTCGCCACTGCGCGCACCATGGTCGTCAACGTGTTGTGCGTGCTGGAGATCTTCTACCTCTTCAGCCTGCGCTATCTGCATGCCAGTTCCTTCTCGCTGCGCGGGCTGCGCGGCACGCCTGCCGTGCTGTGGGCAGTGGCTGGCGTGGTCGTGGCCCAAGTGGCCTTCACTTATCTGCCGTGGATGCAGATGGCCTTCGACACCCGACCGGTGCCGCTGTTGGAAGGTGTGGTGATCGTGCTGGTGGGTGTCGCTCTGCTGCTGGTGCTGGAACTCGAGAAATGGCTGCTGCGCCGTCTCGATGCGTTCGAAGAACTCCGCCCGGACGGTGCGCGATGAGTCGCGCGAGCTGTGCGTCCGATCCCGAGGCGGTGTCAGCCGCGTCGCGGCGGGGCATGCTGGCCTGCGCCCGAGCCGGGTTGTTCGTGAAGACCAGCCGCACCGGCCACCATGAATCGCATCGCCTCATGGGTGAACGCGTTGCTGTTGATCCACGGCTGGTGCGAGCCGCCCCGGCGGCGCGCCATCGTTTCCCGACACAGGAGCTTCCCATGCAATACACATTTTCAGGCGACGTGGTTCTGGTCACCGGCGCGGGGTCCGGCATCGGTGCGGCCACGGCCCGTCTGCTCGCTGCCAATGGTCTCGCTGTCGTCGCTTCGGACGTGAGCCCCGAGCCGGTGGCGCGGGTCGTGGCGCAGATCGAAGCCGCAGGGGGCAGGGCGGTCGCCAACGTCGCCGACGTCTCGCGCGAAGCCGATCTGGAAGCCGCGGTGCAATGCGCTACGCAGACCTATGGCGGGCTGCATTTCGCCTTCAACAACGCCGGCATCGGCGGCACGCTCGCCCCGGTAGGCGAACTGTCGCCCGAAGACTGGCGCCGGGTCATCGACATCAACCTGAGCGGTGTGATGTACGGCATGCGATACCAGGTGCCGGCGATCCTTGAAGCGGGCGGCGGGGCGATCGTCAACATGTCGTCGATCCTCGGGGTAGTGGGCGATGCCAATGCACCGGCCTACGTCGCGGCGAAACACGGGGTGACCGGCCTGACGCGTTCGGCGGCGCTGGCGTATTCGGCGCAGGGCATCCGCATCAATTCCATCCATCCGGGCTACGTCGATACAGCGATTCTCGATGGGCTGGATCCGGAAACGCGCGACGCGCTGGTCGGTCAGCATCCGATCGGCCGGCTCGGCGCCCCCGACGAGATCGCGCACGCGGTGGCCTTCCTGTTGTCCGAGGGCGCCAGTTTCATGACCGGCAGCGCGGTGCTCGCCGATGGCGGTTACACGGCACGTTGAGCCGACGACGATGAGCGGACACGGATCCGACCTGATTCTCGTGCTGAACTGCGGCTCGTCGAGCATCAAGTTCGCCGTGTTCGAAGCCGGCGAGGGACCACCGGCGCGCGTACCGGCCTGGAATGGCAAGGTCCAGGGCATCGGCGGCTCGACGCCGGATTTCGGTGAAACCGACGTGCCCCCGTTCGCGGTCACGCTGGACGCAAGCGACCCCCATCGCGCGGCGCTGCAGATCATCAGCGAGCGTCTTACCGTCCGTCTCGAAGGCCGGCGCATCGTCACCGTGGCGCATCGCGTGGTGCATGGCGGGGTGAAATATGCAGCGCCGATCAGGGTGGACGCGGCGGTGCTCGCGGATCTGATTTCCTATGTGCCGCTCGCGCCGCTGCACCAGCCCTTCGCGCTGGAAGCGGTGGAGATCCTGCTGCGCGAGCGCCCCGATATTCCGCAGGTTGCGTGTTTCGACACCGCGTTCCACCACACCCTCGACAAGGTGGAGAGACAGTTGCCCCTGCCGTATGCGGCCTGGGACCGCGGCCTGCGTCGATACGGCTTCCACGGCCTGTCGTACGCCTACATGACGGTCGCATTGCCCGAGCGCCACGGCGCGCTCGCGCGCGGCCGCACCATCGTCGCCCATCTCGGCAGCGGCGCGAGCCTGTGCGGCATGCGCGAGCTGCGGAGCGTGGCGACAACCATGGGCTTCTCCGCACTCGACGGGCTGATGATGGGCACGCGCACCGGCGTGCTGGACCCGGGGGCGCTGCTCTACATGATGGAGATCGAGAAGCTCTCGCTCCAGGAGGTGGCGCATGTGCTCTACCACCAGTCCGGACTGCTGGGTGTGTCGGGCATCTCGTCGGAGCCGCGCGTGCTGCTGCCGCTGGAGGCAGGGGACGAGCCGGAAGCATCGCGTGCGCGCGATGCGCTGGCGCTGTACGTGCGGCGCATCGTCCGCGAGATCGGCGCGCAGGTGGCGGTGCTCGGCGGGCTCGACCTGCTGGTGTTCACCGCGGGCGTCGGCGAGCACAGCGCGGAGATCCGGAAGCGGGTCTGCGATGGCCTGGCATTTCTGGGGGTGGCGCTGGACCCCGTGGCCAATGCAGCCGATGCGACCACGATCTCGGCGCCATCCAGCGCGGTCATCGTCGGCGTCGAGCCGACCAACGAAGAATGGATTGCCGCGAGCCATGCGCGGCGACTGGTAACGGGATGAAAGCGAGCACGCCGCCGCCCCTGTTGTCTGTATCCGGCAGCAGACGTGCCGGGCGAACGGCGGGTGCGCCGGTGTATGAACTCCCGGACTCGGCCGGGGGCGGCTCGGCGCGCGTTCCGGGCGGAGGGCCGCCCGCCCGCGCACAGGTCTCTCACCGGCCCGGTCATAGCGATGCGATTGCGGCGGGTTCCTTCGCGCTCCGGCACGGTCCGCGCGCGCAGCATGTCCAAGAGGGCAGCGCCGCACCCTGCAGTCCGCAGCGCCGCCGGAGGACGTCCTACAGGCTGCGTGGCTGACTGACCGGCAACCGTGCGCCTGGCGCGCATGGCGAGACGCCGGATCGGGACAGCCCGCGGCCGGTTCGCAAACCGCAATTCGGATCGAACGTTCCCCTGGAGGATTCCCGATGGTCTCGAACGCCCCCCTGCAACCGAGCTGGCACGACGGCCACGGCCCCATCGTGCATCGCCCCGAGACCATCGAACGCGTCGAACGGCTGCTGATACGGCTGCATGCCGCAGGCCGCATCGAGGACCTCGCCTCGGCCCGGGCGTTGTTGGCGGCGGCGGACCGGGTGGCCTGCGTGGCGATGAACGTCGTTGCGCACATGACGTATGCACGTCGGATCGACCTGTCCGGCGCACCGCTCGAGGCGATCGACTTCAAGCCGGTGCCCGAAGGCCACACCGGCGGTGCGTTGAACATGGTGCCGGCGTTCGTCGGTTACCTGCTGGCGAATGCGTTGACCTCGACCACGCGCGGGTGGCTGATGGGGCAGGGCCACTGCGTCGCCGCGATCGAGGCGGTGAATGCCCTCACCGGCGACGTTTCGGCGACGCAACGTGGGCGCTACGACCGCAGCGAGGCGGGGCTGGCCAGGCTGATCTGCGACTTCTACTCCTACGCCATCGGCGCCGACGGCCGGTCCGCGGTGCCCGTGGGCAGTCACGCCGGCCCCAATACGGCGGGCGCGGTATCGGAAGGGGGCTACCTGGGCTTCGCCGCACTGCAGTACGTGCACATGCCGCTGCCGGGCGAACGGCTGGTGGCCTTCCTCAGCGATGGTGCGTTCGAAGAGCAGCGTGGCTCGGACTGGGCGCCGCGATGGTGGCGTGCCGAGGACTGCGGGATGGCCGTGCCGGTGATGATCCTCAACGGCCGGCGCATCGAGCAGCGCACCCAGATCGTGCAGGAGGGCGGCGCGACCTGGCTGTCGGAGGACCTGCGTCATAACGATTTCGCGCCGGTCATCGTCGATGGACATGATCCGGCGGCCATCGCCTGCGCGATCATCGAGGCCGAGGCCGCGCTGCAGGCATTCGCCGAGCAGCCCGAGCGTCGCTATCCGGCCCCGCTGCCCTATGTCATAGCCGAGACCGAAAAGGGCTTCGGATTCCCTGGTGCGGGCACCAATGCCGCGCACAACCTGCCGCTGTCCAGCAATCCGCACGCGGATGCGCACGCACGCGCGGCATTCAATGCAGGCGCGCAGGCGCTGCATGTCGCGCCCGCCGAGCTGGACGCGGCACTCGACACCCTGTCCGTGCATCGGCGCCAGCATCGGCCACCCGAAAGTGCCCATGCCATGGCGCATCGTCGACCGCCGGCGCCGCTGCTGCCCGAGCCGCAATGGGAGACGCCGCGCGCCATCGGGAGTGCGATGGTCTCGATCGATCACTGGTTCGTGGCGCTCGTGGAGGCCAACCCGGGCCTGCGCGTACGCGTGGGCAACCCGGACGAACTGGCCAGCAACAAGATGGGCGGCACACTTGCGCGGCTCAAGCACCGGGTCAACGTCCCGGAGCCGGGGGTGGCGGAGTCGTTGCATGGGGCAGTGATCACCGCGCTCAACGAGGAAGCGGTCGCCGCGGCCGCGCTCGGCAACAAGGGCGGGCTGAACCTCATCGTCAGCTACGAGGCGTTCGCGATGAAGATGCTGGGCCTGCTGCGCCAGGAGGTGGTGTTCGCGCGGCGCCAGCGCGAGCTGGGGCAGTCGCCGGGCTGGATATCGGTGCCGCTCGTGGTCACGTCGCATACCTGGGAGAACTCCAAGAACGAGCAATCCCACCAGGACCCCACGATCGGCGAGGCACTGCTGGGCGAGATGTCGGACACCGCGCGGGTGCTGTTTCCGGTCGACGGCAATACCGCCACCGCGGGCCTGCGCGCGATCTACGGCGGCCGCGGCGAGGTGGCGTGCGTGGTGGTGTCCAAGCGCGACGTGGTCCAGCACTTCGCCGCAGATGCGGCGCAGATGGCCGTCGCACGCGGCGCGGCAGTCGCCATCGGCAGCCCGCTCAATGCCGAGGTGCAACTGGTCGCGATCGGCGCCTACCAGCTGGACGAAGCGATGAAGGCCCATGCGCATCTGGCCGCGCACGGTCGCCGTGCCTGCGTGACCGTGGTGCTGGAACCGGGCCGGCTGCGCGCGCCGCGCGATGCGATCGAGGCCGGGTTCGTGCTCGACGACGCCGCGCTGCAGGCGCTGTTTCCGCCGGGGCTGCCGCGCGTGCTGATGAGCCACACCCGGCCCGAACCCATGCTCGGCGTGCTGCGCCGTATCGACGAGGGGCCGGCCAGGATGACCGCGCTGGGCTACATCAGCCGCGGTGGCACGCTCGATGTGCCTGGCATGCTTTTCGCCAACCGCTGCACCTGGGCGCACGCGGTGGATGCGGCGGCGTCGCTGGCCGGCTGGTCGCGCGAGTCGGTACTCGGCGAGGCCGCGTTGCGGGCCATCGACGGCGTCGGCAACCCCGCCGACCTGCGTGAACCCGACGCTGGCTGAGCGAAAACCACCGCCGCGCGAGCATGGATTTCGCTGCCGCTGCCGCTGCCGCTGCCGCTGCCGCTGGCGTCGGCCACGGCGCGGCGCACGTCATTGGCTGGGCTCGTGCGACCGCGGCCGAGATCCGCCTGAGATCGGATCGCCGCGGGGCATCCGTGTCAGCTGGAACATGCAGTGGACGCTGAGCCGGGTAGGCGAGCGCACCGCGTGGTGCAGGGCGGTATCGAGGTCACAGGCGCTGTTGATATGGCGGCGCCGGACGCTTGAAGGCCGCCCAGCGTGCAGCTCCAGACTGGCGGCGAGTGCGTTTTCGCCCGGCGTTAGACTTGGCTTCTTCTTGTCTGGCGGGAGACCGCGATGAACCTCTGGCTGCTGGGCAGCGCGGCACTGGCTGCCATCGTCGGCATGGTGCTGCCGCTGCAGGCGCTGCTCAATGCGAGGCTCGGCGCCCTCACTGCAGGCCCACTGTTCGCGTCCTTCGTGTCGTTCGCGGTGGGCACGCTGGCACTGGCGATGGTCCTGGTGGTGGCGCGCACGCCCTGGCCGTCGTGCCGCGAGCTGGCGGCATTGCCGCCCGGGCTGTGGCTTGGCGGAATCATCGGCGCGGTCTTCGTGTTCTGCGGCACCCTCCTCGTGCCGCGCCTGGGCGCGGCTTCGCTGATCTGCCTGATCGTGTTCGGCCAGGTCGTAGGCTCGCTCGTGGTCGACCACCTCGGCGTGCTGTCGACGCCGCGGCCCGTCGATGCGGTGCGCCTCGCAGGCGCGGCGCTGGTCTGCGTTGGTGCCCTGCTCGTGGTGCGTCCGTGGGGCACGGCGTGAGTGCACTGGTCCCGGCGCGCTCGCCGCTCGTACTGCCCGAGCCCCTGGATGCGGCATTGGTCGACGCCTATGGGAATCCGCCGCGTGCCTACCATTCGCTCGATCACATCGAAGCGCTGCTGCGTCTCTACGACGAGGTGGCCGAGGGCCCCGGCTGGGCGCAGCCGCGCGAGGTCTATCTGGCGATGCTGTTCCACGACGCCATCTACGACGCGCGCCGGGATGACAACGAGGCGCGCTCGGCGGCGATGGCCGCCGCGGAGATCGCGCGCTGGCTGCCGGATGCGGGGATCGACATTCCACGCGTGGCCGAGCTCATCGAGCTGACGGCGCGGCATGGCCAGCTCGTCGCCGATGATTTTCCCCGCGATCCCCGCGGCGACGACACCCGCCGGTTCCTCGATTGCGACATGGCCATTCTTGGCGCGTCGCCCGCGGCGTTCGATGCCTACGACCGCGGCATCGCCGCCGAATACCGGCATGTGCCGCGCTGGACGTATGCGCTGGGCCGTCGCCGCTTCCTCAAGGGCCTGCTGGCCCGCGAACGGATCTTCCTCGACGACGGGTTCCATGCGCGTTTCGACGCCCAGGCCCGCCACAACCTGCGACGCGCGGTGACCACCAAGCGTTGAACACAGGGCTGGGCCGCGCGGCCCCGCGTTATCATCGCCACATGGCCAAGCTGCTGCTCAATCTGCGTTACGTTCCCGAGGATGAAGCCGCCGACGTGCGCGACTTCCTCGATGCCGCCGGCATGGAGTGGTACCAGACCAGACCCAGCCCGTTCGGCATCTCGCATGGCGGCATCTGGCTGCGCAACAACGAGGATTTCGCCGAGGCCAAGCGCCTGATGGCGGACTACCAGCGCGGTCGCCAGGCGCGGGCACGCGAAGCGCGCGAACGTGCCGAGCGTGAGGGCACCACGGAGACGTTTGCCGATATCGCGCGCGCCGATCCGGTGCGCCTGGTCATGATCGTGCTGGCGATCATCTTCCTGATCGGGCTGATGGCGGTTCCCGGTTACATGCTCTCGCGCTGAGACGCCCTGGCGGTCCGCGTTGCGTCTGCTGCGCAGATCCGCGGTCTCGCAGCCGCGCTTATCGATCGCGCGCGCCGGTCCTTGATGACCGCGACCAATCCGCGACAGCCCGGACGAAGCCGGCGCTCTGCGTTCCGATCTCAGCCGCCCGCTCGCGGACACCTGAGTAAACGGGGATGGGCGATGCCCGGGAGCTGGCTCTGCTGCTGCGTTCGCGCCCGAAGGGCAGCTACCTCGCGCCGCGCACGCCGCGCACGAGCGGCGGCCAGTTTCGCGCAGCCGTGGACGGAACGCGCCTCGCCGCGAGTCACCGATGTCTGCGCCCGCCGGGGAGGCGCAGCGAATGGTTGACCTTCCACCGCCATGACCTCCGGCAGGCCCGCGCGCGCGCAGGCGTTGTTATGGTCGCGGGTTGCCAGTGCCCGCCCCGGGGCACGTCCCGCCGTTGTCTGGAGTTGCCATGCGTTCGTTCCGCCCGCTCAAGCCCCTGCTGCTCGCCAGCCTGATCGCCACCTTTTCCCTGCCAGCCGCTGCGCAGCGTGACGTCCGCTTCGATGCGCATGGCGCACCGGCCACCGGCACCCTCGTGCTGGCGGTGGAGGAAGTGGCCGAGGGCGCGTCTCGCGCGGGTACATTCGCCCGGCTCGATGCCGCCAGCAACGGCGCACTGACCCGCGCGGCGGCGTCGGCAGGCTTCAGCGGAAAGCTTGGCAGCCGGCTCGAGCTGCCCGGCATGGCCGGGTACGACCACATACTCCTGGTGGGTGCCGGCAGCGGCCCCGCCGATGCACAACGCATCGAACAGGTGGGCGGCCATGTCGGGCGTTTTGCGGCGCGCAGCCGCGCGCCCCAGGTCGACGTGGTCTGGGACGGAAATGAGCCCGGCGCCGCGGCGCAGCTGGCTTTCGGCGCCACGCTGGGTCAGTACCGCTTCGATACCTACCGCAAGCAGCGCGAGGATTCGCCGGCGGGGCAGGGCAGCCTGGTCGTGCGCAGCCCGGAAGGCGCCGCGGCGGCACGCAGCTGGGATGGCGACTGGCAGGCGGTCGCCGAAGGCGTCGCGTTCGCGCGCGACCTGGTGACCGAGCCGGCGAACGCGCTGTATCCGGAGGAATTCGTCGCGCGTACGCGCGCTGCGTTCGCGGGCAAGCCGAACGTCAGCATCGAAGTGCTGGACGTGCCCGCGATGGAGCGCCTGGGGATGGGCAGCCTCTTGGCCGTCGGCCAGGGCAGTGTGCGGCCGCCGCGCCTGATGCTCGTCCGCTACAACGGTGGCGCGCGCGGCGAGGCGCCGGTGGCCTTCGTCGGCAAGGGCATCACCTTCGATTCGGGCGGCCTTTCGATCAAGGGCAGCGAGAACATGTGGCGGATGAAGTACGACATGGCCGGCGCGGCGAGCGCCACGGGCGCCGTGCTCGCGCTTGCCGGCCGTGGCGCGCGGGTCAACGCGGTCGCGGTCGCGGCGCTGGCCGAGAACATGCCGTCGTCTACCGCCTCGCGCCCGGGCGACGTGGTGCGCACCGCCTCCGGCCGCACCTACGAGATCATGAGCACCGACGCCGAGGGCCGCATGGTCCTCGTCGATGCACTCTGGTACGTGCAGCGCCAGGACAACCCGACCGTGATCGTCGACATCGCCACGCTGACCGGCGCTATCGTCACCGCACTGGGCAACGACTATGCCGGCCTCTTCACCCGCGACGACGCGCTGGCCACGCAGCTGCAGCGCGCAGGCGAGGCGGCCGGTGAGCCGGTGTGGCGCATGCCGATGCATCCGGGCTACGGCAAGATGCTGGAGTCGCCGATCGCGGATCTGCGCAATGGCGGCGGGCGTCCGGGCTCGGGCACCGCGGCGCACTTCATCGGCGAGTGGGTCGATGCCGGCCGTGCCTGGGCACACCTGGACATCGCCGGCATGGCCTGGCGCGACGGCAGCGAGGTATCGACGGTTCCGATGGGGGCTTCGGGTTACGGCGTGCGCCTCTTCGACCGTTTCGTCCGCGACAACCACGAGCGCTGACGACCGCTGCGGGGTCGCGGATCGCTGCGGCGATCCCGACCTTACAATGGCGCCATGATCCAGAACCTCGCCGCCTATCACTTCGTCGCGATCGACGATCCCGACAACGTCGCCGCGTGGCTGCACGGTCTCGCCGTGGAAGGCGGCCTGCTGGGGACCGTGCTCGTCGCGCCGGAAGGCGTGAACCTGTTCCTGGCCGGAGCGCCGGAGGCGATCGACGCGTTGCTCGCCGCGCTGCGCGCCGATGTCCGCTTCGCGACGCTGCAGGCCAAGCTCAGCGGTAGTGCGGTGCAGCCCTTCGGCCGCCTGAAGGTCAAGGTCAAACCCGAGATCATCAGCTTCCGCAAGCCTGAAGCCATGCCGCTCACCGCGCCCGCGCGGGCGCCCGAGGTCGCGCCTGCGGTGCTGGCACGCTGGATCGCCCAGGGCCACGACGATGCCGGCCGGCGACTCGTGCTGCTCGATACGCGCAATCGCGAGGAATTCGCTCATGGCACGTTCGAGGGCGCGCTGACCCTGCCGATCGACAATTTCACCGAGCTGCCCGACGCGCTGGCGCCGCACCGCGAGGCACTGCGCGACGCGACCGTGGTCAGCTTCTGCACGGGTGGCATCCGCTGCGAGAAGGCGGCGCTGTGGATGCGCGCCGACGGCATGGACAACGTGCTCCAGCTCGATGGCGGCATCCTGGGCTATTTCGAGCAGGTGGGTGGTTTCGGCTACGACGGCCGCTGTTTCGTGTTCGACGCGCGCGTGGCACTCGATCCCCAGTTGCGTCCGCTGCAGGATGGCGTCGCCGCATGAGCTGGCTCGGCTTCGTGCTGGTGATCCTCGGCATCTGGCTGGCCTTCAAGGTGGCCGGCGTGGTGCTGCGCCTGATCGTGACGGTGCTGATCGTCATCGCGGCCTACTGGTGGCTGGCCCCGTATTTCGGCTGGCCGACCCTGGGCGAGCTGTTCCATGTGCTGGGGCCCGATGTGCGGGTGCCCGACATCGCGCTGCCGGAACTCGGCCTGCCCTGATCCCGGCGGCCAGGCGCACACGGCGACGCCGCGGGAAATGGTCCGGCCACGCGTGCATTGCCGTGAAGCGGCTCTGCCGCAGTCGTCGGAGCTGCACGGGCAGGACGCTGATCGCAGGACATTCCCGCTGCGGGCATGAGGGCCAGTCGAGGGCGCTCCCACATGCACCGGGCTGCCGGGCATGATCGGCCCCGGCAACGCGCGGTCGCGCGCCGGGCTGGCGTTCAAGTGAGGTAGCAGGTGAGGCGGCCGCGCAGGTTGCCTGATCGCGTGTCGCGTCGATTCGCTGGCGTGCAGGACGCCGAAGGTGCAGCTCTTGAAGCTGCGCCGCTGCCGATGCATCCGGGTCGCGGCATGCGCCGCGACGGTGGATGCGACTCGACTGTGCCGGAGACCGCGCTACGGGTCCTCGGACGCATATGCTGCGGCCGGCCCGCGCCCTGCCGCAGCGACCGGCAGGGCATCCGCCCCGCCGGATTCGAAGATTCGCTTATCGCTTACCGCTTACCGCTTACCGCTTACTCGCTCAGCGCGGGTCGCGACGCGGCGGTCCCTTGCGCGGGCCACCCGGCTTGAAGCCCCCCGGCCTGTTCCCCGGCGGCTTGGCGCCGAACGGGCGCTTGGCACGCGGCGGCGCGGCGGTCATGTCGGCGTCTTCGGCACGGCGGATGCGGATCGGCTGGCCGCCGACGCGGACCTTCTTCAGGTGCTCGAGCAGCTCCTTGGGCATGCCTTCGGGCAGGTCGACCAGGCTGTAGTCGTCGCGGATGTCGATGCGGCCGATGAACTTGCTCTCCAGGTCGGCTTCGTTGGCGATCGCGCCGACGATGTTGCCCGGCTGCACGCCGTGCACGTAGCCGACCTCGATGCGGAAGGTTTCCATGCCGACGTCCGGGTCGCGCGGGCCGGTGTCCGGACGCGGTGCGCGCGGTTCGCGGGGCTCACGCGGCTCACGCGGCTCGCGCGCCGAACGCGACGCTTCGCGGCCACCCGGACGTTCGACGTACTCGCGCTCGAATGCCGGCTTTTCCGGCTTGCGCGGCGGCTCGAGCAGCAGGGGCGTGCTGCCCTGGACCACCTTGGCCAGTGCGGCCGCGATCTCGGCCGCGGGCACGTTGTGTTCGCGCTCGTAGCGTTCGATCAAGTCGCGGAAGATGCCCAGGTCGCTGCTTTCCAGCGCGGTCGTGATCTTCTCGAGGAACTTGGCGACGCGCGCTTCATTGACCGTCTCGACGCTGGGCAGCTGCATCTGCTCGATCTTCTGCCGCGTGGCGCGCTCGATGGCGCCGAGCATGCCGCGTTCGCGCGGGGCGACGAACAGGATGGCCTCGCCACTGCGACCCGCGCGGCCGGTGCGGCCGATGCGGTGCACGTAGCTCTCGGTGTCGTATGGAATGTCGTAATTGAGCACGTGGCTGATGCGGTCGACGTCCAGGCCGCGGGCGGCCACGTCGGTCGCCACCAGCACGTCGAGACGGCCGTCCTTGAGGTTCTGGATCGCACGCTCGCGCTGCTTCTGGTCCAGGTCGCCATTGATTGCCGCAGCCGACAGCCCGCGCGCCGCCAGCTTCTGTGCCAGTTCCTCGGTCCCCAGCTTGGTGCGGGCGAAGATGATCATCGCGTCGAAGGGCTCCGCCTCGAGGATCCGCGTCAGGGCGTCGAGCTTGTTGACGCCGCTGACCATCCAGTAGCGCTGGCGGATGTTGGCCGCGGTCGTCGTCGTCGACTTGATCGCGATCTCGACCGGATCCTTGAGGTAGGTCTGGGCGATGCGGCGGATCTGCTGCGGCATCGTCGCCGAGAACAGCGCGACCTGGCGCGATTCGGGCGTCTTCTTCAGCACGGCCTCGACGTCGTCGATGAAGCCCATGCGCAGCATCTCGTCGGCTTCGTCGAGCACCAGCGCGCGCAGTTCGGACAGGTCCAGCGAGCCGCGCTCGAGATGGTCGATCACGCGTCCCGGCGTGCCGACGATCACCTGCACGCCGCGCTTGAGCGCGCTGAGCTGCTGGGCATAGCCCTGGCCGCCGTAGATCGGCAGCACCTGGAAGCCGGGCATGAACGCCGCGTACTTGTGGAAGGCCTCGGCCACCTGGATCGCAAGTTCGCGGGTCGGCGCCAGCACCAGCGCCTGGGGCTTGCGCTGCGCGGGATCGATGCGGGCCAGGACCGGCAACGCGAACGCGGCGGTCTTGCCGGTGCCGGTCTGGGCCTGGCCCAGCACGTCGCGGCCGGCCAGCAGCGGCGGGATCGTCGCGGCCTGGATCGGGGAGGGTGATTCGTAGCCGACCGCGGCAAGCGCGCGCAGCAGCGGCTCAGGCAGGTTGAGGTCGGTGAACTTGGGGGATTCGTCGGGCGTGATGGGCGACTCGGCGCTCATAGTGCGGTCTCTCATAGCGCCGGCGCAGGGCCGGGCGGGGAACCGCATAGTCTAAACCGGACGGGTTGGCGAAGGATTCGATCACGGCGCCGTCACGCGACCGCGATGGCTGCCGTTCACGTCCCTGTGGGCGAAGCGGCGCGACCCTTCGGTTCGTGCGGCCGCGTCCCCATGTGCAAAAGGTCGCTCCGGAAACCCCCCTCATGATCCGCGTCCACCATCTGGAAAACTCGCGTTCGCAGCGTGTGCTGTGGTTGCTCGAAGAGCTTGGCCAGCCCTACCAGGTCGTCCGCTACGCGCGTGACCCGAAGACGATGCTTGCGCCCCGGGAGCTGCGCGACGTGCATCCGCTCGGCAAGGCGCCGATCGTCGAGCTGGAAGGGCGCCGCCTGGTCGAATCCGGCGCGATCATCGAGGCCCTGATCGAGCGCTTCGATACGGAACACGCGATTTCGCCGGGCCCGGAGGACGAAGACGAACGTCTGCGCTACCGGCAGTGGCTGCATTGCGCGGAAGGCTCGGCGATGCCGCCGCTGCTGCTGTGGCTGGTGTTTTCCCGCCTGCGCAGCGCGTCGATGCCGTTCTTCGTGAAGCCGGTTGCCCGCGGCATCGCCGACAAGGTCACGCAGACCTTCATCGCCCCGCAACTGCAGACCCACCTCCAGTACATCGATCGCGAGCTCGGCGCCTACCAGTGGTTCGCGAGCGACCGCTTCACCGCGGCCGACATCCAGATGAGCTTTCCCCTGGAAGCGGCCGTCGCACGCGCTCCGGACCTGGTCGGTCCGAACATCCGCCGGTTCGTCGAGCGGATCCACGCACGCCCCGCATACCTGCGCGCGGTCGAGGCCGGCGGGCCGTTCGAGCTGGGCCGGTGAGCGGCCCGGCATCCGCTGCGCTGGCCCACGGGCTGCGCTTCGACAACCGCTTCGTGCACGCGCTGCCCGGCGATACGGAATCCGGCAGCCGGCGCCGGCAGGTGGAGGGCGCGGCGTGGTCGCCGGTGCTGCCCACGCCGGTCGCGCGCCCGCGCCTGCTCGCGCACTCGGCGGAAATGACGCGCGCGCTCGGCTTCGACGCCGAGACGGTCGCCTCACCCATGTTCGCCGAGGTCTTCGGCGGCAATGCGCTGGCCCCGGGCATGATGCCGTTCGCGTCCAACTACGGCGGCCACCAGTTCGGGCACTGGGCGGGTCAGCTTGGCGATGGTCGCGCGATCACGCTCGGAGAAGGCGTGGCGGACGACGGGCGGCGCTGGGAGCTGCAGCTTAAGGGTGCCGGTCCGACGCCGTACTCGCGCAGGGCCGACGGACGCGCGGTGCTGCGCTCGTCGGTGCGCGAGTTCCTGTGCAGCGAGGCCATGCACCATCTCGGCATTCCGACCACGCGTGCGCTGTCGCTGGTGGCAACCGGCGATGCGGTCGTGCGCGACATGTTCTACGACGGCAATGCCGCGCCCGAGCCCGGCGCGATCGTGTGCCGGGTCGCGCCCTCGTTCATCCGCTTCGGCCATTTCGAGCTGCCGGCCTCGCGCGGCGACATCGATCTGCTGCGCGCGCTCGCGGACTTCACGATCGCGCGCGATTTCCCCCATCTCGAAGGTGACGGCGAGGCGCTGTACGGCGCGTGGTTTACCGAAGTCTGCACGCGGACCGCGGAGATGATTGCCGGCTGGATGCGGGTGGGCTTCGTCCACGGCGTCATGAACACCGACAACATGTCGATTCTCGGGCTCACCATCGATTACGGCCCCTACGGCTGGGTGGACAACTACGATCCCGACTGGACTCCCAATACCACCGATGCGCAGGGTCGCCGCTACCGCTTCGGCTGGCAGCCACGGGTCGCGCATTGGAACCTGGGGCGGCTTGCGCAGGCGTTGTCGCCGCTGTTCGACGACGTCGCGCCCCTACAGGCCGGACTGGATGCCTATGCCGAGACCTACGCGCGGCTCGAGCGCGAGACCACCGCCGCCAAACTCGGCCTGCCGGACTTCCGCGACAGCGACGGCGATGCGATGCGTGCGCTGCAGGGGCTGCTGCAGGCGGGCGAAGTCGACATGACCCTGTTCTTCCGTGGGCTCGCCGATCTGGATCCGCAGGCGCCCTCGCTCGATGTCGTCGCCGACGCGTTCTACGACGAGGCTGCGCGCGACGAAGTCCGCACGCGGCTGGAGGCGTGGCTGCAGCAGTACGCGGCGCGGCTGCGCGAGACCGGCGAGCCGGCCGCCGACAGGCGCGCGCGGATGCACGCCGCCAATCCGAAGTTCGTGCTGCGCAACTATCTTGCCCAACAGGCGATCGACCGGGCGGAGGCCGGCGACCCCGACGCCATCGCGGAACTGCTCGATGTCATGCGCCGCCCCTACGACGAGCAGCCGGGTCGTGAGGCGTTTGCCGCCAGGCGTCCGGACTGGGCGCGCACGAAGGCCGGCTGTTCGATGCTGTCGTGTAGTTCGTGACAAGTCGCGTTCCGCCGCAGGCGGAACACCGACGCCCCTCTCCCCACGGGAGAGGGGAGGACCATCGGCGGACGCCGATGGTGGGGTGAGGGCAGGCTTTCCCGGAATTCCTCCCACGCCCTCGCGAGCGACGCCCATCGAGGCCCTCCCCTGCATGGCGGGGGAGGCATAGCGGGCGAGGCTTGGGAGGAGGGCCATCGGCCCGCCCCGGGATGTCTGGTGTCAGGGTGTCCCACCGACGACCGCCTTGAGGTTGCTTCGACACGGAGGCTTCGCCCCCGCCAGCCCTCTCCGCAGGCGGGGGAGGGCTTAAAGACGCCGCAAGCGCGGGCGTTCGCCCACGCAGCCGCAGCCGTCCAGACCCGGTAGAATCCTCCGATGCCTTTGATGACCTTGAATGACGTCGACTACAGCGTCGGCGGACCCTTGCTGCTGGACGGTGTGGAATTGGCGATCGAGCGCGGCGAGCGCGTCGCGCTGATCGGCCGCAACGGCGCCGGAAAATCCACTCTGATGCGCCTGATCGACGGCGAGATCCGACCCGACGACGGCGAGATCCGCCGCGAGCAGGGCGTGCGCGTCACCCGCCTCGAGCAGGAAGTGCCCGCCGGCGCGGACGGCAGCGTGTTCGACGTGGTCGCCGGGGGGCTGGGCGAAGCCGGCGCCGCGCTGGCCGAATATCACCGGCTGCTGCATGCCGAGGATTACGACGCGCTGGCCGACGTGCAGGCGCGCATCGAGGCCCTCGACGGCTGGCGCATCGACCAGCGCGTGACCGAGGTGCTCGAGCGCCTGCAGCTCGACGGTGATGCCGAGTTCACCCGCCTCTCGGGCGGCATGAAGCGCCGCGTGCTGCTGGCGCGCGCCGTGGTGTCGGCGCCGGACATCCTGCTGCTCGACGAGCCGACCAACCACCTCGACATCGCCGCGATCGACTGGCTCGAGGGCTTCCTCAAGCAGTGGCCCGGCGCGATCGTGTTCGTGACCCATGACCGGCGCTTCCTGCGTGCGCTGGCGACCCGGATCGTCGAGATCGACCGCGGCAAGGTGACCAGCTGGCCCGGCGACTGGCACAACTACGTGCGCCGGCGCGAGGAGCGGCTCAATGCCGAGGCCCAGGAACAGGCCCGTTTCGACAAGCTGCTGGCCCAGGAGGAGACCTGGATCCGGCAGGGCATCAAGGCCCGTCGCACGCGCGACGAAGGCCGCGTGCGCAGGCTCGAGGCGATGCGCAACGAACGGGCCCAGCGCCGTGATCTGACCGGCAACGTGCGCATGGCCGCCGCGCAGGCCAATGCCTCGGGCAAGAAGGTCATCGAACTGAAGGACGTGTCGTTCGCGTTCGGCGAGCGACGCCTGATCGATGGCTTCTCGACCACGATCTTCCGCGGCGACCGGGTGGGCCTGATCGGCGCCAACGGCACCGGCAAGACCACGCTGCTCAAGCTGCTGCTCGGCGAGCTGCAGCCGCAGTCCGGTGAAGTGAAGGCCGGCACCCAGCTGCAGATCGCCTACTTCGACCAGTATCGCGCCACGCTGCGCGAGGACTGGAACGCGCTGGAGAACGTCGCCGAAGGCCAGGATTTCGTCGAGATCAACGGCACCCGCAAGCACGTGATCGGCTATCTGCAGGATTTCCTGTTCACGCCGGAACGCGCGCGCGCGCCGATCACCCGGCTGTCGGGCGGCGAGCGCAACCGCCTGCTGCTGGCCAAGCTGTTCGCGCAGCCGTCGAACCTGCTGGTGATGGACGAACCCACCAACGATCTCGACGTGGAGACGCTGGAGCTGCTGGAAGAGCTGCTGGCCGAGTATCCCGGCACCCTGCTGCTGGTCAGCCATGACCGCGACTTCCTCGACAACGTGGTGACCTCGACGCTGGTGATGGAAGGCGACGGCCACGTCGGCGAATACATCGGCGGCTACGAGGACTGGCTGCGGCAGCGCCCGCAACCCGGCACCGCGTTGCCGGCCACCACGCTGGCACCGAAGGCCGCCACGACCGCGGCGCCGGCCGACGCAACCGCGACCCGCCGCAAGCTCAGCTACAAGGATCAGCGCGAACTCGAGCAGTTGCCGGGTCGCATCGAGCAACTGGAGGCGGAGATCGCCCGCCTGACCAGCGAGATGCAGGGCGCCACGTTCTACCAGCGCGATGCGGCCGCGATCGCCGCGCATGGTGAACAGCTGCGGACAGCCCAGGAAGCGCTCGACGCCGCATACCAGCGCTGGACCGAACTCGACGCCTGAAGCGGCCGGGCGTCCGCGCACGTCAGCATGACCGCAGCCCACAGGATCCCGCCGTGCTGATCACCCATCCGCTTGCCCCCGGGACCGACCTGCTGGCGCTGCAACGCGCGGCGCCGACGCGACACCCGCTGCTGCTGCAATCGGTGGCCCACGGCACAGCGCATGCGCGCTGGGACCTGCTGCTGGCCACCGACGGCACGCGTCTGCAGCTCGACCCCGACGGGGTGACCCGTGACGCGGCCGGTGCGGCGCTCGATGGCGGCTTTCTGGACGCTCTCGATGCGCACTGGCGGACACTGCGCCAGCCCCGCGAGGAGCCGCGCTGGCCGTTCCGGGGCGGCTGGGCGCTGTATCTGGCCTATGAGCTGGCAGCCCAGGTCGAGCCGGTCCTGACGCTGCCGGACGCAAGTGGCGGGCTGCCGGTCGCGGTCGCCTGGCGCTGCCCCGCGGCGATCCTGCGCGACCATGCCAGTGGCGAGTGCATCGCGGTCGCCGAAGCCGGCGCCGAGACGCTACTGGCGGCACTCGTGGCCGCAGCCGGGCAGCCGGTCCCTGCCGCGCCCGACTGGCAGGCGCCGGTCGCGCTCGACGAGGACGCCCCTGAACGCTTCACGGGCGGGGTGCGGCGCGTGCTCGACTACCTCGCCGCCGGCGACGTCTTCCAGGCCAATCTCTCACGCGGCTGGCGGGCCCGCTTCGCCGGCCCGCTGGACCCCGCGGCGTTGTATGCGCGGCTGCGCGAGCACAATCCGGCGCCCTTTGCCGGCCTGCTGCAGGGGGACGGCTGGGCGGTGGCCAGCGCATCGCCCGAGCGGCTGGTTTCGGTGCGGGGCGATCTGGCCGAGACCAGACCCATCGCCGGCACCCGCGCGCGCTTCGATGGCGACGATGACGCCGCGCGTGTGCAGGAACTGGTCGGCCATCCGAAGGAACGCGCCGAACATGTGATGCTGGTGGATCTGGAGCGCAACGATCTGGGCCGGGTCTGCGTGCCGGGCAGCGTCGAGGTCGATGAACTGATGTGCGTGGAGAGCTATGCCCACGTGCACCACATCGTCAGCAACGTGCGTGGCCGGCTGCGGCCCGGGACCACGCCCGGCCGCACGATCGCCGCGGTGTTCCCCGGTGGCACGATCACCGGTTGTCCCAAGGTCCGCTGCATGCAGATCATCGCCGAGCTCGAAGGGCAGGGACGCGGCGCCTACACCGGCGCGATGGGCTGGCTGAACCGTGATGGCGACCTGGACCTGAACATCCTGATCCGCAGCGCCGAGGTGGAGGGCGATACCGCGCGCTTCCGCACCGGGGCCGGGATCGTCGCCGACTCCGATCCCGATCGCGAACTCGAGGAAACCCGCGCCAAGGCGCGCGGCACCCTGCGCGCACTCGGCCTGTCGGGCTGATCGCAGGGCGACGGGCGCAGGCCGCCCGGTCGCGGCGGTGTCTGTATGGCCGCCGGCCTGCCACGGTATCCTGCCCGCCCGCTTCCACAGTGACGGCCACCGCCGCCCATGACCGATTCCGCAACGCCCCGCGCCCGCCGCCGCATCCTGCCCGTCCTGCTGAGCGGGGTCGTGGTGATCGCGCTGCTCGCCGGCGTCGCCGCGTTCCTGCTGCACGCGCGTTACACCCGCTTTGCCGATGGACCGATGACCGGGCTGGCCGATGCCGGCACCCTGGTGGTCGCGCGCGGCGACTCGTTCCAGCGTGTGCTCGGACGCCTGCGCGAGGCCGGCGCGACCCAGGGGCATGAACTGGAATGGCGCGTGCTCGCACGCGAGCTGGGCGCCGATTCCCGGATCCAGGTCGGCGAGTACCCGCTGGCCCCATCGATGACGCCGCGCGAGCTGCTGATCCGGATGCGCGACGGCAAGGTCATCCATCACCGTTTCACGATCGTCGAAGGCTGGAACATCCGCGAACTGCGCGCAGCGCTGGCCCGTGCGACGCCCCTGGTGCAGACCCTGCAGGACATCGACGATGCCGAGCTGATGGCGGCGCTCGGCAAGCCGGGCGTGCATCCGGAGGGGCGCTTCCTGCCCGAAACCTATCTCTACACCACGGGCGACAGCGACGTGGACCTGCTGCGGCGTGCCAATGCCGCGCTCGAAGCCGCCCTCGACCAGGCCTGGGAGACGCGCGCGCCGGGGCTGAAGCTCGAAGATCGGGAAGCGGCACTGGTGCTGGCCTCGATCATCGAGAAGGAAACCGGCATCGCAGAAGAGCGCCCTGCGATCTCGGGCGTGTTCAACCGCCGCCTCAAGCTTGGCATGCGCCTGCAGACCGATCCCACAGTGATCTATGGCATGGGCACCGCCTACGACGGCAACATCCGCCGCAGCGACCTGCAGACCGACACGCCCTACAACACCTATACCCGCGATGGCCTGCCGCCGACGCCGATCGCCATGGCGGGTGCCGCGGCGATCCAGGCTGCGACGCATCCGGCCGACGGCGACGCGCTGTACTTCGTCGCCGTCGGGGACGGCAGCGGGCGCCATGTGTTTTCGCCGACCTACGCCGCGCACAACGTCGCCGTGCGCGATTACGTGCGCCGCTACCGCGCGCGCTACGGTGGCGGCAACGCGGGCAGCAGCCCTGCCGCAGCGGCCGAGGAAGCGCCGAACGAGGTCGAAGTGGAAGCCGCCATCGGCGCGGACGACAGCGAGTGAGCGCATTGCGTACGTATCCGCGCTTCGTCACCGTCGAAGGCGGCGAAGGGGCGGGCAAGACCACGGTGCTGCACGCCCTGCGCGAGGCGCTGTCGGCGGGCGGCGACGACGTCGTGTGTACCCGCGAGCCCGGCGGCACACCGCTGGCCGAACTGATCCGTGGCCTGCTGCTCGATCCCGGGCACGAGCCGGCGGCGCCGGACACCGAGCTGCTGCTGATGTTCGCAGCGCGCGCCCAGCACGTGCGGATGACCATCCTGCCCGCGCTCGAACGCGGCGCCTGGGTGGTCAGCGACCGCTTCACGGACTCCAGCTATGCCTACCAGGGCGGCGGACGTGGCATCGACCCGGCGCGTATCGCCGCGCTGGAAGCGGCGCATGTCGGGATCGCGCCGGCGATCACGCTGCTGCTCGATCTGGGCGTCGCCCAGGGCCGCGAACGCGCCCGCGGACGCGATGCGTTTCCCGATCGGATCGAGGCGGAGCAGGACGCGTTCTTCGAGCGCGTCCGACGTGCGTTCCTGGCCCGCGCGCAGGCCGAGCCGCAGCGTGTCCACGTGATCGACGCCACGCGCCCCGCAGACGTTGTCGCGGAGGACGCCGTACGCGCGCTCACCGCGGCGCGGGGCAGGGCATGAGCGCGAAAGTCGCCTTCGCGCCCTGGCAGGCACGCATCCACGAGCAGGTGCGCGCGGCGCTCGACAGCGGTCGGCTCGGCCACGCCCTGCTGTTCTGCGGGCCGGCGCGGCTGGGCAAGCGCGCGGTCGCCGATGCGCTGGCCGCGCATGTTCTGGGCCTGGATCGTGAAGTGCGCAGCGCGCAGCTGCTCGCTGCCGGCACCCATCCCGATTTCCATGCGGTCTCGTTCGTGCCGACCAAGGACGGCACCAAGCTGCGGACCGAGATCGTCATCGAGCAGATCCGCGAACTGTCGGCCAAGCTGTCGCTGACGCCGCAGTACGGCAGCGCCCAGGTCGCGATCGTCGATCCCGCGGACGCGGTCAACACCGCCGCATGCAACGCGCTGCTCAAGACCCTCGAGGAACCGCAGCCCGGGCGCCACCTCTGGCTGGTCGCGGCCAATCCGCTGCGTCTGCCCGCGACGATCCGAAGCCGTTGCCAGCGCATCGAGTTCCGCCTGCCGCCACGCGAGGAGGCGCTGGCGTGGCTGCGCGGGCTGGGACATCGCGACGCCGATGCCGTCGAAGCGCTCGACGCTGCCCGCGGACATCCAGGCCTCGCTGCGGACTGGCTGGAGAGCGGTGGCATGGCGCTGCGCCGGGAAGTGGCCAAGGATCTTGCCGGCGTGACCAAGGGCGAGCTTGCCATCGTCGCCACCGCACAGCGCTGGGCCAATGGCGACGATGCCGCGGAACGCGTCGCGCACGCTGCCGATCTCGCGCTCGCCCGTGCATCCGGCTTGACCGATGTCGCGGGAATCGGGAAGCTGGCCGCGTGGTTCGATTCCGCCAATCGCACCCGTGACCTGCTCAGGACCACGGTGCGTGCGGACCTCGCCATTGCCGAGCTGCTGCTCGCATGGCGCGGCGCCATCGCCCGCAACTGACTTCTTCGCTGGAATCGCAAGCCATGAGCGCAACCGCCGCAGGCGCACGTCAGGGCATCCTGTCGCTCGCCGTCAAGGACAAGGCCGCGCTGTACAACGCGTACATGTCCTATCTCAAGCAGGGCGGCATCTTCGTGCCGACCTCCAAGCGCTATTTCCTCGGTGACGAGGTCTTCCTGCTGTTGACCCTGCCCGAGTCCAGCGATCGCCTGCCGGCCGCCGGCAAGGTGGTCTGGGTGACGCCGGTCGGCGCGCAGGGCAACCGCACCGCAGGCGTCGGCGTGCAGTTTGCCGACACCCCGGAAGGCGAGGCGGTCAAGAACCGGATCGAGACGCTGCTCGCCGGGACGCTGCAGTCGGAGAAGCCGACCCACACGATGTGAGTCGGTCGCCACCCGCATCGCGCGGGCCGCGTGTCAGGGGCGATGCGCTCAGCGCGCGTCGTCGCGCATCGCGCGCAAGGCGGGGTGCCGGATTTCCACGAGATGGAACAGGTAGCCGCCGCGCAGACCCACCGTGGCGCAGCAGTTCGTCCTCTCAGCCGTGGGCAGTGACTCGTCGTGCTCTTCCTGGAGCGCCTTCTTGGATCGCGGACGCGCCGGTTGGGAGAGCTTCTTGATCCGGCCCATGGCTGCATAGGCCTCCGGCACCGCAGGCTGCCCTGAGCGATTCGCGCTGTGGCGGACCTGGAAGGGCCTGGATGCGGATCCTCAGGTTCTCCAAACCGGCTGGGAGGTATAAACCGGAACTCCCCGATCGTCGTCACGGTGCGTGTCATGGCTAACCGAAAGCCAGCCAGCAACGCCCGCGGGCGCATTCTCGATGCGGCGCTTGCCGTATCCGATCGGATGGGCGCGGCGCATCTGACGCTCGACGCCGTGGCGGCCGAAGCAGGCGTCAGCAAGGGCGGCGTGCTGTACCACTTCGCCAGCAAGGATCTGCTGCTCAAAGGTGTGGTCGAGCACCACATGGATCAGCAACGCAGCAATCTGGAGACCGCCGAAGCGATGTTTCCATCGGGTCCGGGCGGTTACCTGCAGGCCTTCGTGCATGCCCAGCGTCAGGGCATGGAAGCCAAACTGCACGGACCGAAGGCGACCCAGTCCCTCATCGCCGCGGCGGTCAATGCGCCCGAACTGATGGACTCGCCCCGCCAGCAGGCGCGGGGGCATATCGAACGCCTGCGTGCGCTGGGCCCGGATTTCGTCGACGCGCTCATCTTGACGTTTGCCCTGGACGGCCTGTTCTTCGGCGATACCTTCGAGATGCTCGATCTGACCGCGTCCGAGCGCAAGGCGCTCATCAAAGCACTGGAAACGCGCGCCGCCGCGCTGGCGGCGCGGCATCCCGGCTGAGGGGCGTCCCCACGGCGCGACGCAGCCGCGCGCGGATCGGATCGGATTACCGGTGCGGTGGGCCCGGATTCAGTGGCCCCGAACGACTATCCAGGGTTCAGGGCCCGGCGCGACAGGGCGTCGCGCCATGCGCGTATCAGGCGGTACGCGGCACCGGCTGCAGCGCCGGATTGTCCCAGCCCGGACGCGGTGCGAAGCGATCGCCGTGGCGCGCCTGCAGCGTGCGCAGGCGTTCGACGATGACATCGGCGCCGGTTTCGCGGATGTACTGGATCGGGCCGCCACGGAACGGCGCGAAGCCGGTGCCGAAGATCACACCCGCATCGAGCAGATCGGCGTCGGCGACCACGCCGTCGTGCAGCGCGGCTACGGCTTCGTTGAGCAGCGGCAGGATCAGCCGGTCCTGCAGATCCTCGGGCGCGCGATAGTTCTTCGGCAGCTCGGGCTTCTGCGCCTTGCCGTCGGTCCAGGTGTAGAGGCCCTGGCCGTCCTTTTTGCCGCGCCGGCCCGCTTCGGGTGGCGATGCCAGAGACGCCGGAATCCGCAGGCCCAGGAACGGCGCGAGTTCCTGGCCGACGCCCGACGCCACGTCCAGGCCCACGGTATCGATCAGTTCGATCGGCCCCATCGGCATGCCGAAGTCGACCGCGGCCTTGTCGATTGCCTTGCCGGGAATCCCCTCGGCGTACGCGCTCGCGGCCTCGAGCATGTAGGGGAACAGCAGACGGTTGACCAGGAAGCCGGGGGTGCCGGCGACGGGAACGGGGAGTTTGTCGATCGCCTTGCAGAACGCAGCCAGGCGCTGCGTGGTCGCCTCGTCGACGGCGTCGTGGTGGACGATCTCCACCAGGGGCATCGAGGCGACGGGATTGAAATAGTGCAGGCCGGCAAACCGCCCGGGCCGGGCGATGCCGCTACGCAGTTCGTCGAGCGGGATCGAGGAGGTGTTGGTGGTCAACAGCGCGTCCGCGGGCAGGCGGGGTTCGATATCCGCGTACAGGCTGCGCTTGGCCTCGGCGTTCTCGATGATCGCCTCGATCACCAGGTCCGCGTCCACCACGCCATCACCGGCGAGGTCGGAGCGCAGGCGCGCTGCCACCTCGGGCCGCTTGGCAGCGTCCTTGACCTTCTTTTCGAAGAGCGTTGCGGCACGTGCCTGCGCCTTGTCGATGAACGGCTGCTCGCGATCCTGAAGGGTCACGTCGAAGCCCTTGTAGGCCGACCATGCCGCGATGTCTCCGCCCATGACACCGGCGCCGATGACGTGCACGCGCCGGATCGGAGCCTGGCCGCCCGCAGCCTTGCCGCCGAGCCCCTTGAGCCGCTCCATCAGGAAAAACACGCGGGTGAGGTTGCGCGCCGTCGGCGTGCCGGCCAGCTTGACGACCGATTTGCGTTCGGCCGCCAGCCTCGCGCGGGTATCGCCCGACGCGCGGCGCCAGGTTTCGATCATCGCGTACGGGGCCGGGTAATGCTGCTTCTTCGCCTTGCGCGCGACCTGCTTGACCAGCACCGGAGCCAGCACCTGGCGCACCGGCCAGATGTTCGTCGCCCAGCCCATGAAACGCTGCTTGAAAGGACGCTCGGCACCCTTGAGCGCGAGCGCGATTGCCGCATCTACGAGCAGCGCCTGATCGACCACCTTGTCGACGAGGCCGATGCCGCGCGCGGCTTTCGCCGACAGCGCGCGGCCGGTCAGCATCATGTCGAACGCCGCCGGCGCGCCGACCAGCCGCGGCAGCCGAACGCTGCCGCCCCAGCCCGGATAGATGCCCAGCTTGACCTCGGGCAGGCCGATCCTGGTCGACGGGTCATCGCTGGCGACGCGGTAATCGCAGGCCAGCGCGATTTCGGTACCGCCACCCATGCAGAAGCCGTGGATCGCCGCCACCGTGGGGCAGGGCAGCTCGGCCAGGCGCTGGAAGGCCATCTGTCCGCGACGGATCGAATCGCCGATCGTGCCCTTGGCATCGAACGCCTGGAACTCGCGGATGTCCGCGCCGGCAATGAAGCCCTTGGCCTTGGCCGAGCGGATGACCAGCGCACGCGGCGGATCGAGGGCAAGGCGTTCGAGCAACGCATCGAGTTCGATCAACACGTCCTGCGCGAAAGTGTTGACCGATTCGCCGGCGCGGTCGAATGCGAGGACGAGCACGCCGTCGTCGCGCGATTCGGCTTGCCAGTGACTGAAGCGGAGCCCGTCGAGACCTGCGAACATACGGCACCATTCTTTGGAGTATGGGAATCCGCCTATGATCCCGAGGTTGCTTCGGCGCCGTCAAATCGGCGTTTGAAAACAGCGGCCGACTGGATCAGCGGAAAGCGTGTCATCGGGGCACCGCCTGCGACTTGGCATACGCGGGCATCGCCCCCAGACCATGCGTTGGTGCGCGGCAACACTGCCACACCGGCTGTGAGGAACTTTTCGCGCAGCGGCCTGTCTTACTGCCCGTGCCAGGCCGGGCTTCTTCTGAGGAGATCCGGTCCGATGGCCGAGCACAGCGACAGCCGGGAGCGAACTGAACTGGACGAGGAACTGGTCAAACGGGTGCAGGGCGGAGATGTCGCGGCGTTCGATCTGCTGGTGCGCAAATACCAACACCGGATCGCGGCACTGATCGGTCGCTACATCTCGGACTGGGGCGAAGTGCAGGACGTCGCACAGGAAACCTTCATCCGCGCCTACCGGGCGATGGCGAACTTCCGCGGAGATTCCCAGTTCTACACCTGGCTGCATCGCATCGCGGTCAACACGGCGAAGAACCACCTGGTTGCCCACAACCGGCGCCCGCCGACCGACGCCATCGACGTCGAGGATGCCGAGCAATTCGACAGCAGCATCCGCCTGCGCGACAGCGACACGCCAGAGCGTGAACTGATGCGTCAGCAGCTGGAACAAACGGTGATGCGCGCGGTCGAAGCTCTGCCCGAGGAACTACGGCTCGCGATCAGCCTGCGCGAGGTCGACGGCCTGAGCTACGAAGAGATCGCCGAACGCATGGGCTGCCCGATCGGCACCGTGCGTTCAAGGATCTTCCGGGCCCGCGAGGCGATCGATCGCGAACTGCGGCCTTTGATGGACAACGAGAGACAAGTGGAGCGCGTGACCCGATGAACACAGTCGACGATATCGAAATCCTGCAGCCCGGTCCCGATCCCGACAAGCTCGAGCGCTTCCACCGCCAGCAGCTGTCGGCGATGCTCGACGCTGAACTGTCGCACGACCAGGCGCGCTTCCTGCGCCGCCGGCTCGAACACGACGCTGAACTTTCGGGCTGCTTCGAGCGGTGGCAGGTCTGTGGCGATGTGCTGCGCGGTCGCCATGTCTCGCTGTTGCCGCCCGACTTCGCCGAACGCGTGGCGCGTGGCATCGCCACTGACGGCACTGTCTCCGTGGTCATCGCGGACGCCAGGCGCCCGCGTCTGCTGCGCTGGGGCGGCGGGGCTGCGCTCGTGGCTTCGGTCGCACTGGTGGCCCTGTTCGTCGGCCGCCCGGGTGCGGTCGATGCGCCCGTGACTGCGACGCCGGCGGTGGCCAATGCCGCGCCGGTGACGCCTGCTCCGGTCGCGGTCGACGCGATCGCGGATGCGTCCATGCAGGTGGCGGACCTGCAGGAAAGTGCGCCGGCGGCGGTCGCCGCAGCAGCACCCCGCGGCGCCACCGAGCGTGCTTCGCGCGGCCAGTCGCAGCGCGCCGCGGTGCGTGTCGGCCAGGGCCTTCAGCCGGCCGAGACGCGCGCGGTCGCTTCGTCTCCCGCGACGCGTGCTGGCGAGGGCGCTGGCGCACATGCCGGCGTCGGCGTGGCCATGGCCATGGCTGGCGCCGCAGCGGCCGAACCGGGCTTTTCCGACGTGCCGGCCGTTGCCCGCCCGTGGCCGAGGGCGTCGTCCCTTTCCGCCAACAGCAGCTTCTCCGTCCGTCAGGGCGAACGGTTCGCTGCGCCGTCGTGGGATGCGCGGGAAACCCAGACCAGTACGGTACTGCCACGGTTCCCGGTCGATCCCGCCGATGCCGCGTCCGTTCCCGGCGCGTCGCAGATGCTGCCCTGAGTTCCCTGAAAGCTCACGGTGGCGTGCGCCGGCGCGCCTCCCGCGAGCGTGATTCCGTCCCATTCCACATTCCACCGAGTCCAGCATGACCTCGATGAAAAAGTCCCTGCTCACGATGTCCCTCGTCGCTGCGCTGTCGGCCGCGACGACTGCTTTCCTCATGCCTGATGCCGTCGCGCAGTCCGCTGCGCAGACGCCTGCCGATACCGCAGCCAGCGTGTCATCGACGTCCGCCGCGCCCCTGGTCAGCGGGCTGCCCGATTTCACCCGTCTGGTCGAGCGCGTCACCCCTGCGGTCGTGAGTATCGAGTCGACGATCGGCGCGCGTCAGGCGAGCGGACAGCAGATGCCGGACGATGCGCAGATCCCGGAGATCTTCCGCCGCTTCTTCGGGCCGGGCTTCGAGATGCCCGGCGGTCCGGGCGGCCGTGGCAGCGCGCCGCGGGGCACCTCGATGGGCACCGGCTTCATCATCTCTTCCGACGGCTACCTGCTGACCAACCATCACGTGGTGGACGGCGCCGACGAGGTGAAGGTGCGGCTGTCCGACCGTCGCGAATTCGTCGCCAAGGTGGTCGGCAGCGACGCGGAGTCCGATGTCGCGGTGCTCAAGATCGACGCGACGGGGCTGCCGACGCTGCGTTTCGGCAACGGCGCGAGCGTCAGGCCGGGCCAGTGGGCGGTCGCGATCGGCTCGCCGTTCGGGTTCGAGCAGTCGGTCACCGCCGGCATCGTCAGCGCGGTGCAGCGCTCCAACCCCTACGCCAACCAGCGCTACGTGCCGTTCATCCAGACCGATGTCCCGATCAACCGTGGCAACTCCGGTGGTCCGCTGCTCAATGTCGCGGGCGAGGTGATCGGCATCAACTCGCAGATCTTCAGCAACTCCGGCGGCTACATGGGCGTCAGCTTCGCGATCCCGATCGACGTGGCCGCGAACGTGGCCGAGCAGATCAAGAAGACCGGCAGCGTGCAGCGCGGTTCGCTGGGCGTGCAGGTCTCGGCGATCACGCCGCAGGACATGGCCGGCTTCAAGCTGCCCGACACCAAGGGCGCCCTGGTCCAGGAGGTCCTGCCCGGCAGCCCCGCGCAGAAGGCCGGCATCGAGCCGGGGGACGTGATCCGTTCGGTCGACGGCACCGAAATCGTGTCGTCCAGCGAGTTGCCGCCGCTTGTTGGCAGCAAGACGCCGGGCACCCGGGTGCGGGTCGGGATCTTCCGCGAAGGTCGTACCCGCGAGTTCGACGTCACCCTGTCGGCGCTCGAGGGGGCAGCGACTTCCGCCGCGGCGGGTACGCAGTCGCAGGCGCCGGCCGCCGCGACGGGTGGCAATGCGCTCGGCCTGGTTGGCCGCGATCTCGACGCGGCCCAGCGTCGGCAGTACGGGCTCGGCAACGATGAGGGCGTGCTGGTGGCCAATGCCGGGACGGGCGCCGCGGCCAGGGCCGGTATCGCGCCGGGCGACGTCATCCTGCGCGTCGGCCGCACGCCGGTCGCCAGCGCGGCGGCGCTCGACCGCGCGCTGCGCGAGATCAAGCCGGGCGATACCGTGATGCTGCTGGTCCGCGGACGCAGCGGCGGCACCCAGTACCGGGCCGTGCCGGTGCCTGCCGCCGCCGAGCGCTGAACGGCAGCGTTCCTGGCAGGCATGGAACGGCCCGCTCGCGCAGCGGGCCGTTCCTTTTCCGGCCCTCATTGGCGCGCGCGCCTGGCCGGTCACGACCCGGCCGCGTGCGGTGCGGGCGCTGTGCGATAATCGCCCGTTACCTTTTCGACGACGGCCCGGCCGCCGCCCAATGACCCACGATCCGATGCGGAACATCCGCAACTTCTCCATCATTGCCCACGTCGACCATGGCAAGTCGACGCTTGCCGATCGCATCATCCAGCTCTGTGGCGGCCTGCAGGCGCGCGAGATGGAGGCGCAGGTGCTCGACTCGAATCCGATCGAGCGCGAGCGCGGCATCACGATCAAGGCGCAATCGGTCTCGCTGCCTTACAAGGCGCGCGACGGGCAGATCTACCACCTGAACTTCATCGACACGCCCGGCCACGTGGACTTCTCCTATGAAGTCAGCCGCTCGCTGGCTGCGTGCGAAGGCGCGCTGCTGGTGGTGGACGCGGCGCAGGGCGTCGAGGCGCAGTCGGTCGCCAACTGCTACACGGCGGTGGAGCAGGGCCTGGAAGTGATTCCGGTGCTCAACAAGATCGACCTGCCCACGGCCGACATCGAGAAGGCCAAGGCCGAGATCGAAGCGGTGATCGGCATCGACGCCGAGGATGCCGTCGCGGTCAGCGCGAAGACGGGGCTCAATGTCGAAGAGGTGCTCGAGGCGATCGTGCACCGCATTCCGCCGCCGAAGCCGCGCGATACCGACCGGCTGCAGGCGCTGATCATCGACTCCTGGTTCGACAACTACCTCGGCGTGGTGTCGCTGGTGCGCGTGATGCAGGGCGAGATCACGCCCAAGAGCAAGATCCTGGTGATGTCGACCGGGCGCACGCACGACGTCGACAAGGTCGGCGTGTTCACCCCGAAGCGCAAGGAACTGCCGGCCCTGCGTGCAGGCGAAGTGGGCTGGATCACCGCGTCGATCAAGGACGTGCACGGTGCGCCGGTCGGCGACACGCTGACCCTGGCCGCGAAGCCCGCCGACAAGGCGCTCCCCGGGTTCCAGGAAATGCAGCCGCGCGTGTTCGCGGGCCTGTTCCCGGTCAACGCCGAGGACTACCCGGACCTGCGCGAGGCGCTGGACAAGCTGCGTCTCAACGACGCCGCGCTTCGCTTCGAGCCCGAAAGCTCCGAGGCGATGGGCTTCGGCTTCCGCTGCGGCTTCCTCGGCATGCTGCACATGGAGATCGTGCAGGAGCGCCTGGAGCGCGAGTACGACCTCGACCTGATCAGCACCGCGCCGACGGTGATCTACGAGGTGCTCAAGGCCGACGGTGAAGTGATCTCGCTCGACAATCCGGCCAAGTTGCCGCAGTCGAACCTGATCGAGGAAGTGCGCGAGCCGATCATCCGCGCCAACATCCTCACCCCCGAGGCCTACATCGGCGCGATCATCAAGCTGTGCGAGGACAAGCGCGGCGTGCAGATCGGCATCCAGTACATGGCCAGCCAGGTGCAGATCAGCTACGAGCTGCCGATGGCCGAAGTGGTGCTGGATTTCTTCGACAAGCTCAAGTCGGTCAGCCGCGGCTACGCCTCGCTCGACTATCACTTCCTGCGCTTCCAGGCCGGTCCGTTCGTGCGCGTGGATACGCTGATCAACGGCGACAAGGTGGATGCGCTCTCGCTCATCGTCCATCGCAGCCACGCCGACCGGCGGGGTCGCGAGCTGACCGAGAAGATGAAGGAACTGATCCCCCGTCAGCAGTTCGACGTGGCGATCCAGGCTGCGATCGGCGCGCAGATCATCGCCCGGACCACGGTCAAGGCGCTGCGCAAGAACGTGCTGGCCAAGTGCTATGGCGGCGATATCTCGCGCAAGAAGAAGCTTCTGGAGAAGCAGAAGGAAGGCAAGAAGCGCATGAAGCAGGTAGGCCGCGTCGAGATCCCGCAGGAAGCCTTCCTCGCTGTGCTGAGCACGTCGCGCGAGTCCTGATCCGTGGTTTGATATCGCCGGCGCGCGCGCCGGCCCGTCCGAGTTATTCGAGGATTCCGCATGAAATGGTTCGAGACCGCACTGGTCGTGCTGACGTTGCTGACCGGCGTTATCTGGCTGCTCGACAAGCTGGTGCTGGCGAAGGCGCGTGCGCGCCGTGCCGGACTGCTCGAGGAGAAGGAGCCGGTCGTCGTCGACTACGCGAAGGCGTTCTTCCCGGTCCTGATCGTCGTGCTGATCCTGCGCAGCTTCGTCGCCGAGCCGTTCCGCATTCCGTCGAGTTCGATGATGCCGACGCTGCTGATCGGCGATTTCATCCTGGTCAACAAGTTCAGCTACGGCATCCGCCTGCCGATCACCAACAAGAAGATCATCGACATCGGCGAGCCGGCGCGGGGCGACGTGGTGGTGTTCCGGCCGCCGCAGCATCCCGATCAGGACTGGATCAAGCGCGTCATCGGCCTGCCCGGCGACACCATCGAATTCCGCGACAACCAGGTGTACGTCAACGGCACTCCGTTCTCCTATGAGCGCGTGGGGACCTACGAGGGTGTCGGCCGCGGCGCGGAGATGACCGGCGCATCGCTTTATGTCGAGCAGATGCCCGATCGCCGCCACGAGATCCTGCAGATCGACCAGGCCGCGCCCTTCCACCTGGGCGAGGGCACCTTCCATGTGCCGCAGGGCCATTATTTCGTCATGGGCGACAACCGCGACCGCAGTGATGACGGCCGCTTCTGGGGTACGCTTCCCGAAACGCAGCTGCGTGGCAAGGCGTTCCTGATCTGGATGAACGTCGACACCACTGCGCCGGGTTGGGTCGATTGGGGAAGAATCGGCCAGGGCATCAAGTAACCACCATCGGCTCCAGGGGACCTCAATGAAGCGCACGCAACGCGGCATCACCCTGCTGGGATTCATCATCGTCCTGGCAGTCGTCGGCTTCTTCGCCTATGTGGGCATGAAGCTCTTCCCGATGTATTCGGAGTACTACAGCGTCAAGGCTGCGCTCAAGGGCCTGGCCAGCGAGCCGGGCACCGCATCGTCGGATCCCGCGCGCATCCAGGACCTGTTCTTCCGCCGCCTGTACATCAGCTACTCGGAAAACGTGAAGCCGCAGAACGTCAAGATCCGTCGCGCCGACAACGGCTGGCTGATGGACGTGCAGTACGAGGTCCGTGTGCCGCTTGTCTTCAATCTCGATGTCGTGGGCAAGTTCCACGCGACCCAGGCGCTGGTGCGCGGTGGCAACGGAGTTTGATCGCCAGCAGGGCCGGTTCGCGGGGCATGTGTTCCGCCAGCCCGAGCTCCTGACCCAGGCGCTGACGCACCGCAGTGCCGGCGCCCCGCACAACGAGCGCCTCGAGTTCCTCGGTGATGCGATCCTCGGCGCGTTCATCGCCGAGGCGCTGTATGCGCGCTGGCCCAATGCCGACGAAGGCACCCTGACCCGCGCGCGGGCCGAACTGGTACGCGAGTCCTCACTGGCCGCAGTGGCGCGAGAGCTCGATCTTGGCGCGCGACTGGTGCTGGGGCCGGGTGAACTGAAGTCCGGCGGGCATCGACGCGATTCCATCCTGTCGGACGCACTCGAGGCGGTGATCGCCGCCATCTACCTCGACGCCGGCCTGGAAACCTGCCGCGCCGTGGTGCTGCCGCTGTTCGAGAAGACCTTCGTGGCGCTGGCCGGCGGCCGTGTCGCCAAGGACGCCAAAACCCGCCTGCAGGAGTGGCTGCAGGGCCGGCAGAAGGCGTTGCCGGTCTATGAACTGCTCGCCGAAAGCGGCGAGGAACATGCCAAGACCTTCCTCGTGCGCTGCGTGCTGGCCGATGCCGGGCTCGCGGCCGAAGGGCAGGGCACGTCGCGCCGGGCCGCTGAACAGCAGGCGGCCGAAGCCCTGATTGCCCAGCTCGAAGCCGCGCACTGACAGCCGGAGCACAGCGGGGCGCCGGCACGCCGTAGAATGCCGGTATGACCGAACCCCACACCACGCCCCATCGCGCCGGCTCCGTTGCCGTCATCGGCCGACCCAATGTCGGCAAGTCCACCCTGGTCAATGCCCTCGTAGGCGCCAAGGTGAGCATCGTCTCCAACCGACCGCAGACCACCCGGCACCGCCTGCTCGGCATCGCGTCCTTCCCGGAGGGCCAGTTGCTGCTGGTCGACACGCCCGGCATCCACCACGAGCAGAAGCGGGCGATGAACCGGATCATGAACCGGGCCGCGCGCGGCGCGCTGGAAGGCGTGGACGCCGCGCTGCTGGTAGTCGTGGCCGGACGCTGGGACGACGAGGACACGCTGGCGTTCGACACGCTGCACGAGGCCGGCGTGCCGGTCGTGCTGGTCGTCAACCAGGTAGACCGCATCAAGGACAAGACCCAGTTGCTGCCGTACCTGCAGAAGGTGACCGAAGGGCGCGACTTCGCCGGCGTCGTGCCCTTGTCCGCGCTCAAGCGCAAGGGTCTCGAGCAGCTGGTCTCGACCGTACTGCCGCTGCTGCCCGAACAGGGCGCCCTCTACGGCGAAGACGAGATCACCGACAAGAGCCAACGATTTCTGGCCGGCGAACTCGTGCGCGAGCAGCTGATGCGCCAGCTCGGCAACGAGCTGCCGTATGCGACGACGGTGGAGATCGAGAGTTTTTCACTCGATGGCAGGATGCTGCGCATCGGCGCGGTGATCTGGGTCGAACGCGAAGGCCAGAAAGCGATCGTGATCGGCAAGGCCGGCACCCGCCTGAAGGAGATCAGCACCAAGGCCCGCATGGGCATGGAACGGCTGTTCGACGCCAAGGTATTCCTGGAAACCTGGGTCCGCGTGCGCGAGGGCTGGTCCGACGACGAGGCCGCGCTCAAGGCGCTGGGCTACGGCGACTGACGCTCGCCGCGTGGGCATGCGCCTGATGTCGGACGGACTGGATCCTCGCGCCGTTCGCGCCTCCTCGCTCCAGCCATCCGGCGTCGCCCATCCTGTCAGCCTCGGCTGAGCGGACCCGCGGAGCAACCGTGCGTATCGAAGACGAGTCCGCGTTCGTACTGCATGCGCGGCCATGGCGGGAGACCAGCCTGCTGGTCGAGGTCCTGAGCCGCGATCACGGACGTCTGGGTCTGGTCGCGCGCGGCGTGCAGGGCCCGAAGAAGCATGTGCTGCGGGCTGCGTTGCAGCCGTTGCAGCACATCCGGCTCAGTGCGGTGCTTCTGGGCGAACTTGCGCAGCTGCGCGGGGCCGAAGCGCTCGACGCGGCGCCCCGCTTGACCGGCGATGCGATGCTGGCCGGCTTCTACGTCAGCGAGCTGGTGCTGCGGCTCGCGCCCAGGCAGGACCCATCGCCAGCGTTGTATGAAGCGTTCGACCAGGTGCGCCAGCGTCTACCGCAGCCGGGCCTGGCATGGACGCTGCGCAGGTTCGAGCGCGACCTGCTCGACGCGATCGGCCTGGGGTTCGCCTACGACACCGATGGTGACGGCGAGCAGATCGACCCCGCGGCCCGCTACCGGCTCGACCCCGAGCACGGCCCGCGCCGGCTGCATCTCGATGGAGGTTCCGCCGACCGTACTACCGCCCCGACGGGCGCGGCGCTGCTGGCGATCGGCGCCGATATCGCGCCGGCGGCTGCCGACATGGCCAGCCTGCGACGCGCGTTCCGCGACGTGCTGCGCCACCATCTGGGGCCGCGCCCGTTGAAGTCCTGGGAACTGGCCGCGGACCTGGCGCGGCGTTGATCCTCAGCTGCCCCCGGGGGCGTGCGCGCTGGCCCGCGTCTCGGCGAGCGCATGAAGGAACGACTGCAGCGCGGGCGCCGAGTCCGGTTCCGCACTGAGCAGACGTGATGCCAGTCCCAGCCGTTCGGCACCGACGAAGCCGCAACTGGCGCGCAAGCGGTGCAGGGCGCCCAGCAATGCAGCGGCATCGCCATCCGCAGCCGCGGTTTCGATCTGCTCGCGGGTGCCGTCGAGTTCGCCGATGAACAGTTCGCGCAGGCCGCGGACGTTGTGCATCTGACCGCCAACCGCGGCCAGCGCGGACTGCTGGTTCCATAACGGCGCTTCGCCACTGCGGCGCGCATCGGGCATTGGCGGCGCCGCAGGGACGCGGTTGACCGGGTGGCGCGCGAGCACCCGGCGCAGGGCGCCCTGCCAGTCGTGGGTCGAGACCGGTTTGCTGAGCGCGATCGCGAAGCCCTCCGCGCACAGTGCATCGAGCGCGCGCCGCTCGCGCGCAGCGGTGTGTGCGATGGCGGGCGTGTCGCGACCATCCGCGCGGAGCCTGGCGAGCAGGGCTGCGCCGGTGCCGTCGGGGAGATTGGCGTCGATCAGCCACGCGTCGTAGGTATTGCTCGACGCCAGCGCGAAGCCGGTCTCGACCGAGTCGGCAATGTCGACTTCGGCCGGAAGGGCCGCACTTGCGGCGTGCAGGAAACTGCGGCTTGTAGGGTCGTCCTCGACCAGCAGCAATCGGTTCATCGCGTCCTCGATGTGACGGGTATCCTGCGGCGATGCCGCGCCCCGTTCCGATGATCCTAACCCTGTTTCTGGCCTGTGTGCCGGTGCTCGTGCAGGCGCAGTCGATGCAGGCGCGGATCAAGCGGGTCGAGGCCGCCGGTACGACCCTGCGCGACGTCCGCGTCCGCCTGGATTGGCCCACCGACGCCCCCGAGGGGCGCCTGCGGCTGCAGGCGGGCGATCTCGATGCGGGTGCACTGGGCTGGCGCTTCCGCGACCTGGACTGGCAATGCCCGCTGCAGCGCGAGACCACCGGCGTGACGCCGCGCTGGCGTTGCGCCGGCCCCGTGCGCAGCGGCGACGGGCCGGCGCTGCAACTGGCGCTGGTGCTCGACGCGGCCGCGACCGCCGCGACGCTGGTCTCCGGCGACGCGCGGGTCGGCCTGGTCCGCGACAGCGCGACGCCCGAGATCACCCGCATCGATCTCCGCCAGGTGCCGGCGGCCTGGGTCGAGGCGCTGGTACGCGAGGCCTGGTCGGTGGCGCGGCTGCCGCGCGGCAGACTGGACGGCAAGGTCCACATCAACGCACACAGCGCGCGGCCCCTGGACGTGGACGCCGACCTCGCAGTCACCGCGCTCGCGCTGGAGACCGACGACGCGAGCGCGGCTGCCGACGGGCTGACAGGCGACCTCGCGATCCGCTTCCTGCTGCCCGATGACGCGCTCACGGCAACGGTCGACGGTCGCCTGCGCGGTGGCGAACTGCTGGTGGGCAACGCCTATGTCGTCCTGCCGGAATCGCCGGTCACGTTCGGCGTGGACCTCGCGCGCGCGGGTGCCGGGGACTGGGCGCTGCCTCGGCTGCAGTGGCGTGACGGGGCCACGCTGCAGGTCGATGGCCAGGCGCGATTGCGTCCGGATCTCGAGATCGCCTCGCTCGGGCTCAGCCTTGCCAGCCACGATGCCGCCGCGGTGCCTGGACGTTATCTCTCGGGCTGGCTCGGCCAGGCCGGTATCCAGGGACTGACCCTGAGCGGCGGTTTCCGCGCCGGCCTCGAGCTGGACGATGCTGCGCTGCGCAGCGCGGAGCTGTCGTTGACCGGGCTGGACGTCGGCGATAGCGACGGGCGGTTCCGTTTCGACCGGCTCGACGGTGCGCTGCGCTACTCGGCCGCGGCGCCGGTGCTTGGCAGCGTCGGCTGGCAGGGTGGCGCGCTCTACGGCATGTCCTTCGACGCCGCGGACTGGCACCTCGAGAGCCGGGACGGCCTGCTGCGACTGCGTGAGCTGGTTGAAGTGCCATTCCTCGGCGGCCAGATCGGCTTCGACTCGCTGGAGGTACAGCTGCCGTCGGCCCGGTCGGGGCTGCGTATGGCAACGGCACTGCGGCTCGATGCGATCGATGTCGGTGCGCTGGCCCGTTCCCTGGACTGGCCGGCCTTCGAGGGCACGCTGACCGGCCACATTCCAACGGTGCGCTATGCCGACAACCGCATCGATTTCGATGGCGGTCTTTCGATCGGTCTGTTCGATGGCCGCGTGGATGTTTCCTCGCTCGCGGTCGAACGTCCGTTCGGTGTACTGCCCACCGTCACCAGCGATCTGGTCCTGACCGGACTCGACCTGCACGCGCTGACCGGTGTATTCGGCTTCGGCAGCATCGAGGGCCGCCTGCACGGACGTATCGACGGGCTGCGCCTCGTCGACTGGAACGCGACCGCGTTCGACGCCGAACTGCACACGGAACCTGCGCCCGGCGTACGCCAGCGCATCAGCCAGCGCGCGGTGCAGGACATCTCGAGCGTCGGCGATGCTTCGTTCGTGACGACGCTGCAGGGCAGGGCGATCGCGCTGTTCGACGATTTCGGCTATCGCGGCATCGGGATCTCGTGCCGGTTGCGCAACGAAGTCTGCAGGATGGGCGGCCTGCGTTCAGAGGGCAACGCCTTTACTATCGTGCGCGGCGCAGGCCTGCCGCGGCTGGACGTCGTGGGGTTCAATCGTGATGTCGACTGGCCGACGCTGGTCGAGCGCCTCGTTGCCGCAGCGGGTGGAGATGTTGCGCCGGTCATCGAATGACCGGCGCCCGATCAATCAGAGGAGACAAACAGATGGCGCGTTGGATGGGTTTGCCGGCCGTGGCCGCATTGGCGTTGACCGCCTGCGTGACGATCAATGTCTATTTTCCCGCGGCCGAAGCGCGCGAAGCGGCGCGCGAGTTCGTCGAGAAGGTGATCGGCGACGAGCCGCCGGAAGCGGTGCCCGGTGGTGGCATGGCCGCGACGACGCCGCGCTTCGATCCGTGGATGCTGCTCGGCATCGGCAGCGCACAGGCGCAGACGCCCGACATCAACATCCGAACGCCGGCGATCCTGGCGATCCAGTCGCGGATGGAGCAGCGCTTCAACAGCACGCTGCGGCCGCATTTCGACTCCGGCGCGCTCGGCTTCGGCGGCAACGGCATGATCGTCGTGCGCGACGCCTCGCAGTTGCCGATCAAGGACCGGGTGGCCGTCAATGCCGCAGTCGCCGACGACAACCGCGACCGCCAGGCGGTGTATCGAGAGATCGCCGTCGCCAACGGTCATCCGGAATGGGAATCGCAGATCCGCGACGTGTTCGCGCGCCAGTGGATCGCCAGTGCCCGGCCTGGCTGGTGGTACCAGCAGGGCGGCAGCTGGATGCAGAAGTAGCGCCGGATCTTTCTGCAGTCGATGCGGTTGGCGGTGGGTGGGACTGCGGTCGACGGCGGTTGCGGGGGTTGCTCCGGCGCAGGTGACGCGCGCCTGACGTCGCGTGCCGGGCCGCGACTTTCAGTCCCCTCGCACGCGGGTCCATCGGGCGCTCATCTGCGGGGCGGCGCTGCAGCGAGTGCTTCCAGGCGGCGCTGAGAGATCCCAAGCCCAGATGCGCTGCACGCATCTGCGACAATACGCGGCCCTTTTGCCCAGCAGCCTTCGCCACGTGGCCAGATCCCGCCGCCTCGACCAGACCCCATTCTCCGCCGATATCGTCGATCTGACCCATGACGGTCGCGGCGTCGCGCGCCTGCCCGATGGCAAGGCCGTGTTCGTCGCCGGCGCGCTGCCCGGCGAGCAGGTCATGGCGATGCGGACGGCGCGTTCGCGCCATTTCGACGAGGCGACGACACTCGAGGTCGTTTCCGCCTCGCCGCATCGGGTGATACCCCGATGCCCGCATTTCGGCGTGTGTGGAGGCTGCGTGCTGCAGCATCTCGACGCCGACCAGCAGATCCTCGCCAAGGCGCGCGTGCTGCGGGAAAACTTCGAGCGCATCGGCCATGTGACGCCGCAGCGCTGGATGGAACCGATCGTCGACCGCGCCTGGAACTACCGCCGCAAGGGCAGGTTCTCGGTCAAGCGGGTGGACAAGAAGGACAGGACGCTGGTGGGCTTTCGCGAGCGCGATCCGCGCTTCGTCGCCGACCTGCGCGAGTGCCATACGGTGATCGAACCGATCGCGGCGATCATTCCGTTGCTGTCGGGCCTGATCGACGGACTGGAAGCGCGCGCGACGATTCCGCAGATCGAATTCATCGCCGGCGATCCGCGCCCCGAGTTCGACGGCATCGCGCTGGTCTTCCGGCATCTGCAACCGCTCAGTGACACCGACGCGTCCGCACTGCTCGCGTTCGGCCAGGCGCAGCGGATGGCGATCTTCCTGCAGCCGGGCGGCGTCGACAGCGTGCATGCGCTTTGGCCGGCCGCGCCGGCGCTTTCGTTCCGCCTCGAGGACTGGGACGTCGAACTGGGGTTCCGGCCCCTGGACTTCATCCAGGTCAACGCCGGCCTCAACCGCACGATGATCGCCCGCACCCTGGAGCTGCTCGACGTGCAGCCCGAGGACCGGGTGCTCGATCTGTTCTGCGGACTCGGTAATTTCACCCTGCCGCTGGCGCGTCGCGTGCGCGAGGTCGTCGGCGTCGAAGGCGAGGCCGGGCTCGTCGCTCGCGCGAAAGAGAATGCCCTGCGCAACGGCCTGGCGAACGCGCAGTTCCATGCCGCCGATCTGACCCAGGATCAGCGCGGCGCGCCATGGATGCGGCAGGGCTTCGACAAGCTGCTGCTCGATCCGCCGCGCTCGGGCGCGATCGACGTGCTGCGCCAGCTGCCGCTCGAACGCTTCGGCCGAATCGTCTATGTGAGCTGCCACCCCGCATCGCTGGCGCGCGATGCCGGGTATCTGGTCAACGAGCGCGGATGGACGCTGTCCGAGGCTGGCGTCATGGACATGTTCCCCCAGACCGCGCACGTCGAGTCCATCGCCCTGTTCGAGAAGCGCTGAACCCATGGGCATCGAGATCGAGCGCAAGTTCCTGGTGACCGGCGATGGCTGGCGCGCGGCCGCGCATGCGGTCGTGCCGATGGCGCAGGGCTATCTCAACGATGCCGCGTCGATCGAAACCGGCGCGCAGAAGGCGTCGGTGCGCGTACGCATCGAGGGCGAGGCCGCGTTTCTCAACATCAAGTCGCGCGATGCGGGTACCACCCGCCAGGAATTCGAGCTGCCCCTGTCGATGGACGACGCGAAGGCATTGCTGGAGCTCTGTGTCGGCGGGCGTGTGGAGAAGCGTCGTCACCTCGTGCGCCACGCCGGGCATCTGTGGGAGGTGGACGAATTCCTCGGCGACAACGCCGGCCTGGTGGTCGCCGAGATCGAGCTGGACGATCCCGAGGAGACCTTCGCCCACCCTGACTGGCTGGGCGCGGAAGTGACCGCGCAGACGCGTTACTTCAATCTCGCGCTCGCCGCGCGCCCGTTCTCCAGCTGGGATGCCGCCGAACGCGGCTGAAGCTGTAGGCAAGCGAGCCTGCCGGGGCTGCGCCGAGGACCCGCGTTTCATCTGCGCGGCCCGCAGGCGCTGGCGTCGGCGCCCGGGCCGAGGCGCCTCGGCACGGCCGACGCCCCACACGGCAACGGCATACACGCCGGCATCTGCGACAATGCCGGTCCGCGTCGTCCGGCGCGCTCGATGGAGATGTCAGCAATGCTTGTGATCGGCGTGGCCGGCACCGAACTCACCGCGCAGGAGCGTGACTGGCTGCAGCACGACGCCTGCGCCGGCGTGATCCTGTTCAAGCGCAACTTCGCCTCGCGCGCGCAGATCCGTGAACTGTCGGCCGCGATCCGGGAGGCCGCGCCGCGTCCGCAGCTCGTCTGCGTGGACCAGGAGGGCGGCCGCGTGCAGCGCTTCCAGGAGGGCTACAGCGAGCTGCCGTCGCTGGCCGGTTTCGGCGTGCAGTACCTCGCCGATCCCGCAGCAGCGACCGCTGCCGCGCGCGCGCATGCGCGGCTGATGGCGCAGGAAATCCGTGCCAGCGGTGTCGACCTGAGCTTCGCGCCGGTGGTCGATGTCGGCCATGGCAATCTTGCGATCGGGGACCGCGCGTTCTCCGACGATCCGCACGTCGTCGCGGCACTGACCCGCGCCTATGTCGAAGGCATGCACGAGGCCGGCATGGCGGCGACCCTCAAGCACTTCCCCGGCCACGGTTCGGTGCGCGAAGACACGCATTTCGACGACGCGGTCGATCGCCGCAGCCTCGACGACATCCGCGCCCACGACCTGGTGCCGTTCGTCGCCGGAATCGACGCAGGCGCCGACGCGGTGATGCTCGCGCACGTGGTGTACCCGCAGGTCGCGCCGGAGCCCGCCGGCTACTCGCCGGTTTGGATCAACACGATCCTGCGCGAGGAAATGGGCTTCCGTGGCGTGGTGTTCTCCGACGACATCGGCATGGCCGCTGCGTTCTCGGCCGGTGGCATCAAGGCGCGCGTCGATGCGCACCTCGATGCAGGCTGCGATGTCGTGCTGGTCTGTCACCCCGAACTCGTCGCCGAGTCGCTGGCCGCCGTCGAAGGCCGCGCGCTCAACACCATGGCCCTGACCGGACTGATCGGGCGTGGCCCGCTCGGCTGGGATGGCGCACTGGCCGGCGCTCCCGCCGGCCGCACCGGAGATATCGCATGAACGTGCCCCGCCTCGACGACGTACTCGACACCGCCGACCTGCTGTTCGACCGCGACACGTTGGAAGAGGTCATCGAGACCATGGCCGAGGAGATCGCCGACGACTACGGCGACGACGACCAGCCGCCGGTGTTCATCACCATCATGCACGGCGGCATGCCGTTCGCCGCGCAGCTGGCCTTTGCGATCGGCGAGAACGAGGTCGATCTCGAATTCGACTATCTGCATGCCACGCGCTACCGCGGCGCCACGACCGGATCCGGCCTGGCCTGGCTGCATCGTCCTGCGACTCCGCTGCAGGGGCGTCGCGTGCTGCTGGTCGACGACATTCTCGACGAGGGCCATACGCTCAAGGCGGTACGCCAGTGGGTCGAGGACCAGGGCGCGGCCGACGTGCGGGTCGCGGTGCTCGCGGTCAAACTCCACGATCGCGGCATCGCCGACGTCGAAGCCGATTACGTCGGCGTCGAGGTGCCGGACCGGTACGTCTTCGGCTACGGCATGGATTTCCACGAGCAGGGGCGCAATCTCCCCGGGATTTACGCACTCGCGGAGTGATCCGCATGCGCGCTGCAGTGTCGCTGGGCGAGTGCGGCGCCGAACGGGCGTAGCCGCAGGCCGCATTCTCGGCCTGCGCGCGCTCCCTCCTGTGGCGCGCGGCCTGCGAGCCGTCCCAGGGCACGCTGTCGTTCACACCGTGTCGGCGGACATTGTCCGCTCCGCTTCCGCTTCCATCCCCATCGAGAACTTCATGGACCTTGGCATCGACCTCGCCGTCATCGGCGGCACCGGCCTCTACCAGCTGGCCGAACTCGAGGATGTCGAACCGCATCAGCCGGTCACGCGCTATGGCGCGCTGTCGGGCCCGGTACGGGTCGGCACCCTGGACGGCCGCCGCGTGGCATTCCTTGCCCGCCACGGCGAAGGGCACTCGGTGCCGCCGCACCGGGTGAACTACCGCGCCAATCTCGCCGCGCTGCAGGCGCTGGGGGCCAGGCAGGTCCTGGCGCTCAATACCGTCGGCGGCATTACAGAACGCTTCGGTCCGCGCGTGCTGGCGTGCCCGGACCAGCTGATCGACTACACATGGGGCCGGGTGTCGACGTTCTCCGAGGAGGAGGGCAGCGACTTGCTGCACATCGATTTCGGCGATCCCTATACGCCGGCGCTGCGCCGGCGCGTACTCGATGCAGCGGCGGCCGCGGGCGTGATGCTGGTCGACGGCGGCTGCTATGGCGCCACCCAGGGCCCACGGCTGGAGACGCGCGCGGAGATCGTGCGCCTGCGTCGTGACGGCTGCGACCTGGTCGGCATGACCGGGATGCCGGAGGCGAGCCTGGCCCGCGAACTCGGGCTCGATTACGCATGCCTGGCGATCGTCGCCAACTGGGCGGCGGGCGCAGGCCCGCAGGTCGACGAAGTGATCACGTTCCAGCACGTGCTCGACAACGTCGCTGCCGCGTCGTCGGGCATTCCGCCGCTGCTCCGGGCGCTGCTGGCCGCCTGAGCGGTGGCCTGCGTGGGCCTGCCCGCGGGATGCCGAAAGCGCATGTGGATGCGTCGGCTGTTTGCGCATCCGCACGTGTCACGCCACGCCCTGCAGGAATGAAAGCCCCGCATTGCGGGGCTTTTCCGCTTCAGCGGGCGACCGGTGCCCAGCGCAGCGCCAGTCCGTACTCGCGGCCCGGCTGGTTGTACCAGGCGATGGTTTCGTAGGCCTTGTCCAGGAGATTGCTCGCGCGTGCTTCCAGCGTCCAGTCGGGGTCGAACGCCCAGGCCACACGCAGGTCCAGCGTGCCGTAACCGGCCACGCGCACGGTGTTCGCCAGGTTGTCGAACCGGCCGCTGGCAGCGCGCAATGTGCTGCCGATGCGCAGCTCGCCGAAGTCGCGGTCGATGTCCAGACGCGCCGTGTTGCGCGCACGGCGTGCCAGCAGGTTGTCGTGGTTCACGCCTTCGCTGCGGTCGCGGGGATCCACATGACCCAGCTCGCCCGTGAGGTCCCAGCCAGCGGCAGCGACCGCAAAGGTCAGTTCCGCGCCGCGGATGCGCGCCTGTTCGATGTTCAGGCCGGTGCCGAGGTAGTCCGGCGGCGGGTAGAGCAGCACGATGAGGTCGTCGATGCGGCTTTCGAACACGTCGAACGTCCAGTTCCAGCCCTCGCCGTCCTGCGAGACGCCGAGATTCACGCTCCTCGAGCGCTCGGGCCTGAGGTCGGGGCTTTCCGAGCCGGGGTAGTACAGGTCGTTGAACGTCGGGGCCTTGAAGCCGGTGCCGGCGGTCGCGCGAAGACGGATGCCGCGGGACAGGTCCATGCCCCAGCCGAGGCTGCCGGTGCCGTGGCCGCCGAACTGTTCGTTGTCGTCATGGCGCGCGCTTGCCTGCAGGCGATGTGCGCCGAAACGGGCCTGGTATTCGGCGAAGGTGGCAAAGGTGTCGCGCCGGGTGACCGCGTAGGCGGTCATGCTTTCGACGTTGTCGGACTGCCAGTCGAACCCCAGGCTCAAGGCCTGCGTCGGCGCGAGGTCGAAGCCCGCCTGCAGTGCTGCGGTATCGCGGCGGGTGTCGAACCGGCCCACGTCGCTGTGCGTGCCGTTGCCTTCGTCGTAAAAATAGGTCGTCGACTTGTCGTACGCGCGGCCGGCCTGCGCCGTGAGGCGCACGACCTCCGATGGTGCATAGCCCAGTGTGGCCCCCGTGACCTGCTGCACGTTGTGGGACTCGTTGCCACCGAAGATGCTGCCGTCGTATTCGTTGAGGGCATCGGCATGCAGGGCGTTGGCCTCGAGCGTGAGCCCGTCCGCCAGGTCCAGGCCACCGCGCAGATTGAGCGAACGGTTGCGGTAACCGTCGCGGTCGGGCTCGTCGACGAAGCAGCCCTCCAGCAGCGTGCCCGAACCCCGACAGGCGTCGATGCCGTCGGTGCGCTGGAACGCGGCGTCGACGCCGAACCAGGCGTGTCCGCTGCGGCCTCCGATGCCGGCGCTGGATTCGCGCAGCGCGTGACTGCCGACGCCGAGCCGCGCGCGTGGCGTGATCGCGCCATCGCTGCGGCGGGTGAAGATCTGGATCACGCCGCCGATGGCTTCCGAGCCGTACAGGCTCGATCGCGGACCGCGCACGATCTCGATGCGTTCGATCTGGTCCACCGGGATGTCCTGGATGGCGGCGAAGCCGGCGGTTGCGGTGCCGATGCGGATGCCGTCGAGCAGTACCAGGACGTGATCGGACTCGGCGCCGCGCATGAAGATGGTGCTGACCTTGCCGGGACCGCCCTGGTTGCTGATCTGGATGCCGGCGCGGCCTTGCAGCAGCCCGGGCAGGTCGCGGGCCTGGCTGCGCTCGATCTCGGCGCGGTCGATGACCTGGGCGGGTACCAGCGTCTCGCGCAGGCTGCTGTGCATACGCGAGGCGGTGACGAACACGGTGTCCAGATCGCTGGCGCCGGCAGCGGGCGCTGCCTGGGCAAGGGGCGAGGCGAGGGCGGTGACGATCGCCACGCTCAGGGTACGGAACGGCATTGCGGTCTCCTTGCGGCACGCGCACCCGCGCACGAACCGCGTTTCGGTCATGAGGATCGCAGGACGACGGACAGGCTGCCGGTCGGGCACGCATGCGCGCCCGGAACGCCGCCGCGATGCCCGCCGCATCGCAATCGAAGAGGCTTCGTGGCCGGTCTCCGGACTTGCGCGTGGGAGTGGACTCCCGGGCGTCGCGCCTTCCCGTGCTCGGGCACAGTGGCGGATGCGACGCCTTGGACACGCTTACCGTTGCGGGGGCAGTGCCGGACTGGCGCTCGAGGCGCGTCACCGGCTTCCCGTTTCAACCCGGGCGGCAGAACGCCGGCGGGTCACCATGAAGCTGCGCGGATTGTACGTGAGCGGGAACCACTCGCGCGGTGCGCGATCAGTCGCCGCGATCCCCGCCCGGTGATTCCGCGGACGCGGTTTCGTTGACGGTCGTCGTGACCGGACCGGCGGCCATGCGGGCGCGCGGATCGGGCAATTGTGCGGTCGCAGCCTCGGCCGCCTGGACGAGCTGCTGGCGGCGCGGCTCGGGCAGGTCCTGCCAATGGCAGTCGAGCAGCGCGCCTTCGAGCGAATAGAGCAGGTTGAGACTCGGTTTGAAGCCCGCGCGTCGCACCCGAACGAAGGCCTCGACCGCGCCCGCGGCCTCGAGATCCTCACGCGTGCGCAGGCCCACCTGGCGCAGCCACGCTGCGGACTTGGGGCCGATGTTGCGCAGCTTCGGCATGGTCACCCCGCGCCGCCCTCGCGTGCGCTGTCCACGAAGATCGCCGCCAGCGTTTCCAGGCCGGCCTGGTCGTCGGCATCGAAGCGTGCCGGCAGCGGACTGTCGAGGTCGAAGACCCCGATCAGGCGCTCGCCGTCATAAAGCGGCACGACGAGTTCGGAACGCGAGGCGCTGTCGCAGGCGATGTGCCCGGGAAACGCGTGTACGTCGTCGACGCGCTGGGTCGTGCGCGTGCGCGCCGCGGCACCGCAGACCCCCTTGTCGAGCGGAATGCGCACGCAGGCCGGCAGCCCCTGGAACGGACCGACCACGAGTTCCTTGCCGTCGAACAGATAGAAGCCGACCCAGTTGAGATCGGGCAGGGCGTGATAGACCAGGGCCGAGAGATTCGCGGCGTTGGCGATCGAGTCGCGTTCGCCGTGCAGGAGTGCCCGGGCCTGCGCTGCAAGCGCGGCATACTGCTCGGCCTTGGAGCCGGTGACGGGTGAAGATGTGAACATGTCGCGCAGTGTAGCAGCGGCCCTGCAGGCGCCAGGCACGCGCAACGCGTGGCTGCGGGGGACGCATCACCTGCATCGCATGCATCCGCGCGCAGCCTTTCCGGTGTTGCCGCAGGCGCGCCGGACGCCACTCCTGACATTCGCACGACGGTCTGTGCGATGACGTCGCGCAGCCTGCTGGTCACCGGCACCGATACCGGTATCGGCAAGACCCACAGCAGCGTCGCCCTGTTGCATGCTTTGCGCGGCAACGGGTTGCGTGCGGTCGGCATGAAGCCTGTCGCGAGCGGCTGCGACTGGCGCGACGGTGGCTGGCGCAACGATGACGCACTGGCCCTGCAGGCCGCCAGCGATCCGCGTCCGGACTATGCCGACGTCAATCCTTTCGCCTTGCCCGAGCCCACGGCGCCGACGCTGGCGGCCCGCGCGGCGGGCGTGCACGTCGATGTGGCCATGTTGTACGCCGCTTATGCGCGGCTCGCGGACACTGCCGATCTGGTCGTCGTCGAAGGCGCCGGCGGCTGGGATGCGCCGCTGGCCGAGGGACTGGAGCATCGCGACCTCGCCCGCCACCTGGGAGGCGCGGTGGTGATGGTGGTCGGGCTCAGGCTTGGCTGCCTGAGCCACGCACGACTGACCGCGCGCGCGGTCGCTGCCGACGGCTGTCGTCTCATCGGATGGATCGGTAACCGCATCGACCCGGATTTCGCGCGCGCGGACGATTACGTGGAGCTGCTGGATCGGGCGCTTCCTGCGCCATGCCTGGGAATACTTCCATTCGGTGTGGATCCGGTCCGCGCCGCCGGGCACCTTGTCGTCGACGCCGTGCTGGCCGAGCGCTCGTCCTCGCCTTAGGCGGTTCGCTTTTCCTGCCGATCAACGCGTGATCCGGTCGGCCGATCACCGCGAGTGTTCCACCCGTGAGCGAGCTCCGTGACCCACGCGCCGGGCGCATCGCCAAGATCTCTACGGGCGCATTGACGCGGGCGAGCGGACGTGAACAGGTTCACCGTATCCGCACACGGAGATGATGATTGCGGGCGTAGGATCCTTCACATGGCAATCGAGCGGCGCGCATGGCAGGCAGCCTCAAGCGCGGCGAGTGACTTGTTGCACGGTGCGATCTGCGATTCGAATTAGCTATACTGGCCGGTATAGTAAATCCCGTTCAATCTTCCCCAGGTCCCCCAATGCGCCGAATCCTCTCCATCGCCATGCTCGCCGCGGCGCTTTCCGCCTGTGGCAATAAACAGGATCCGGCCGCGCCCCCGCCGCCGCCCGAAGTGGGTGTGATGACCGTCCAGCCGACAACCGTTCCCCTGCAGGAGGATCTGGTCGGCCGTCTCGCGCCATATCGGAGCGCCGATGTCCGGGCCCGCGTGCCTGGCGTGCTCGAGCGCCGGGTCTACCAGGAAGGCAGCGACGTCAAGGAAGGCGATGTGCTGTTCCGCATCGACCCGGCCCAGTTGCAGGCCGCGCTCGGCACGGCGCAGGGCGCCGAGGCCCAGGCGCGTGCGAATGCAAGCAACGCGAAGAGCGCCGCCGATCGGGCCCGCCGCCTGGCGCCGACCAATTTCATTTCCAAGTCCGATCTGGACAACGCGCTGGCCGCCGAACGCAGCGCCGACGCTGCGCTGCAGGCAGCGCGTGCCTCCACGCGGTCCGCGCAGATCAACCTGGGCTACGCCACGGTGCGGGCGCCGATTTCCGGCCGCGCCGGCAAGGCGCAGGTCACGGAAGGTGCGCTGGTCGGGCAGGGCGAGGCGACCCTGCTGACGACCGTGGACCAGATCGATCCGCTGTACATCAACTTCTCGATGAGCGCGGGCGAGTTCGAACGCATCCGCAGCATGCAGCTCGATCGCTCCGCCGGCGGTGGCGAGGTCGAGATTCTGCTGGCCGACGGCAACGTCCATGACCAGAAGGCGACGCTGGACTTTTCAGGCGACGTGGTGGATCCGGCCTCGGGCGCACTCCAGCTGCGCGCGATCGTGCCCAATCCCGACCGCAGCCTGTTGCCGGGTGTCTACGTGACGCTGCGCGCCAACATGGGCCTGCAGAGCGGCGTGTTCCTGGTGCCGCAGGCTGCGGTGCTGCGCGACGCCAGCACCGCCTACGTACTCGTGGCCGGCGAGGGGGACAAGGTGGTCCGCAAGCCGGTGCGTACCGAGCGCGCGCAGGATGGCCAGTGGGTCATCAGCGAAGGTCTGGTGGCAGGTGACCGTGTGATCGTCAGCGGCGTGCCGAAGGCGCGGCCGGACGCAGTGGTCAAGCCCGTTCCGTGGACCCCCAATCAGGCCCAGTCTGCGCCCGCAGCCGGTGCAGGTGCGCCACCTGCAGGCGAGACGAGCGGTGCGGCGACGTCGGAAGACGCATCCGCGGCGCCGGCTGAAGAAGCGGCCGGTCAGGCGCCCGCAGCGAACGACGCGCAGGACTGATCCGCCATGCCCAAGTTCTTCATCAACCACCCGGTCTTCGCCTGGGTCGTCTCCATTCTGATCTCGCTCGCCGGCGTGATCTCGCTGCTGAACATGGGCGTGGAGTCGTACCCGAGCGTCGCACCGCCGCAGGTCACGGTCTCGGCGACCTATCCCGGCGCCAGCGCCGACACCACCGAGCGCGCCGTCACGCAGGTCATCGAGCAGCAGCTCACCGGTATCGACAACCTGCTGTATTTCAGCTCGACGTCGAGCTCTTCCGGCAGGGCCTCCGTCACCCTGACCTTCGAGACCGGCACCGACGCGGACATCGCGCAGGTGCAGGTGCAGAACAAGGTGTCGCTGGCGACGCCGCGTCTGCCCACCGAGGTCGTCCAGCAGGGCGTCGTGGTCGCGAAGGCCAACGCCGGCTTCCTGATGGTCGTGGGCCTGCGCGCCTCGGACCCGACGGTGACGCGCAACCAGCTCAACGACATCATCGGCTCGCGCGTGCTCGACCAGATCGCACGCGTGCCCGGTGTCGGCAGCACCCAGCAGTTCGGCGCCGAGTACGCCATGAACATCTGGCTCAATCCGGAGAAGCTGCAGGGCTACGGCATGTCCGCGTCCGAGGTTCTGGCCGCGGTGCGCGGCCAGAACGTCCAGTTCGCCGCCGGTTCGATCGGTTCCGATCCCGCGCCGCCCGGCCAGGGCTTCACCGCCACGGTTTCGGCGGAAGGGCGCTTCAGCACGCCCGAGCAGTTCGAGAACATCATCCTGCGTGCTGACAACGAAGGCGCTACGGTGCGCCTGAAAGACGTCGCGCGCGTGGCGATCGGTGCGTCGGGTTACGGCTTCGACACCAAGTACAACGGCCAGGCGACGGGCGCATTCGCGATCCAGCTGCTGCCGGGTGCGAACGCGCTGACGGTGGCTGAAGCCGTGTCGGCGCGCATGGACGAACTGGCGCCCTCGTTCCCGCCGGGCATCGAGTGGTTCAAGCCCTACGACACCACGACGTTCGTGACGCTGTCGATCAAGGAAGTCGTCATGACCCTGATCGAGGCGTTGGTACTGGTGTTCCTGGTGATGCTGCTGTTCCTGCAGAACCTGCGTGCGACGATCATCCCGACGCTGGTCATCCCGATCGCACTGCTCGGTACGTTCCTCGGCCTGAGCCTGCTGGGCTTTACGGTCAACCAGCTCACCCTGTTCGCGATGGTGCTGGCGATCGGCATCGTGGTCGACGATGCGATCGTGGTGATCGAAAACGTCGAACGCATCATGTCGGAGGAGCACCTGCCACCTCGCGAAGCGACAATCAAGGCGATGGAGCAGATCACCGGCGCCGTCGTCGCGATCACCGTTGTGCTGGCCGCGGTGTTCATTCCCAGCGCCCTGCAGGGCGGCGCCTCGGGCGAGATCTACAAGCAGTTCGCGATCACGATCGCAGTGGCGATGGGATTCTCGGCGTTTCTCGCATTGGGGTTCACGCCGGCGCTGTGCGCGAGCTTCCTCAAGCAGCACGCCCCGCCGGGCGAGCGCAGGGACAATGCCTTCGTTCGGACCTTCAACAAGTACTACGACCGCGTGAACCGCACGTATGTCGGCCACGTCGGCAGCGCAATCCGTCATGCGCCGCGCTGGATGATGGTGTTCGTCGCGTTGTCGGTGGTGTGCGGCTTCCTCTACATGAAACTGCCCAGCAGCTTCCTGCCTGAAGAGGATCAGGGCTATGCGCTGGCGATCGTGCAGCTGCCGCCGGGTGCGACCCTGCAGCGGACCAACGCGGTGTTCGAGGACGTGCGCGCGCGACTGGAGCAGAACCCCTCGTACGAGAGCATGCTGCAGGTCGCGGGCTTCAGCTTCGTCGGTCAGGGCGAAAACGTCGGCATGGGCTTCATCAAGCTCAAGGACTGGAGCGAGCGCGACGTCGACATCAACGGGTTCCTCGGCCAGGTCAATGGTGCGTTGCAGGGCGTACAGGACGCGACGATCTTCGTGGTGAACCTGCCGACCGTGCAGGGCCTGGGCCAGTTCGGCGGGTTCGACATGTACCTGCAGGACCGCAGCGGCGCTGGCAGGGAAGCCCTGCAGCAGGCGCTCAACCAGCTGATTGGTGCAGCAGCGCAGGAGACGGACCTGCTGCAGGGCGTCCGTCCGAATACGCTGGAGGCCGCGCCGCAGTTGCAGCTCGACGTCGATCGCGTGCAGGCCGGGTCGATGGGGCTGTCGATCAACGACATCTACAGCGCGATCCAGCTGATGCTGGCGCCTGTCTACGTCAACGACTACATCTCGGAAGGTCGCATCAAGCGCGTAACCATGCAGGCCGACGCGCAGTTCCGGGACGCGCCGGGTTCGATCAACCGTTTCTATACGCCGAGCGCCATCGCGACCAATCCCAACGGGACGCCGACGATGATCCCGCTCGACACCGTGGTCAGGCCCAAGTGGGGGGTCAGCTCGCCTTCGTTGACGCGTTACAACGGCTACTCGGCGATCAACGTTGTCGGTTCGCAGGCGCCCGGGCGCAGTTCGGGCGAAGCGATGACCGCGATGGAGCAGATCGTCGAGAACGATCTGCCGGCGGGCTTCGGTTACGACTGGGCGGGCCTGTCCTACCAGGAGATCATTGCCGGCAACACGGCGACCCTGCTGTTGCTGCTGTCGGTGATCGTGGTGTTCCTGTGCCTGGCGGCGCTGTACGAGAGCTGGTCGATCCCGGTCGCGGTGCTGCTGGTGGTGCCGCTTGGCATCCTGGGCGCGGTGGTCTTCACGATGCTGCGTCCCGGCTTGTCGAACGACATCTTCTTCAAGATCGGCATGGTCACGGTGATCGGTCTGGCCGCGAAGAACGCGATCCTGATCGTCGAGTTCGCAGTGCTGCAGTACAAGGAAGGCAAGACCCTGTTCGATGCGACGGTGGAAGGCGCGGAACTGCGCTTCCGCCCGATCATGATGACGTCGTTCGCCTTCATCATGGGTGTGACCCCGATGGCGCTGTCGACCGGTGCAGGCGCCAACGCCCGCCACGCGCTTGCGACGGGCGTCATCGGCGGCATGCTGTTCGCGACCTTCCTGGGCCTGCTGCTGATCCCGGTGTTCTTCGTGACCGTGCGCCGCGTGCTGGGGGACAAGCTCGACAAGCCCGATCCGCGCCTCGTGGACTCGAGCGACGCGCGTCCGCTTGATCCCGACGGCGTGGATCGCCCGGCGCACTGACGCCCAGGCGTTTGAACGCAAAGGCCGTCCCGGCAACGGGGCGGCCTTTTGCTTTGGAGCGCCGGGGCCGTAAGCCGACCGGTATGCTGGGACCCCGCCCGGAGTCCCCATGCCAGCACTGCGCATCGCAATCGTCGGTTACGGCACTGCGGGCCAGGCAGCATCGGTGCTGCTGGCGCGCGATGGCCACCGGGTCGAGATCTTCGAGCGCGCACCCGCGCCAGGGCCGGTGGGCGCCGGGTTCCTGCTGCAACCCAGCGGTCTGCAGGTGCTGTGGCGAATGGGCCTGCTCGATGGGGTGCTCGGGCATGGCGCGCGCGTCCATCGCCTGTTCGGCGAGACGCCGTGCGGCCGCGCGGTGATGGATATGCGATATGCAGGGCTCGATACGCGACTGTGCGGCGTGGGCATGCAACGTGGCGCGCTTTTCGCCCTGCTGGACCATGCACGCGGCAGCGACGCCGTCCTGCGTGCGGGGGTGACGGTGGAGGGCCCGGACCCCGACGACGATCGCTACCTGCTCGATGCTGACGGCCGTCGTCATGGCCCTTTCGATCTGGTGCTGGCCTGCGATGGCGCGGCATCGCGCCTGCGCCGGCACGTGGGCGGCGTGCGCCGCGACCAGGTCTATCCGTGGGGCGCGCTGTGGTGCCTGCTGGACGCACGCGACTGGCCGCACCGGCAGGAACTCCGCCAGCGTTATGTTGCCGCGCGCCGGATGATCGGCATGTTGCCGGTGGGCACGCGCCCGGGCGATGCGGTACCGCGGGTCAGTTTCTTCTGGAGCCTGCCCGTGGCCGCTTTCGACGGATGGCAGGCAGCCGCCCTCGACGACTGGCGCGGCGCAGTGAGCGAGATCTGGCCCGAAGCCGCGCAGCTGCTCGAATCCACGACGACGCACGCCCAGCTGGCACGCGCGACCTATCGCGACGTCACGCTGAGCCGATGGCATCGTGGCCGCTGGGTGCTGCTCGGCGATGCCGCGCATGCGATGAGCCCGCAGCTGGGGCAGGGCGTCAACATGGCACTGCTCGATGCAGAAGCCCTGCGCGACTCCTTGCGCACCGAAGCTGCGATGACGGACGCGCTGGCGGCCTATGCCCGGACGCGGCAACGCCACGTCGGCATCTACCAGTTCTGGAGCCGGTGGCTGACGCCGGTCTTCCAGTCGGACCGCGACACCATCGCGCGCGCACGGGATCTGGCGTTTCTGCCGATGGGCCGGATGCCCGGCGGCCGCGGGCACATGTTGCGTGTCCTCAGCGGGACGCAGCGGGGTGCATTCGGGTCGTTGATGCTGGCGCCGGATTTTGTCGATGCACTTGCGGGCGTCGAGCCGGCGCCGGCTTTGGACTTTTCGAAAGCCTAAGATCTGCTTGCGGCAGTTGCGCGCCCAACCACTCGTGCCAAGTGCAGCGTGTACCAGGTTGCAGCGGCACGGCCTGACTGACGTCGGCAAGCTACCGCTGGATCCGGATGTCCAGATCATCCCGGCGCCACGCCATGCGGGTCACTCGATGAACTGCAGTCGCGCCAGCTCCGCATACAGGCCACCCTGCGCCAGCAGCGCGGCGTGCGTGCCCTGGGCAACGATGCGGCCCCGGTCCATGACGACGATGCGGTCGGCTTTGAGGATCGTTGCCAGGCGGTGCGCGATGACCACGGTGGTACGCCCCTCCATCAGGCGCGCCAGGGCTTCCTGCACCGCGTGTTCGCTCTGTGCGTCGAGCGCCGACGTCGCCTCGTCGAGCAGCAGCACCGGGGCGTCGCGCAGCAGGGCGCGGGCGATCGCGATGCGCTGCTGCTGGCCACCGGAGAGCCGGGCACCGCGCTCGCCCAGCTGCGCATCGTAGCCATCGGGCAGTTCCCGGATGAAAGCGTCTGCTTCGGCGGCGCGGGCAGCCGCTTCGATCTCCGCATCGGTCGCGTCGAGCCGACCGTAACGGATGTTCTCCCGTGCGCTCGCGGCGAAGATCGTTGGCGCCTGCGGGACCAGGGCGAGCTGTTCCCGTAGCGCGGCCGGATCGAGGCTGCGGATATCGACGCCATCGATCGAGATCGTGCCGCTGGCCGGGTCATGGAAGCGGAGCAACAGCGACAGCACGGTGCTCTTGCCGGCACCCGACGGACCGACCAGGGCGACGGTTTCGCCCGGCGCGACATCGAGGCTGAAGTGTTCCAGCGCCGGTGCATCCGGGCGAGAGGGATAATGGAAGACGACGTCGTCGAAACGCAGCGCGCCGCGCACCGGCCGGGGCAGTGAAGCCGGGGCCTCCGGCGCGCGGATGCCCGGCCGCTCGACCAGCAGTTCGCCGATGCGGCCCATGCCGCCTGCGGCGCGTTGCAGCTCGTTCCAGACTTCGGCCAGCGCCCCGACGGAGCCGGCGCCGAACAGCGCGTAGAGCACGAACTGCCCGAGCGTCCCGGCGGTCATGCGACCTTCGATGACGTCGTGCGCGCCCGACCACAGCACCACGGTCACTGCACCGAAGATCAGCGTGATCGCGACCGCGGTGATGATCGATTGCAGGCCGATGCGGCGGCGCGCGGTGGCGACCGACTGCGCGACGGCATCGCCGAAGCGGCCACGCTCCCATGGCTCGCGCGCGTGCGCCTGCACGGTGCGGATCGCGCCAAGCGTCTCGTTGGCCAGTGCGTTCGCATCGGCCACGCGATCCTGGCTCTGCCGCGAGATCTTCTCGAGCCTGCGGCCGCCCAGCACCAGGGGCAGGACGAACAGCGGAATGCCGATCAGGGTGAAGGCCGCAAGCCGCGGGCTGGTGATGACCAGCATCGCCACGCTGCCGAGCACCATCACCGTGCTGCGCAGCGCAACCGACATCGTCGAGCCGACCACCGAGCGCAGCAGCTCGGTGTCCGCGCTCAGCCGCGAAACCAGCTCTCCACTGCGGGTCTGCTCGAAGAACGCCTGGTCGAGATCGAGCAGGTGACCGTAAAGGCGGCTGCGCAGGTCGGCGACCACGCGCTCCCCGAGCAGGGAGACGAAGAAGAAGCGCGCCGCGGTAAAGAGCGCCAGGGCGATCGCGACCGCCAGAAGAAGGGCGAACGCGGCGTCGATCTGGTCACCGCCGGTGAAGCCGTGATCGATCATCTTCCGCACCGCCAACGGCAGGCTCAACGTCGCTGCGGACGACAGCGCCAGTGCGACCAGCCAGGCGGCGAACAGGCCGCGCTGGCGCATCACGAACGGCCACAGGGTCTTGAGCGCGCCGATACGCGCCTTCGGTTGGCCGGCGTCAGGCGCGGCGCGGGGGGATCGAAATGCCATCAGCCATTGTCGTCGATGCGGACCCGGTTCCGGGTGGCGTCGCGCAGACGGATTCTCAAGTCGTCCACGCGGTCGGCAGGCAGCTGCAACTGCAGGGTGACGCCGTCCGCGTCGAAGCGCTCCTCGAGCTTGACCGCATGCGCACCCGGCAGCGCCGCATGCACGCTGCCGAGCGCATCGAAGGGCGCGTGCAGCTGCAGGGTCGCCAGTTCGACCAGCCGCAGGCGTGGCGCGGTGCGCAGGCATTCCGCGGCGCAGCCGCCGTAGGCGCGCACCAGACCGCCCGCACCGAGCTTGATGCCGCCGTACCAGCGCACGACGACGACCGCAACGCGATCGAAGCCCTGGCCGTCGATCGCGGCCAGGATCGGGCGACCCGCAGTGCCGGCCGGTTCGCCGTCATCGCTGGAGCGGTACTGATCGCCGACGCGCCAGGCCCAGCAGTTGTGGGTGGCATCGGCCACGTGCACGCGCTGCATGAAGGCGGCGGCGCCATCGGCATCGTCCACCGGCGCCGCGTGCGCCACGAAGCGGCTGTGCTTGACCTCGAGTGTGTGGCTGGCCGGTGCGGCCAGGGTGTCGAGCGCCATCACTCCAGCAACGCGCGCAGGTCCGGCGGAAGCTCGGACTGCGGATGTCGGCGGTGGAACTCCACCAGGCTTGCTCTCGCCTCGGCGATGCGGCCGGCGTCGAGCAGCTCGCGGACGCGGACCAGCCACGCGGCGCGGACCTCCGGGGCATCGGCGGTCGCCGGCGGATCGCTGTCTTCGGGTACGTCGTCGATCATGTCCACCCACGCGGTCGACGAGGCACGTGGACCTGTGTCAACGGCCGTCAGCAGGATGCGCGCCGGCGCGTCCCCGGGCGCAGCGACAGGTGCCGCCGCCGAGGGCAGGGGCGTGGCAGGGAGCGACGTCAGCGCCAGCAGCGCGGTCGCGACCGACGCCGATGCAGGCGCCGAGGAAACGTCAGCGCCCAGCGCTGTCCCATCGAGGCGCGGCGCTGCGGGAGCGCGCGCCTGTGCCGCCTGCGCGTTCCTGTCGCCGGCAGCCGGAACTTCGCCGGGGATCGCGAATGTCCGGTGCTGTGAGGCTGGAGCGGGCGCCGCGGGTGGCGCGGGCGCGCGCGGGGAGCGGGCGGCATCGCGCTGCCCGCGAGGCGCGGGCGACGCTTTCGATGCCGGTGCCGCCCCGGAAATCTCCGGCAAGGCGCGCGGCGCCACGGTCGCCGGTGCGGGCCGCAATTGCCAGGCGATGCCGAGCGCGAGCGCCAGCGACGTGGCGATGCCCATTGCCCACGGCAAGCGGCGCCGCGCGCGCGCGCCGATGGCAGTGTCGGTGGAAGACGCTTCTGCGGCCACTTCGCGGCCGTCAGCGAGGAGCGGACCGAGGCCCGGCGAGGGCGACGGGCCGTGGCCCTCGGCGCCTGGGCGCTCGGCCTGCAGGCGTTCCTCGTCGGTCAGCGGTTCGCGGTCGGGACGGTTCATGGGGTGAGCAGCATGCGCAGCTTTTCCACCGCGTGGCGCGGGCACGCTTTCAAGGGTTCGCGCCCGGCGCCGGTAACCACGCCGATCTCCTCGAGCGCGAACGCCGCTAGGAGCCGCAACTCCTCCACCACGCGCGGCGCGGCCGGCAAACTCTCCAACGCAAGTTGCAACTGCCGATCTGGCCCCGACTCCGAGAGCCGGCGCCCGGCCGAACCGGGATCGACGAGCCGCGCGGTGCGCAGGCCCGTGTCGTCCGGTGGGGGCGGGCGCTCCTGCGCTGCGCCCCGGTGACCGGCAAGGCGAGTGTGGACAATCCGGCAGGGCCGTGCCGTGAACAGCGGCTCCGGCCGCCAGCAGGCGCGGAGGGTCGGGCCGCGCTGCGGGACGTCGCGGGGCACTTCGTCGACCAGCCTGCCGCTGCGCGGATGGCGCTTGTCGCGGTGGCGACGGCAGGTGGTTTCGAAGGCCAGCACATCGCCCTCGACCCGGGCCTGCATCAGCGCATCGTCGCCGCTCGCGTCCTGCTGGCTGGCGATCTCGGGCATGGCCCGCAGGGTACGTGCTGCAGGCAAGGTCGGAAAGACTGGCGGGGGCGGCATCGAGGCGTTACCGATGTGCGTTGCGTCACGGGTACGTGGGTGAAAAGGGGCCGGCGATGTGCCGCAGCTCCTTTGTTTGTTTATTCTGCCTCCCGCTGCAGTACTCGAGTTCATGTGTCCCCACTTCCGTATCCTGCCGACATTGGCATGCAGCCGTCCCGCGCGGCGGCGGCGTCGCGCGCGCGTGACATCCTCGCGACCGCGCCGGCGGACATGCCGGTGGCGATCGCATGGCGGCATCCCCATGCGGGTGAGGGCAGTGTCTGTGCAGCCGGTGCCGACGACGATCTGCTTGCGGCGGCGTGGCAGGCACTGCGCGATGGGCCGCCGGATCGCCAGTCGGGTGCCTGCGTGCAACGCGCCCTGCGCGGTGACGTCCGTATCGCGGTCGCCTCGGGCACGGGCGGCGAGCCAGCCCCGCTGCATGTCTCATGGTCGCGCCTGGCAGCCGACAGCCTGTTGACCGCGATCGATGCCCTCGCCACCGAAGGCGATATCTCGGCATTGCGTCGCTCCGAGCGCCTGCAGCAGGCGCTCTACGAGATTGCCGACCTGGCGGGTTCCTCGCTGGAAATGCATGAAGTACTGGCGCGCATCCACGCCGTCGTCGGCGGCCTGACGACCGCCGAGAACTTCTACATCGTCAGCTACGACGATCTGGGCGAGACGCTGCGCTTCCTGTATTTCGCCGACGAACGCGATCCGTGGACGGCCGACCCGGAGCAGTTGCTGCATGTCAGCGATCTGCCCAACAGTCTGACGATCGCCCTGCTGCGCGCGGGCGTGCCGATGATGGGGTCGTCGGCGCAACTGAGGGCCCTGCACGACGTCAAAGAAGGCGATGTGCGGCACGGCCCGGAAAGCGCAGACTGGCTTGGGGTGCCGTTGCGGCGGGACGGGCGGGTCTGCGGCGCGATCGTGGTGCAGAGCTACGACGTGCCGCAGCGCTACAGCCAGGAAGACCGGGCGCTGCTGGAATTCGTCGCCCAGCACATCCTCACCGCGCTCGATCGCAAGCAGGCGCACGCCGAGCTCGAGCGCCGGGTGGATTCGCGCACACTGGAGCTGCAGGAAGCCAACATCGGCCTGCAGGCGCAGATCGCCGAGCGCGGTCGCGCCGAGCGCCTGCAGCGGGCGCTGTACAGGATCAGCGAACTCTCTGTTGCCGCCGGCAGCATCGAACGGTTCTATGCCGATGTGCACGGCATCGTCGGCGAGCTGCTGTACGCGGCGAACTTCTATATCGCCATGCTCAGTCCGGACGGGCAGCGCCTCGAGTTTCCCTACTCGGTGGACGAGCGCGACGCGCCCCGGCGGCCGCGGGCGCGCGCGAACGGCCTGACCGAGTACGTCATTGAAAGCGGCGTACCACTGCTGGCGCGCCGCGAGAACATCGAGAAACTCGAGGCCAGCGGTCGGCTGCAGAGCCGGGGTACGCACGCGCAATCGTGGCTCGGCGTGCCGCTGCACCGCGATGGCCGCACGGTCGGCGCGATCGCGGTGCAGAGCTACGCCGAGCAGATCGGTTTCGCCCCGAGCGACCAGACCCTGCTGACCTTCGTGGCCCACCACATCGACATCGCGCTGGAACGCAAGCGCGCGCAGGAGGCGCTCAAGGCCGCGCATACCGAGCTCGAGTTCCGCGTCGATGCACGGACGCGGGAGCTGGAGGAGGCCAATCGCGAACTGCGCGCACAGATCGGCGAGCGGGTGCGCGCGCAGCAGCGCCTGGTGCACCAGGCACGCCACGACCCGCTGACGGGATTGCCGAACCGGGTGCAGCTGCTCGAACGGCTCAATACGGCGCTCGCATCCTCGGAGAGCCGTCAGGAACCCTTCGCGGTGCTGTTCCTGGATCTTGACCGCTTCAAGCTGGTCAATGACAGCGCCGGGCACACGGCCGGCGACGCGATGCTCGTCGAGATCGCGCAGCGCATCTCGGCCCTGCTCGGACCGCAGGACATGGCCGCGCGGCTGGGCGGCGACGAGTTCGCGGTGGTGCTGGGCGGTGTCGACGACCCCGGCGACGCCGACGCGATGGCGGCGGCGCTGCTGGAGACGCTGTCGAGGCCGATGTGGGTGGCGGGGCGCGAACTCTATCCCTCGGCCAGCATCGGGATCGCGCTGTCGCATCCCGGTGCCGACGCCGGCGGTCTGCTGCGCGACGCCGACGCGGCGATGTACCGTGCCAAGGCCTGCGGCCGCGACCGCAGCGAGCGTTTCGACGAAGCGATGCGCGCCGAAGCGACCCGCCTGCTGGACCTGGAGGCCGACCTGCGCCGGGCGATCCTGCAGGACGCGTTCGAACCCTACTTCCAGCCGATCGTGCGGCTTGCCGATGGCGTGGTGATCGGCCACGAGGCGCTGCTGCGCTGGCGCCACGAACTGCACGGCCTGCTGCCCCCGTCCGAGTTCATCGGGGTGGGCGAGGACACCGGACTGATCGAACAGGTCGACTGGCTGATGTACCGCAAGGTCATCGGCATGATGGCGTCGCGTTATCCCACCGGCTACGTCTCGATCAACGTCTCTCCACGCCATTTCCGTGCGGGCGATTTCGCCGAGCGGCTGCTGCAGCTGGTCGACGACGCGGGCGCCGACGCCACGCGGCTCCGGATCGAGATCACCGAAGTCGCCCTGCTCGACGACGCACCCCGGGCACTGCGCATGCTCAATACGCTGCGCGAGCGCGGCGTGCTGGCGATGCTCGACGATTTCGGGACCGGCTTTTCGGCCCTGTCGTATCTGCACCGGTTCCCGATCCGGGCGCTCAAGATCGACCAGAGCTTCGTGCAGGGCCTGGGCAGCGATCTGCATGCCGAGAGCCTCGCGCTGGTCCGTGCCATCCTCGCGCTCGCCGGCACGCTGGGCATCGATGCGGTGGCGGAGGGCATCGAGACCCAGGCGCAGCGCGACATGCTCGGTGAACTCGGTTGCCAGTACGGCCAGGGCTATCTGTACGGTCGACCGGCGCCGCCCTGAGCAGGACGCATCCGGCGCGATGCTAGAGTGCCGGCGTTTTCGCACCGAGGTATCACGCATGCAGCACACCCGAACCTATCCGATCGGCACCCCCGGCGCGCCCTGGGGCGATGCGGAACGCGCCGCGTGGCGTGCGGCTCAGGTGCGCCAGCGCAGCCACGCCGACGATGTGGTGGCGCGGATCGATGCCTTGCGTGACCGCTTCGATGTCCAGGCCTATGGCAGCCTCGACCATGGCGACCGCAGCTATCCGCTGCTGGCGATCCGCAGCCGCGACTGGAACCCGGCGCTTCCCGTCGCGGTGGTCACCGGCGGCGTGCACGGCTACGAGACCAGCGGGGTGCTCGGTGCACTGGAGTTCGCCGAGCAGGCGGGCGAGGGCTATGCCGGTCGCATCAACCTGCTGGTCGTGCCCTGCGTGAGCCCCTGGGGCTACGAACACGTGCAACGCTGGAATGCGGACGCGATCGACCCGAACCGCTCGTTCCGCGACAACAGCCCTGCGCCGGAATCGGCGGCGCTGGTGGGCCTGCTCGCGCCGCTGCGCGGGGCGGTCCTGGTGCATGTGGATCTGCACGAAACCACCGACACCGACGAATCCGAATTCCGTCCCGCGCTCGCGGCGCGCGACGGCAGGCCCTTCGAGCCGGGCGGCATTCCCGACGGGTTCTACCTGGTCGACGACAGCGTCCGTCCGCAGCCGGCATTCCAGCAGGCGATCATCGAGGCGGTCGCGCGCGTGACCCATATCGCGCCTGCCGACGAGAACGGCGAGATGATCGGCGCGAAAGTCGTGGCTCCCGGGGTCATCGAGTACCCGCTCGCAGAACTGGGCCTGTGCGCGGGCATCACCGGCGCCCGTTACGTGACCACGACCGAGGTCTATCCAGACAGTCCGCAGACGACGCCGGCAGAGTGCAATGCCGCGCAGGTCGCGTCGATCGTCGCGGCACTCGATTACGCGCTGGCGCACCGCTGACGCGCACGGCCGCAGCTCGGCCGCGCGCCGTCGGCAGCACAGCGAAGCCACCGCGCGCGGGGCCGGGCGTCGGGGTTCAAAGAGGGAGTTCAGCGCACGTCGGCCTGCGCGCGGCGCTTCTGCAGCCGACGGAGCCGCGCCGCACGTGCGGCGCCGGCGGTTTACGATGACGGCTCGTCCTTCGAGACCACGCCATGCACAAGCCGCCGCGCCAGACAGCACGCGATTTCGATCCGGATGTCCTCGAGCTGTTCGACCGTTACGTGCATGGCGGCATCGACCGGCGCGGGTTCCTGTCGGGCGCCGGAAGGATCGTCGGCGCGGCCGGGGCGGTGGGGGTGCTGGCTGCCTGAGTCCGCAGTTCGCGCGCGCCCAGCAGGTGGCGCCCGACGATCAGCGTCTGCTGGCGACCTACCGTGAGTTCGACGCGCCGCTGGGAAGCGGGCGTGGGCGCGGCTATCTGGTCCGGCCAAGCGATACGACCGCTGCGTTGCCGCTGGTGCTCGTCGTGCACGAGAACCGCGGTCTCAATCCGCATATCGAGGACGTCGCGCGGCGCATCGCGCTCGAAGGCTATATCGCCTTCGCCCCCGATGCGTTGTTCCCGAAAGGCGGCTATCCCGGGGACGAGGACGCCGCACGTGCGCTGTTCGCGACCCTCGACCAAGACGATGCGCGCCAGGATTTCCTGGCGGCGGCGCGCTGGCTGCACGGGCTCGAAGGCGGCAATGGCCGGACCGGTGTGGTCGGATTCTGTTATGGCGGCGGCATGGCGAACTGGCTCGCCACGCAGTTGCCCGACCTGCGCGCCGCAGTGCCGTTCTACGGCCCGGCACCTCCACTCGAGAACGTACCCGGGATCAAGGCGGAGCTGCTTGTCGTGCTTGCATCCAACGACGCCCGGGTCAATGCGCTATGGCCTGCCTACGAGGCCGCACTGCAGGCGGCCGGCACCACCTACGCACTGTTCCAGCCGGCCGATACCGAGCATGGCTTCAACAACGACACCACCCCGCGGTACGACGAGGCCGCAGCAGCCGACGCCTGGTCGAGGATGCTCGCTCTGTTCGCCCGCACTTTGAAGTCGCCTGCCTGACGGATCCCCGGCGTCCACACTCCTTGCGGTGGGCTACAGCAGCCTGGCGACGTCGAATGCGCGCCGGCTCGACGGCGTGGACCTGCGGTTGGTTACCGGCAGGGCCGCCATTCCCGAGGTGCGTGCAGGCTCGACTTGGCAGACGGCAGCGGATCGACCAGTCGCGTTGCCCGACGCAGGTCGGCGACCATCCTGGTGCGAGGGCGTGTGGGGCCTACGCCATTCCGCTTTCGCAATGCACGTTTCGACAGGCATGCGCGCGCCCGATCGCACCGGAGGTTGTGCCCGAACAGCTAGGGTCGATGCCCCGCCGATCGGCGCTTGGGGCCATTCAGCAGTACCGACCGGCTGCCGCCGGCACGCCATGAATCACCTCGCCAGCCGCGATTCACAGCGTTACCCGCGGCCTCGGCGCAGCCTTGCGGGCATTCCGTCCCCCCGGGAGTGCGCCTGTGCAAATCGAGCTGCAATGCCGCTGCGGCCAGCTGCGGGCCCGGCTGGACAGCGATCGCGCCTACGCCCACGCGCGTTGCTACTGCAAGGATTGCCGGGCCTACGCGCTGTGGCTTGGCGCCGACGACATCCTCGATGCCCAGGGGGGCACCGCCCTGGTCGCGACGCCGCCGCAGGCGCTGCGTTTCACCGCCGGACTCGACGCCCTGACCTGCCTGTCGCTCAGCGAAAACGGCCTGCTGCGCTGGTATGCGGACTGCTGCGGCATGCCGCTCGCCAATACCACGCGTGACAGCCAGATGGCCTACGTGAGCGTGATGTCCGGGTCGATGCAGGCCGATGCGCGGGAGGCCGCATTCGGTGCGCCGCACTGCGTGGTCAATGCAGGCTCCGCCACGGGACCCGTGCGGGCCACGCCGGTGGCGACCACGTTGACGGCAGCCCGCATCGGTGTCGGTGTCATCGCCGCGCGACTGCGCGGCGTGCGCAATCGGGTGTTCTTCCGGGCCGACGGCGCACCCATGCGTGTGCCCCATGTCGTCGAAGCGCCGCGCGACTAGTCCGTCCGGTCGACACCACCGAACGGCGGTTGCGGCCCGATCGGCACGATGCCGGTCGGATTGATCTGGCGATGGCTCTGGTAGTAGTGCCGGCGGATATGGTCGAAATCGACCGTCGGCGCCACGGCCGGATCCGCATACAGGCGCGCGGCGTAGTCCGATAGCACCGGATAGTCGACCAGGCGCCGCATATTGCACTTGAAGTGTCCGTGGTAGACGGCGTCGAAGCGCAGCAGGGTCGTGAACAGTCGCCAGTCCGCCTCCGTCAGGGTGTCGCCGCACAGCCATGTGCGCGTGGACAGATGTGCTTCCAGCCAGTCGAGGGTGTCGAACACAGCGACTGCCGCAGCCTCGTATGCGCTCTGCCTGGTCGCGAAGCCGGCCTTGTAGACGCCGTTGTTGAGGCCGTCGTAGATGCGATCGTTGAGGACATCGATCTCGCCGAGCAGCGCGCGCGGCGTGTAGTCGCCGGGCAGGGCGCCGACCTCGTCGAAGGCGCTGTTGAACATGCGGATGATGTCTGCCGACTCGTTGCTGACGATGGTCTCGCGCTGCCTGTCCCACAGCACGGGGACGGTGACCCGGCCGGTGTACGTCGGGTCGGCGCGCACGTAAAGCTGCCAAAGGGTTTGCACCCCGTAGTGCGGGTCCGGAATCACGCCCGGTCCGGGTTCGAAGGTCCAGCCCTTGTCCGCCATCAGCCAGTGGGTGACCGAAAGACCGACGATCTGCTGCAGACCCTTCAACTCGCGCAGCAGGGTGGCCCGGTGTGCCCATGGACAGGCGCGGGCGATGTACAGGTGGTAGCGGCCGGGCTCGGCCCTGAAGCCGTCTTCGCCGGTGGGGCCGGCGGAACCGTCGGGCGTGATCCAGTTGCGGAACGCCGACTGGGGGCGCCGCAGTCTGCCGGTCTCGTCGACCAGTCTGGAATCGTCGTCGTGCCAGATGCCGTCGACCAGCATGCCCATCGTATGTCCTCGTGTGCGCAGGTGTTGCCAGCATCCCGGGCGCGCGGTGAACGGCCCGTTCCCGTGTTACTGGCGGTATCACCTGGCAGTGCCGTGGACCTGCCGGTCACGCGGCCACGCCCAGACTGCACGGCCCCAGCCGAGCCCGACCTCATGCGCAGTCCGCCCCAGAACCCCCACGACCTCAGCCGCCATGACATTCCGGACATTCTCAAGACGATCCACGCGGAGGTGCGCGAGCGGTTCGGCCAGCACGCCGGCAAGGTTGCCGACTACATTCCCGCGCTCGCCCAGGCATCCCCCGATGCGTTCGGCATGGCCGTGGTCACGCTCGACGGCGACGTGCATACCGTCGGCGAGGCGCATGCGCCGTTCTCGATCCAGAGCATCTCCAAGGTGCATACCCTGACCCTGGCGCTCGACAAGGCCGGCGACGATCTGTGGAAGCGGGTCGGTCGCGAGCCCTCGGGTGACCCGTTCAACTCGCTGATCCAGCTCGAGCACGAGAACGGCATACCCCGGAATCCCTTCATCAATGCCGGCGCGATCGTCGTGGCGGACGTGATCCTGTCCCACTACGACGATCCCGAAGCCGCCCTGCTGGCCTTTTTGCGCGAACGCTCGGGCAACCCGGACATCGGCCGCGACGACGAGATCTGGGAGTCGGAGCGCAAGAGCGGCTATCGCAACGTGGCATTGGCCAACTTCATCCGCAGCTTCGACAACATCGAGAACGATGTGCAGGCGGTTCTGGATTTCTATTACTTCCAGTGCGCGCTGAAGATGAACTGCATCGATCTCGCGCGCAGCCTGCAGTTCCTCGCCTGCCGCGGGAAATGCCCGTCGTCGGGGGAGCAGGTGACCAGCATCGAGCGCGCCAGGCGCATCAACGCGGTGATGATGACCTGCGGCACCTATGACGCCGCAGGCGAATTCGCGTTCCATGTCGGCCTGCCGGCCAAGAGCGGTGTCGGCGGCGGCATCGTCGCCGTGGTGCCACACGTCATGAACCTGTGCGTGTGGTCACCGGGTCTCGACCAGAAGGGCAACTCGCTGCTCGGCGGCTATGCCCTGCACCGTTTCACCCGCATGACGGGCCTGTCGGTGTTCTGAGCCGGGCGCGCCGCGCCACGCCCGACGGGTGTTCAGGGGCTCTGGTAGTAGACGTTGTCGATGAAGAACTCGACGTCCTGCGCCGGCGGATCGGCGACCACCATGAACATCTGTTTTACCGCGTGCAGGTCGAGGTCGTAGAACGCACTGAAGGGGATCGTGACCTCGTGCCACTGGCCGTCCCGCACCAGGCCGTAATTCGGGCCGTTGGCGGTGAAGTCGACCCAACTGTCGCCGAACGAGGTGTTGATACCGATCTTGAACGTGGCAGGTGTCGTCGTGCGCATGTGGAACTTCAAGGCGCCGCCGGCATACGCGCTCATGTTGCGGTAGTCGGTGAGGATGCCCAGCCCGAACCACTGTCCGGCGCTCGCCCGGAACGCCATCGCCTCGTTGCCTTCGAACGGCGCGCCCGCGATCGGGCTGAGATTGTTCCAGACGAACAGGTCCGCATTGCTGCCGAAATCCAGCGCACCTGCCAGCCCGCTCTGCTCGGAATAGATGCCAAAGCGCCCCGGCGGCGTCGCGTTGTTGCCGCCGATGTGCAGTTCGCTGTCCGGATGGTCCTGATACAGACGGATCCAGTCGACGAGCATCCTGCCCGGCAGCGGCGCGGTGATGCCATTGGGGTCGAAGATGCCGGTGTAGCTGCCACCGACCGCAAGGTTGAGCAGCAGGACGTGCGGCGCATGGAATTCGTGCAGCGAGGCGCCTTCGATGTCCGAGATCGCCATCTCGAAGTACTGGAGGCCATCGACGCTGACCCGGATGAACTGCGGGTCCCAGGTCATCCGGTAAGTGCGGTAGTCGTCGTGCAGATCGCTCGGGAAATCCGCGTAGTCGGCATGACTAGCGTGGCCGCCGCCGTAGTTCCAATGCACGGCGCCGCCGACCAGGCGGTTCGCCATGCCCGCAGCGATACCGTCGACGTTGCCGATTTCCATGATGTCGATCTCGCCGCGATCGGGCCAGACACCGACCGCGCCAAGCAGCCAGTAGGCCGGCCAGACGCCGTTGCCGGCCTCGGGCGTCTTGATGCGTGCTTCCAGCGTGCCGTACTTGAAATGCACCCGACCTTCGGTCTTCAGGCGCGCCGAAGTGAAGGGGCTGCCTTCGAAATTCTCCCGACGTGCCTCGATCACGAGATTGCCGTTCTCGATCCGCGCGTTCTCCGGGCGGCTGGTGTAGTACTGCAGCTCGCTGTTGCCCCAGCCACAGATGCCGATCTGACAGCCGGTGCCGACATCGTAGGTCCACGTGTTGCCGTCGATCGACGTGCCTTCGAAGTTTTCTTCCCAGACCGGCGTCTGCGCCTGCGCTGCAGCGGGTGTCGCGAGTGCTGCCAGGCCGACACAGGCGACGAGAGGAAGGGCGATGCGAATCATGCGGTCCATGTGGCCTCCTGCGGCTGGGTGATGGCCCATCCTCGCGTGGACCAGGGGCCACGCTGCCGCGTGTTGACAACGCTGTCAAAAACCACGCGTCGCCAATTCGGTGTTTGGCGTACGTCGTCACGGAATCCCGTCAGTACGCGTGAAATCGCATGCAGTCACGCGCCATCGATGCTGCGTCCGCAGCATCGGTGGGCGGTGGTTTGTCGCAGCGGTCCTGCGCGGAGATCTCAAGGCGCGGTGTCGACCAGCACCAGCTCGGCGTCTTCCAGCGCGGTCACCCGGATCACCGCTTCATCCCGGATCGCGGCGCCGTCGCGGGCATCGATGCGCGTGCCGTTGATCTCGACTGCGCCCGACGACGGCACCAGGTAACCCAGGCGACCTGTCCCGAAGCGGTACTCGGCGGTGTCGCCCGCCTTGAGTGTCGCCCCGAGCACGCGCGCCGCGGCGCGGATCGGCAGCGCATCGTCGTCCTGTTCGAAGCCGCTGGCCAGCGCGACGAAATCACCACTGCGCGCGTCCTTGGGAAACGGCTTGGTGCCCCAGGTCGGCGCGCCACCGCGCGCATCGGGAATGATCCAGATCTGGAAGATGCGCGTCTGCTCGCCTTCCATGTTGTATTCGGCGTGCTGGATGCCAGTGCCCGCACTCATCACCTGGACATCGCCGGCGCCGGTCCGGCCGGCGTTGCCGAGGTTGTCCTTGTGGCTGATCGCCCCCTCGCGCACATAGGTGATGATCTCCATGTCGGAATGCGGGTGCGGCGGAAAGCCGGTGCGTGGCGCGATCAGATCGTCGTTCCAGACCCGCAGCGCACCCCAGCCCATGCGCTCTGCATCGTGATAGCTGGCGAACGAAAAATGATGGTGGGCGTCGAGCCAGCCGTGGTTGGCGGCGCCGAGGCTGTCGAAAGGACGGCGTTCGATCATGTCGTACTCCAGTGCGTTGGGAATGACGCCACGTTACGCCTTGCACGGCATGCCAGGAATGGAAAGAATGGAACTCCATCAATTCCATTTGTGATGACATGCAGCTACCGGACCTGGAAGCCTGGGCGATCTTCGCCCGGGTCGCCGAACTCGGTTCCTTCGCCGCCGCGGCCGAGGCGCTGGGCATCACCCAGCCGACGGTGTCGAAGGCCATCGCCAGGCTGGAGCGCCGCATGGGCACGCCGCTGCTGCATCGCACGTCCCGCCGCATGTCGCTGACTGCAGCGGGCGAGGCCGCAGTCGAACGTGCGACCCGGCTGCTGGCGGAGGGCGAGGCGGTGGAAGCCGCGATCACCGCGCAGGCGGTGAGTCCACGCGGGCATGTACGCATGGCCGCGCCGATGTCCTTCGGCGTGGCGCATCTGGCGCCGCTGCTGCCGACCTTCATGAGCAGATTCCCCGATGTGACCCTGGAACTGGCGCTCAGCGACGAGACCGTCGACCTCGTCGGCGGCGGTTTCGATCTCGCGGTGCGTATCGGCAATCTCGATGATTCCAGCCTCATTGCCCGGCGGCTGTGCGGCGTGCGCATCCTGCTGGTCGGCGCACCTGCGTATTTCGAGCGCATGGGCAGGCCGAAGCATCCGCGCGAGCTGGCCACGCACCGCGGCCTGACCTATGCCTACGCGAAACCGGGCGCGGCCTGGCGTTTCCATCATCCGCGGCAGGGCGACTACTCGGTCGGGGTGCCCTCGGTACTGCGCGCAAACAATGCCGAAGCGTTGACCCCGGCGCTGCTCGCGGGCATGGGGTTGGCGTTGCAACCCGAGTTCCTGGTCTGGCGGGAACTGCGTCGCGGCGCACTGGAAGTCGCGCTTCCGGGCTGGCAGCCGCCGGAGATCGCCGTGCATGTCGTCATGCCGCCGGGGCGCGGGCGCCCGGCGCGGGTCCAGGCACTGATCGACCATCTCGCCCGCCGCCTGGCGCAGGCGCCCTGGGCGGCCGAAGCCTGAGCGATGCTCGCGTGGCGTGCGCCCGGATGTGCGGGGCGGATCGTAGACTGGCCGACCTTTTCGCGAACACGATGTCCATGCGCGCATTGCTGCTGTCCGTGTGTCTGCCCGCCCTGTTGGCCTGCGCGCCCGGTGCGCGATCCGTTCTTCCCACTGAATCCGGAGCCCCCATGCACGTCGCGCCCGCCACATCGTCCGTCGAAACGCGTTTTGCCGTGCCCCGTGATTTCGCTGCGCAGGTCGCCAACGCGGCCCAGGCCGGGGCGGTCGACGCGGACGAGCTGTCGGATTTCGATGTGCCGGGCGTGCGGGCCGGACTGTTCGCAGGCTACCCGGCCGTGCTGATCGAGACGCCGCATGCACAGGCCGCGATCGCGCTGCACGGTGGGCACCTGCTGTCCTACGTGCCGAGCGGACAGCAGGACGTGTTGTGGATGTCGCCCCGCCAAGCGCAGTTGCCTGCGGCGATCCGTGGCGGGGTGCCGGTCATCTGGCCGTATTTCGGTCGCCAGGGGCAGGCCGGCGACGTGCCGTCGCACGGGTTCGCCCGCACGGTGCAGTGGCGCGTGACGTCTGTCGTTCGCGACGAGGACGGAACGGTGTCGCTGACCCTGGCGCCGCCGCAGCACGCCGATCTCGGCCTGGCACTGCGCATGCACGTCAGGATCGGCCCTGCGCTGGAGCAGACGCTCGAGACAACCAACACCGGCGAGACCGCCATTGCGTTCACCCAGGCGCTGCACAGCTATTTCCGCGTGTCCGATGTCGCCGCGGTGCGGGTCGAGGGTCTGGACGGGCTGGAATTCCTCGACAAGAACGACGACTACGCGCGCCACACCCAGACCGGCGACTGGGTGCTCGACGATGCCCGCGACCCGGGCCGCAGCGATTACATCTACGCCGAGGCAGGGGGTCGCTACCGGCTGGACGACCCGGGCCTGGGCCGACGCATCGAACTCACCACGATGGGCAGTCGCTCGGTGGTCGTCTGGAATCCCGGCGAGGCTGCCGCCGAACGCAGCCAGGACATGGACCAGGGCGCATGGCGCGGCTTCCTCTGCATCGAGGCGGCCAATGCCGGCCCGGATGTGGTGCGGCTGGCGCCGGGTGAAAGTCACGCGCTGACCCAGCGCGTGCGGGTGCTCGCCCGGGACGGAGGCCTTGCCGCAAGGTAAGCATGCCCGGTCCGTTCGATCCCCGCGGCTCCGCGCCTGCGCGCGAGTGCCATTGGTTGGGTCGGCAACCGGGACAGCAGGTGCGCGCGTCCCGGTATGCTGGGGGACCGGTTACGCGCGCAACCGTGAGCCGGCCCGAATTGCCATCTGGAGATACCTTTTGAAGAAGACCCTGCTGTCCGCGGCCACGGCGCTCGCACTGACGATGGCGGCCTCGACCGCTGCCGCCCAAGACCACGACCACGCCTGCCTGGACACGCTGTGCCAGCTGCAAACCCTGTTCCAGGCCGAATCAGGCGCAGCGGGCGGAAGCGCGGAAGCCACTGTCGAGGCCAAGCGCATGGGCACCTGGGGCATCGACACGGCCGGCATGGAATCCGGTGTGCGCCCGGGCGAGGATTTCTTCCGTTACGTGAGCGGCACCTGGGCGCAGAACACCCAGATCCCGTCTGACAAGTCGAGCTATGGCGCCTTCCTGGTGCTGCGTGACCTGTCGGAGGCGCGCGTGCGCCAGCTGGTGGAAGGCTATCCCGCCGGGAATCCGGCGACCGATGGCGACCAGGCCAAGGTCGCGGCCCTGTACGCAGGATTCATGGACGAGGCCGCCGTCGAGGCACTGGGCGCCAAGCCGCTCGCGCCGAAGCTCGCCGCGATCCGCGCCGCGAACGACAAGTCCAAGCTCGCCGCACTGATGGGCGCGCAGCAGGGCGACTTCGGCCGCAGCTTCTTCGGCCTGGGCGTCTCCGACGACCAGCGCGATCCGGACCGCTACACGCTGTACATGAGCCAGTCGGGGCTGGGACTGGGCGACCGCGAAATGTACCTGCGCGAGAATTTCGCGCCGCAGCGCGAGCGCTACCAGGCCTATATCGCGCAGATGCTGGAGCTCGCCGGCTGGGACAACCCGCAGCAGAACGCGGAAGCCATCCTGGCGATGGAAACCCGCATTGCCGACGCGCACTGGACCCGCGCCGAAAGCCGTGACCGCAACAAGACCTACAACCCGGTCGAGCTGTCGGCATTCGCGACCACCGCGCCGGGCTTCGACTGGGACGCGTATTTCAAGGCTGCAGGCGTGACCCAGGCGCCGCGCGCGGTCCTGCGCCAGGACACCGCGATCCCGAAGATCGCCGCGATCTTCGCCGACACCGATGTCGCCACGCTGCAGGCCTGGCAGGCCTTCAGCACCACCGACGCCGCGGCGCCGCTGCTGTCGAAGGCCTTCGCCGATGCGCACTTCGAGTTCCGCAACAAGTTCCTGTCGGGCCAGCCCGAGCAGCAGGAGCGCTGGAAGCGGGGCGTGTCGTTCGCGGAGAACACGATGGGCGAGGCGATCGGCCGCGACTACGTGCAGCTCTACTTCCCGGCCGATGCGAAGGCCAAGATGGACGAGCTCGTCGCCAACGTGAAGGTCGCGATGGGCGCGCGTCTCGACCAGCTCGACTGGATGGGCGCCGAGACCAAGGCCGAGGCGCGCAAGAAGCTCGAAGGCTTCGGGCTGAAGATCGGTCATCCCGACACCTGGCGCGACTACAGCGGCCTGCAGATTGCCCGCGGCGACGTGTTCGGCAACGCCGCGCGTTCGATGGCCTTCGAGTGGGATTACCGCCGCAACCGCATCGGCAAGCAGGTCGACAAGGCCGAGTGGGGCATGACCCCGCAGACCGTCAACGCCTACTACAACTCGGTCAAGAACGAGATCGTGTTCCCGGCCGCGATCCTGCAGCCGCCGTTCTTCGATCCCGATGCCGATCCGGCGGTGAACTACGGCGCCATCGGCGGCGTGATCGGCCACGAGATCATCCACGGCTTCGACGACCAGGGTCGCAAGTCCGACGGTGAGGGCGTGCTGCGCGACTGGTGGACGGCCGACGACGCGGCGAAGTTCGAGGCGCAGGCGGCCAAGCTGGGCGCCCAGTACGAGGCCTACGCGTTCCCGCAGCTGCCGGGCATGCACATCAACGGCAAGGTCGCGATGGGCGAGAACATCGGCGATCTCGGCGGCATCACGATCGCGCTCGAGGCTTACCGCCGCTCGCTCGACGGCAAGCCTGCGCCGGTGATCGACGGCTTCAGCGGCGAGCAGCGTCTGTTCATGGGCTGGGCGCAGGTCTGGCGCACGCTGTGGCGCGACGATGCGCTGCGCCAGCAGCTGGTCAACGGCACGCATTCGCCCGGACATATCCGCGCGTTCGCGCCGCTGCGCAATGTCGATGCCTGGTATGACGCGTTCAACGTCACCGCGCAGGACGCGCTGTGGATCGCCCCGGAGGACCGCGTCAGGATCTGGTGATCCGGGGCGCTGGATGGAAAAGGCCGGGCATGCCCCGGCCTTTTTCTTTTCACGTCACAGCGGGTGTACGGGCCCAGGCGCCGGGCGAGGCGATCATGGTGACCGGACCGCAGGCAGCGCGCGCGATCAGCCCGCGGGGTCGTACGTGGGCGCGCCCGGTCCCACCGGCAGCCCCAGGCCGAACACCAGACGAAGAACAGCATCGTCCAGCCGATGAAGAACACCACCGTATAGGGCAGCATCATCGCGATCAGCGTGCCCACGCCGATATCGCCTTGATAACGCGCGGCGAATGCCAGGATCAGGCCGAAGTAACTCATCATCGGCGTGATCAGTTTGGTCAACGAATCACCGATGCGGTAGGCCGACTGGATGACCTCGAGGCTGTAGCCGACCAGCATCAGCATCGGCGCGAAGTCTCCCGCGTCCGCCGCCGATGTGTACCGCCCGGCCCCGACCTGGCGCGATATCCGCCATGGATCGGCCTCGCTTCCTGTCCCGGCCTCAGGTGCCGGCATCGGGGGGGAGAACGTCTGCCGGATGCGGTCGATCTCCGTCGCCGGCAGCGCGTCCGCCGTCGGATCGGAGGCCTGCCGGGATCCCTGCCGCGATCGCGCCGAGCTGCGCGATCGCGGCACCGGCGAGGTGCCGGGACCGGCGGCCTGTCACGCGGCCGCGGCAATGAACGCGTCGACCTCCCGCTCCAGCAGTTCCAGTGGCACCACGCCGGTCAGCAGCACGCGGTTATGGAAGGCGCGAGGGTCGAAACGGTCGCCGAGCGCATCGCGGGCCTTGTCGCGCAGGCGGATGATCTCGAGCTGGCCGATCATGTAGGACGTGGCCTGGCCGGGCATGACCACGTAACGCTCCACTTCCGAGGCCGGAATGCCGTAGTCGATCGCCTGCTCGCGGGTCCAACGCATCGCATGCAGGCCGGTGTCGACCACCAGGCGGCGGGCGCGGAACAGCTCGGCGTCGAGCTGACCCAGACGACCTTCAGGATCGCCCTCGTACCAGCCTTCCTCGGCCGCCACGCGTTCGGCGTAGAGCGCCCAGCCTTCGCTGAAGGCTGAGATGCCGCCCAGTGCGCGCACCTGGCGGAACTTCGGCAGCGCGGCGTTCTCGACCGACAACGCGACCTGGAAGTGATGCCCCGGCACGGTCTCGTGATAGACGAGCGTGCGCAGGCCGAAGTTGGTCAGCCGGTCCTGCCGCAGGGGCATCTGGTAGACGCCAGGCCGCGAGCCGTCGAGCGGCGGCGCCGTGTAGCTGGCGGCAGCACTCTCCCAGCGGTACTCGGGGTAGGGCTGGGCGATCACCTGCGAACGCGGGCGGATGTCGAACAGCGCATCGCTGCGCCGTTCGGCGTCGCGCATCATCGTGTCGATGTCGGCCATGATCGCGGCGCGACCGGCCTCGTCGTTGGAGTACGCGAGATCCTGGCGCAGCTGGCGCACGCGCGCTTCGACGCTGCCATCGGTGCGCCCCAGTCCACGCAGGATGCTGTCCATCTCCGCTTCGATGCGAGCGACTTCGCGCAGGCCGATGGCATGGATCTCCTCGGCGCCGAGCGAGGTCGAAGTGAAACGGCGCAGCTGATAGGCGTAGGCCTCGTCGCCGCCCGGCAGGCGCCACAGGCCGGCGTCGGCCGTGGTCCGTGGCAGCTGGGCTTCCAGTTCCGCGATCGCGCGCGACCAGGCCGGGTAGACGCCGGTCTCGACCAGCCGCGTGGCCTCGGCCAGGATCGCAGCCCGGGCCTTGCTGTCGATCGCCTCGACCGCCTGCAGGCGGGTATCGAGCGTCGCCACCAGCGGATTGCGCGCCGGCGCATCGCTGATGAAACGGCGCATCTGCGCGATCGTGGCCTCGACGATGAAGCGCGGCGGCAGGACGCCCCGCGCGGCCAGTGCCGATGCGCGCGCAGTGGCCTCGTCCATGCGCGTCTCGAACTGCGCGAGCCGGGCGAGATAGCTGTCGGCATCGGCGGCGCTGCGCACCGGATGCACGACGGTCATCAGGTTGGGCAGCGAGACGTTCGCGCCGCCGAACTGCTGCAGGGGAAAACTGAAATCGTCGAACCGGTCGCCTTCGATGATCTGACGCAGCTGCCAGTCCATCAGTTCGGCCGAGACGCGATCGGTGTCGGTCATGGTGGACCGGTCCAGCGTCGCCAGCTCGGCGAGCCCGCGTCGGGCAAGGGCGAGCGTCTCGGCGCGATAGGCCTCGGTCTGCGGCGTGAGCTCGCGATCCATGCGCGCCTGTTCGGCATCGTCGAAGTAGCGGCTGGCAGTGGATGCCGACGGCTGCCGGCGCATCCACTCGTCGGTGAAGCGTGCGAAGAACTGCGCCGCCGCGCTGTCGCCGTGCGCCACCGGTGCCTGTACCGCCTGCATCGGCGCAGTACCGGACGGGGAGGCGCACGCGCCGAGCAGGCTCGCGCAGGCCAGGGCGAGCGCAAGCGGGACGGGACGGCGGACTACGCGCATGGGGCACCTCGAACGGATAAAGAGCCTGCGATTCTACGCACGACCCCGACGGCGCCCGAAGCCCGATGCGATCAGCCGTGTACGCGGAACCGGAGCGCGTCGTCGATGAAGGTCTTCTCGCCGATCGGCCCGGCATGCGCGCCGAAGGGCATCTGCGCCCGCAGCGTCCAGCTCGACGGGATGTCCCACTCCGCGGCGGCGGCGGCATCGACGAGCGGGTTGTAGTGCTGCAGGCTCGCGCCGATTCCCGCCTCGGCCAGCGCCGTCCATACCGCGTACTGGGCGATGCCGGTGGAATGTTCGGACCACACCGGGAAGTTGTCGGCATAGAGCGGGAACTGCTCCTGCAGGGCGCGGATCGGCGCGCTGTCCTCGTAGAACAGCACTGTGCCGGCGCCGGCCGCGAAGCTGTCGATCTTCGCCTCCGTCGCGCCGAATCCATCCGCCGGCACGAGCGGACGGAGAGCGTCCTTGACCAGGTCCCAGAACTTGCGGCTCTCGGCACCGAACAGGATCAGCGCACGCGAGCTCTGGGAATTGAACGACGAGGGGCTCTGGCGCACGGCCTCCTTGATCAGGGCGGTGACATCGGCCTGCGGAATCGGCAGCTCCGATGCCAGGCTGTACTGGGTGCGGCGGCGTGTCGCAGCGTCGAGGAAGGCATTGGACATGGGGACGTCTCGGTGCGGAAGGGAATGGCGCCAGGCGGCGACAGATCCGCATGGTGAACCACGCACGAAAATAGAACGACCTTGTAGATCAGGAAGCATCGTTGCGTTAATCGACATGGTCGTATCCAGGCTCCGCCCAGGTCACCTCGGACTTCCGAGCGGTGGCAGGAGCCGAGCCCTCGCGGCGGATGTTCAGCCTGCACCCGAGGCACGCGGGTCCCAGCCGGTATCATCGACCCCGGACACCGTGGAAGAGACATGCATGCGCAATCCGCTGCAGGAACAGCTGTTGAAAGCAGGCCTGGTCAAGAAGGGCAAGCTGGCGGAAGTGGCGCGCGAGCAGACCCGCGCCCGGCATGGGAAGCAACCGGCCAAGCCCACCGAGTCGCAACGGGACGCCGAACGCGCCCGCCAGGAAAAGGCGGAGCGCGATCGGGAGCTTGCGCAGTCACGCAATGCCGAAGCGCGTCAGCGCGAACTGCGCGTGCAGGCGCGCCAGTTGATCGCGGACGGCCAGATTGCAGCACGTGGCGAGCGCGCGTACCGGTTCGAAGCGGACGGGGCAATCCGGACGCTGCTGGTGGACGATGCGCAGGCGCGCGAACTGGGGAGCGGGATGCTGGTCATCGCCCGTCTCGACGCGGGCCACGTGCTGTTGCCGCGGGCGCTGGCGCAACGGGTGCGCGAACGCGATCCCGGGTCCATCGTCGTCGATCATGGCGGCTCTCCGGCTGCCCCTCCCGGCACCGATGACTACGAGGATCCCAGATTCGCGGTGCCCGACGACCTCGTCTGGTAGTCCTGCGGCTTGCCGGCGCAAACGGGCCGGCGCAAGGCCGGCCCGTCGGTGTCGCTTGGAGTGCAGCGGTCAGCGCTGGACGCGCTGACAACGGGTCTCGATGACACGGTCGCCGCTGGCCTCCTGACGGTTGCCCTGGACGTTGCGGCCGATCGCGCCACCGGCGACAGCGCCGCCCACGGTTGCGAGCTTGCGACCGTTGCCGCTGCCGATCTGGTTACCGACCAGGCCGCCGATCACGGCGCCGGCCGCGGTACCGCCCACGCGATTGGGATCCGAGGTGCTGCGCCGCACCTCCACGTCTTCGCAGACCACGCGGCTGCCGTCGTTGAAACGGCGGCCTTCATCCTCGGGTCCGTAATTCTGCGCGTGGGCCAGGGTGGTACCGGCCAGCGCCAGGGCACCGATGGCGGCAAGCATGCGGATGGATTTCATGGGGTTCTCCGGGCAAATGACCGGGCCGATGCTTGCAGGGCGCTTCTTTGCGGCAGGTGAAATGCGCGACCGGTCGCGGCTGTGGTTCAGCCAGGGGATCGAAAGCGAGGGCTCCGCGCCCACGTCATACGTACTGCATCTTCCGCGTCATTCCGCCATCGACGACGATGTTCTGCCCGGTGATGAAGCCGGCCGCGTCCGACAGCAGGAAGACCGCAAGCGCGCCGATGTCCGGCGGCTGGCCCACGCGTCCTGCCGGATGCTGCGCATGGTCCCGGCGCAAGAGCTTCGGCGCCCTGCGCGCGGTGGGTTTCCGCCAGCCTTCGGTGGCGATCCAGCCCGGGCTGATCGCATTGACGCGGACGTCCGGACCTTCGCTGATTGCCAGCGCATGGGTGAACGCCACGATGCCGCCCTTGGCGGCGGCGTAGGCCTCGGTGTGCGGCTCGGACTGCAGCACCCGGCTCGAGGCGATGTTGATGATCGCGCCGCCTGCCTTTCGAAGTTCCGGCAGGGCGTGCTTGCTGCACAGGAACGTGCCCGTCAGGTGGCCGTCGATAAAACGCCGCCAGTCGGCGAGCGGCAGCTCGGACAGCGTGGCGATCTCCGGCGAGGCGGGGCCGGCGTTGTTGACGAGGCCGTCGATGCGCCCGAATGCGATCAACGCCCTGGCCACGAAGCCGCGGACCGAGGGCTCGCGGGCGACATCCAGCGGCAGGAAGCGGGCACGCTCGCCCACGGCCCACTCGCTCAGACAGGCGCGGCCTGCGTCGCGGTCGAGGTCTCCGATCACCAGGCGCCCACCGGCGCCCAGCACCGCCTGGGCAATGCCGCGGCCGATGCCCTGCGCACCGCCGGTGACCAGCACCACGCGGTCGCGCAACGGGGCGGGATCGCAGGGTTCGATCGGAGGAAGCAGGCTCATCTCGATGCCTTCGGAAAAGACGGCATCGAGTCTGGCAATACCGGCATCGACCTGCGGTCAACGCCGGACGCGGCTCAGCTGGAGCGGCGCTTCCGCGGTGCCGCTTCCGGCGCTGGCGGCGCAGGTGGGGCGTCGACCTTGGTCAGGGTGCGCGTGGTGCCGAGCACTTCGATCCGCCCGCCGGATTTGCGGAACTGGGCGAGATCGCTGGCGATGCGCTCGCTGGTCATCGACGCGCCACGCTCGTTGGGCTTGCGGCCGCCGGCGAACAGATGGCGCGTGTTGGACTGCGAAGGCGGGGGCTGGGACGCCTGGGGCGCGGATGGGGCGGGTGGGTTCTTGGCACGGGTCATCCCGTGGTCTCCTTCAATACATGACCAGCGGAATTCCACGACCACCACGGTCGAGGTAATCGGCGCGGATCTCGCGGCAATAGGGACCGTCCATGGCAAAACGTCGGCAGACGTCGGGACGGCTCTCGTAGATCGAACAACACATGCGGCCGGCATCGATTGCCACACACCAGCCTTCGTCATCGCGGGCCATGACCGACAGCCCGGCCTCGGTGACGTCGGTGAAGCGCGCGGGGACGTCGTCACCGGACTGCAGGACCACCGTCAGGCGGCAGCAGACTGCGTCGCAGCGGTTGCAGTCGCTGGGACCGCCACTCACTGCAGCCGCCCGAGTGCGCGGCGAGAATGCGGCGCGCGGCCGGGTGGCAGCGCCGAGGTGTCGATCTCAATGCCTTCGCGCGATCCGTGCAACTCCTGTGCGACCGGTAGGCGGTCCGCCGGGGGGCGGCGACAAGGATCGCAGGTCAAGACGCCCAATAGGCGTCTGCCTGCCACCTGCACCTGTTCCATCGCCAGCGCGGGCAGGCGACGGGACGGCCAGGGGCGGCTGGACAAGGACCAGCGCAGCGACGGGATCGCCAGCTGTGGCCCAGGACCATGGCCGTGGGCATCGGCATACCCGCACTGCTGCAGATCGCCGAGTACGCGACGCCGGTCGGCAGGGCCACCGACTTCGACGGTTACGACACGTGGGGAATAACCGGGCACGATGCTTCCTGTGAGCGGAGCCCCGGGCGGGGCGGTCACGCGGGAGAGGAAGCGAGGCGGGCGACGGCTCAGGTCGCGCGGAGCGCACGAAACGGGCGCGGGCCCGATAGGCGAGCATAGCATCCGGCGGCCCTGCGGCCCTGGTGCCGCCGTGGCGCGGTTCAGCTGGGCAGGTTGGTATAGCTGGCGTTGCCGAGCCCGGTCCCGATGGTCAGGACGCCCCAGCGTTCCACACCGGCCATGCGCGCAGCCTCGCTGAGCCCCTGGACCACGGCATCGTTGTGCAGCAGGACGCGCGGAATCTGCCTGCCGACACGGTCCAGGCGTTGCCGCACCTCGGTGGCAAGGTCGAACCCGTCGGCCTGCCAGTCGCCGGGCAGGTTCTGGGCACCGTGCAGGATGCGTCCGTCCGCAGCGATCTCCCCCGGGCACGCGATACCGACGAACGGAGCCAGCCGCAGGCCCAGCGTGCGGGCGTGTGCGAGCAGGCCGTTGAGCATCGCCGCCATCCGGGTCACCGCCTCGTCGCGATCCGGGCTCTCGACAGCGTGCCGCCACTGGCTGCGTTCGAGCACCCGCGCCTTCCTGCCATCGGCACGAATGTCGAGCTGTGGCGAGACGATGCCGCACCGGATGTTGGTGCCGCCGATGTCGACGGCGAGGAAGGCCTCGTACCTGTGGGTGGCCGCGGGCGCCAGCGGCACCCAGCCGAGCAGGCCGGCGTCGTCACCATCATGCTGGAGCATCGAGAGCTCGACTCCGGCGCGCTGGAGCTTGAGCAGGCGTGCCGCCCGCCGCACCGACAGCGCGCCGGCGCGGCAGCCGGGAAAACCACCGCCGATGACGATCCGGCGCACGCCGCGCCATTCGTCGGTGACGAGGAAGGCGCGCACGACGCCCGCGAGCTGATGCGCATGGTCTTCGACCGCCGCGTGCACCAGATGCGCGGCGTCGGCGTTGCCCCCGACCAGCACCAGATCGATGTCGGCCTTGCTGATCGCGTCGGTGGGCGTGCGCCCGAACGGATCCCGTTTGCCGGTGAAGTGGTAACGTCGCCGCGCATCGAGATAGCGACGGAATGCCGTCTGGCTGGCCCGGTCGCCAAGAAAGCCGTCCCCGTCGGGATCGCCGAGGGCGAGGTTGCTGCTGTCGATGCGCAGTCCGGGCAGGCGCAGCGCAGCGTGGCGGTTGCGGGGGTCGCGTGGCATGACCGCACTGTGAGAGGGTGGCGCGCGCATCGTCGGTGCTACACGCGTGGCGGGGCGTGAGGGTTTCACTGGCATGGCGGCCAATCCCGCACGCGCAGCCCGGATACCCCCATTTCCCACCCGCACATGTCAGCGCCTGGCGGGCGCGGCTGCGGGCCTGCTGGGTTTTGTCGCGAGTGCGCTCGCATTGCATCTGCTGCGCCCGGATCTGGATCCGGTCGCGAGCCAGATGAGCCTGTATCTGATCGGCGACCGGGGTGCGCTGCTGCAGGTGGCGTATGTCGGGCTGGGGCCGGGCGTGGCCGCGCTCGGCTGGGGCCGGCGGCGGCGCATATGCAGCAGGCGCGCAGCAGCGCGGCATTTCTGATGCTCGTGCGTTCGGGCGTCTCGCTGTCAGTCACCGCTTACGCATGGATGGATCTGCCCGGCGTCGACCGATCACTGGAAGGACTTGTCTCCGGCGTCTCCGCGCAGGCCGCATTCCTGTTCGCTACGACGGGAATGCTGCTGCAGTCATTGGGTTCCTGCACGATCCGGCGTGGCGATGCGCTGCGCGCTGGGCCATTCCGTGGGCGCTGCTGTGCTTTACATCGATCTCGATCCTGGCGCACTGGCGGGATGCCCCGCGTGGGCTTGCCCAGAAGTCGGTGATCCTTTTGCTCCTCGGCTGGTTGGCAGGCGCCACCCGGGCGCTCATGGCGGGGACGCGGACGCCGCCTCCACTGACCCATTCACGTCTTCCGCACTACAGGCATCCGAGACTCCGGCCACTGGCGACGCACGAGCGCGTCGCCTCGAAGGAGAACGCAACATGATCAAGTGGGCCATCATCTTTGCCGTCATTGGTCTCATTGCCGGTGCTCTCGGTTTCGGCGGCATCGCCGGCGGCGCGATGGGTATCGCGAAGTTCCTGTTCTGGGCCGCGATCATCATCGCGATCGTGCTGTTCGTACTGGGCATGACGGTCGCGAAGAAAGTCGTCAGATAGCCGCAAGCAGAGCATGCCGCGCTACCGGACCGCCCGCCTTGTCGGGCGGTCCGCATTTGTGGCGTCCTGTGGGCCGGACCAGGGCCGGCGCGACACGCGCTACGCTCGGGCCGCCCCGCCATCACATGCAAGGACACTCATGGAGCAGCCCGTACACCCCTTCTCCGAACTCTTCGCCCAGCTCGGCCTGGCTGACGACGAAGCCTCCATCCGCAGTTTCATCGCCACCCACGCGCCACTGCCGGAGGGAATGCGTCTGGAAGAGGCGCCATTCTGGACGCCGGCGCAGGCACAGCTGCTGCGTGAGGAGCGTCTGGAAGACGCCGACTGGATCGTGGTGATCGACCAGCTCAACGTCGCGATGCACGCGACGCCGCAGTCGTGACCCGGCATGCATGGCGCGCGTGCGTCGCCGCGCTGCTGGCGTGCGCAAGGTTGCAGGCGAACGCGTAGGCCCCGCGCGGTGCTCCGCCGGTCGCCTTCATCGGTGTCGATGTACTGCCGATGGATCGCGACGTCCGGCTGCAGTGCCAGACCGTGCGGGTCGAGGACGGCAGGATCACGGCGTTGGACGCTGTGGACAGCGTGGAGGTTCCCGCTGATGCGACGCTGATCGACGGCGCCGGCCGTGTGTGGTGCCGGGCCTGGTGGAAATGCACGGCCACGTGTCGGGCGATGACGACCCGGCCTATGTGCTCGGCTCCGATGCGCAATTCTTCGACGTGCCCGGCTTCTCGGTCCATCGCGAAATGGGCCTGATGCGTCAGGCCGGCCTGACGCCCCACGAAGGGCTGGTCACCGGCACGCGCAACGCGGCCCGGGCCCCCGGTACGCCCGAGACGTTCGGCACCGTGGCCGTCGGCCGACGCGCCGACCTCGCGCTGCTGGCCGCCGATCCGCGCGCGGACATTGCGCATGCGCAGCGGCCGCTCGGTGTGATGGTCCGGGGCGCTGGTGGCCACGGGCGGCGCTCGACGCACGCCTCGCCGAAATCGAGGCGCGTCAAGCGCAATGAGGGACGTCACCCGGCCATCGCGCATGGTGCGATGGCCGGGCACGGATGCGGCAGCGAACCGTCGGTCGGATGCGAGGCGGCCGCGGCGATGCAGGAACAGGCGGCGTTCCGCGGCGGCAGACGTTCCACCGCGGTCCGGTCAGGCCGGCGCTGCTTCGTTGCCGGCGCAGGTGCGATCCGGGTGATCGGGCCGCATCAGCAGCGCACTGTCCCGGCTGCGTGTCCACAGTTGGTTCCCGGTCTCGTCCACGTACTTCGTGCCCTGGGCGCCGTCTTCGGTGCGCAGGAGGAACGTCGAGCCGTCCACCGCGATGCTGACCTGGCCCTGGCCATCGAACGAGGCGTCGACCAGCGTGCCCTCGCAGTCGTAATGCATGATCCGCGGCGAAGGTCCGGTCTCGGGCGGAGGGGGTGCTGAGGCGGGCGGGGTCGTACTGCCGGCGTCGGCGGTGTCGGCCGCGCTGGCATCGTCCTGCGACGGGGAACAGCCTGCGAGCGCGAGGAACAGGCTCGCGGTCAATACGGGGCACAACACACGCATGGGTCGTCTCCTTGCCTTCAATGGACCGGATCGACGCGGGGGAGTGGGGGAGCCGGGTCAGCTTACCTGTGCCGGCGTGCCGAGTGAATCGCCTGGTCAGTAGACGCGCGCGCAGTTGCGCTCGTGCTGGTCATGCAGGCGCAGGCGGGCCTCGTCGTCGCCGTGGCGCCAGAAGGCGTTTCCGTCCGCATCGGCGAAACGATCGCCCTGTGAGGCGTCGCTTGCGGGCAGTTCCAGGGTGGCGCCGTCGACGACGAACCTGGCACGTGCGTCCTCAGCCTCGCCTTCCACGGCGAGGGTGATCCGCAGGCCCTCGCAGTCGTATTCGACCGTGTTCGACGGTGTGGTCTGGGCCTCGCGCGCGGCCAGCGAGCCCGTGGGTGCTGCGTCTTCCGAGGCAGCGGGGGGCGAGGGCGCTGGCGTGAGTTCGGCGGTCGCCGTGTCCGATTCGGTACTGCACGCGACAAGAGTGAGCGCGAGCAGCAGAACGACGGGTGCGGTACGCATACGGAATCCTCGTGAGCGCGGGGCGGGCAGCAGGCTAGGCAGGCGCTCGTGAACAGCGGGTCGCAGCCGGCGCACGATCGCCACAACGCGAACCCGCGCCGGCGCAGCCGGCTTGACCACGTCGCTGCCATGCAAATGGACGACCCGACTGGCGACGGCGCGTGCGACGGCTGGCCGGAGACCCTGGGCCGGCCGCTTCCCGCTGCCAGACAAGCTGGTCCCGGCTCAGGCAGCGAGACCCGCAGCGGGAAGCGGTGCCGGTCGGCGCCGCTTCCCGCTGCGGCGACCGCATCCAGGAAGTCGCGACCCCAATGCTCGACATCGTAGCGGGGCAGCGGGCGGCTGCGATGGCGAGCAGCCGCTCGCCACGTCCACCAGAGCCGTTCCGGCCGGGTTGGGCCGGGTCAAATCCGTGATGCTCCGGCAGCGAATCGCCGACCAGAGCCAGCGTGCTCAGTCCGTTCCCAGTCGCTCGATGTCGCGCACGTCACTGAGCCAGACGTACTGCGGCGTCTGCCGCGGTTCCACGGCGTCCAGGCGCAGCAGCGCGTTATGGCCTTCCTCGCCGGCATCGTTGCGGAAGGCTTCGATGGTGGGACGCACCGCGACCACACCCTCGACCACATCGGAGTCGCGCGTCACCCGGACGATGGCTTCGTCGTCGAGGAGGGTGATCCAGTGTTCGATCTTCGCCACCGCATCGCGGCTGGTAACGAGGGTCGGGGGTTGCTGGCTCATGCGCGTCTCCTGGTGCGAGCCTTGCATGCTGCATTGACCGCCGAAAACGCGAAGTGAGGGTCAGCCTTCGTTCGCCGGCCGCAGCAGGCGGTCGTACTCGGTCCGCACCACGCCGTAGCATTCGCAGGATCGGGCGAGCAGGCAGTCGCGGTCCATCACCTGGATGACCCCGCGGCTGTAGCGGATGCAGCCCTCTTCCTGCAGTCGACGTGCGGCCTCGGTGATGCCCTCGCGGCGTACACCCAGCAGGTGCCCGATCTGCTCCTGGGTCATCTTGATCTCGACCGATCCCACGCGGTCGTTGACCAGCAGCAGCCAACGCGAGAGCTGCTTGTCGACCGTGTGATGCCGGTTGCAGACGCCGGTCAGCGCGGTCTGGGTGACCAGCGCCTGGACGTAGCGCAACAGGATCTGCTGGAACGCGCCACCGCGCTGGAACTCGCGCAGTGCGAACTCGCCGCGCATCGCCAGGGCCTCGCCCCCCACTTTGACCACGGCGCGGGTCGGCGTGCTGCGCGCGCCGGTGAGCAGGCCGATGCCGACCATGCCTTCGTTGCCGACCATCGCGAACTCGCTGGTATCGCCGCTTTCCAGTGCGTACATCAGCGAGACGATGCCTTCGCGCGGAAAGTACAGCGTCGTCTGCGCCGCATGGGCCTCGTGCAGCACCTTGCCGGCCGGCATGTCGACCAGCTGGATCTCGCCATCGAGGCGATCGCAGACATCCTCGGGCAGGTCCTGGAGCAGCCCATTGAGCGGCGCCCATGGCGCTTTCTTTTTCATGCGGATCGGCAAGGTCTACGCTGGACGAACAGGAGCGGATTCTCCCGACTGAATGCGGGCACGTATGTGCGGCAACGCGCATAAAGAATTGTGAAGGCGGTGTGATAGGTCGCCTTTTGAATCGTACCGGTCCGGCCGACGTGTATCCATCGCACCCCGGGTGAGCCCAGGCCTCCGCATCCCGTACCCCTCCACCCAATGGAGCGCCCGATGAGCGTGAGGCGTGATGGCCACTTCAGTCGCCCCGGCCGCCCTGCAATCGGTAGTCATCTTCCGTCCCGACGCGCAGCTGCATCTCGATCGGACGACAGCAGACCGGGCAATCCTCGATGTAGTCGGCGGCGTCTGCGCTCGCGTCGACGAGGGTCTCGAACCGTTCGCCGCACCACGGGCAGCGCATGTGGGCGATGGCATCCATGGAGGAAGTATGCCGGCACCTCCTCCTGGTCCCGTGACGCCGATTTTCACGGAGTTGGCAGGTCGTCTGCGCGAGGGTGGTGCGTCATGTAGATGACGGAGCCGCCATGAGCCAGCCAACGCCAAGCTTCATGCCATACAAAGCGCCCGCGGGCGGCTGGGGCTCGGTCCGATCCCTGCTGCGTCATGGGCTCGGCGAAGGCGCGCGAACGGCGGAAGGCGCGCGCCAGCTGCAGCGCCAGAACAAGGTCGACGGCTTCGCCTGTGTAAGCTGCTCCTGGGCCAAGCCGGCCGAACCTCACCCGTTCGAATTCTGCGAGAACGGAGCAAAGGCGACGCTCTGGGAGCTCGACAAGCGTCGCGTCGATGCCGGGTTCTTCGAGCGGCACACGGTCAGCGAACTGCTCACCTGGGCCGACCACGATCTGGAAGCACAGGGCCGACTGGTCGAGCCGATGCGCTACGACGCGTCCAGCGACCGTTACGTCGGAATCTCGTGGGAGGAGGCGTTCGCGATCGCGGGCCGTGTGCTGCGCGACATGGCGCCCGAACGCGCCGTGTTCTATGCCTCGGGCCGCGCTTCGCTCGAGACCTCCTACATGTACGCGCTGCTGGCACGGCTCTACGGCAACAACAATCTGCCCGACAGTTCCAACATGTGCCACGAGAGCACCTCGGTCGGCCTGCCGCGCAGCATCGGTGTGCCGGTGGGCACGGTGCTGCTGGAAGACTTCGACCACTGCGACTGCATCCTTTCGTTCGGCCAGAACGTCGGCGTCAACAGCCCGCGCATGCTGCATCCGTTGCAGGAGGCCGCGCGACGCGGCGCCGACATCTTCACCTTCAACCCGCTATACGAGCGCGGCTGGGAGCGTTTCACCAATCCCCAGGAGCCGCTGGCGATGGCCACCGGCACATCGACGCGGATCAGCAACGCCTACTTCCCGGTACGCGCCGGCGGCGATATCGCGCTGCTGCAGGGCCTGGCGCGGGCGCTGCTCGATCTGGATGACGCGGCGCGCGCGCGGGGCGATGCCCGCGTGCTGGATGTCGAGTTCATCGAAAGCCATACCAACGGCTTCGACGCGTTCGAGGCCTGGCTGCGCGCTGCCGACTGGCAGCGGATCGAAACCGAGAGCGGCCTGTCGCGCGACGATATCGAATCGGTCGCTGCGGTCTACGCACAGGCCAAGTCGACGATCCTGATCTACGGAATGGGCCTGACCCAGCACCGTCATGGGGTCGACAACGTCCGCATGCTGTGCAATCTCGCCCTGATGCGCGGCAATATCGGCCGGCCCGGTGCAGGCATCTGCCCGGTGCGTGGCCACTCCAACGTGCAGGGTCAGCGCACTGTCGGGATTTCCGAAAAGCCCGAGCTGGTGCCATTGGACCGGTTGTCCGAACAGTACGGATTCGAGCCGCCGCGCGAGAAGGGGCTCGACACCGTGGGCACGGTGGAAGGCATCCTGGACGGCAGCGTCGAAGCCTTCATCGGGCTGGGCGGCAATTTCTCGCGCGCGGCGCCGGATACCGCGCGCCTCGAACCCGCGTGGCGCGGTCTCGCGCTGAGCCTGCAGGTCGCCACCCATCTAAACCGCAACCATCTGCTGTGCGCGCGCGAAACCCTGTTGCTGCCGTGCCTGGGGCGGATCGAGGAGGACGTGCAGGCGACCGGCGCGCAGCACGTCAGCATCGAGGACAGCACCACCTGCATCCATGGCTCGCTCGGTATCAGTCCACCGGTCGCTGACACGCTTCGCTCCGAACCCGCGATCGTCGCCGCGCTGGCGCAGGCGATCCTCCCGCCCGAGCGGGCTGCCCTGGTGCCATGGGAACAATGGGTCGGGGACTACGCGCAGGTTCGCGGTGCGATCGAGGCGACGTATCCCGACCAGTTCCGCGACTTCAATGCGCGCTTGCACACGCCCGGTGGATTCCCGCGTCCGGTCGCGGCGCGCGAGCGGCGCTGGGAGACCGAGAGCGGCAAGGCTGAATTCCACGTGCCGGAGGTGCTGTGCGCAACCGGTTTCGAAGACCGCGCGGGCCGGTACCGCCTGATCACGGTGCGCAGCAACGACCAGTTCAACACCACGGTCTATGGTTACCGCGACCGGTTCCGCGGCATCGAAGGCACCCGCCGCGTGGTGCTGATGCATGAGGACGACATCGCCGCGCTGGGCCTGGACGAGGGCGAACACATCACCCTGGTCGCGGATTTCGATGATGACCCTGAAGTGCGCGAGGTGGGGGGGCTGCGGCCGATCCCCTATCGGATTCCGCGCGGCTGCATCGCGGCCTACTACCCCGAGTGCAATCCGCTGATCCCGGTCTCGCATCACGCGGTCGACAGTCACGTGCCTGCAGGCAAGTCGGTGCCGGTGCGCATCCGCCGTGGCGCGGGCGCGCCGATCCCGCCGGGCCCGGCGCCCGAGTGACACAAACGGGCGGCCCGCATCATGCGGGTCGCTTCGTCTGCTTAGGTTGCAACGGCATCGGGCGGAGACCGTCCGGCCCTCGCGGCTTTGGCTGCGTATGGGGCCGCCTCGTGTGCGCCGGGACAGCACCTCGCCTACGGGCGCTCAAGCTGCCGAAAACCGCTCCGTCTGGCTAACCACAGGCCGGTCGCGATCAGCGTCGTGCAATGCCGATCGTAGGCCGGCGCTTTCGCTAGAGCATCGCGAGTTCCACGTTGGTCAGCGTGCGGCCGTAATGCTCGCGCAGCCGCAGCTTGCGCTCCAGGTCGTCGATGATGTGGCCGGAGAAATCCAGCCCGGTCAGTTCCTCGACCATGTTGATGCCGCCCGGGGTGTCGACGTTCACCTCCATCAGCTTGTCGCCGACGATGTCGAGACCGACGAAATACATGCCGTCGCGGATCAGCTTCGGCGCGACCAGATCGGCCAGTCGCAGTGCGTCCGCGTCTGGCACCGCCATCTCGTACTTGCCCCCGGCGCTGATGTTGCTGCGCGCGTCGCCGCTGTCGTTGTATCGGCGGATGCAGGCGTAGGTGCCGTCGACCTCGAGCGGGCGGCCATTGAGCATCAACAGGCGCAGATCGCCGTCCTTGGCCTTGGGCAGGTATTCCTGGGCGATCGCGTAGCCATCGCGGATCACCGCGTCGATCATCTGGTTGAGGTTGCCGCCGCTGTCGGGGGTGATCACGAACACGCCTTGGCCGCCCGAGCCCTGCAGGGGCTTGACGACTCCATAGCCATCGCGGTCGGTGATGAATTTCTTGATCTCCTCCGGATCCCGGCTGATGCAGGTCACCGGTCGGACTTCTTCCGGAAAGTGCTGGAAATAGGTCTTGTTCGAGGCGTCGGTCAGATGCGAAGGGTCGTTGAGCACCAGGGCACGGCGCAGCCCGGCCAACTGCGCGAACAGCAGACCGCTGGACGGCGCCCACGGCCGTTCCGCCATCTCCACCGCGGGGTCACTCCGCAGCATCAGGACATCGAGGTCGTCCACCGACACCTGCACCGTCTCGCAGTCGGTCGACTGGATGTCGGCGAGCAGCGCGGCGTCGTCGGTGTAGTCGGGGCCGCAGGGCACGTAGGCCTTGGCCCGTACCGTGCCGCTCGGGTCGTAGGTGAAATCCCCCAGTCCGATCAGCGAGACCTGGTGCCCGCGGCCCACGGCCGTACGCGCGAGCCGGATGGTGGTGTAGTTGTCCTGTTCGGTGGCGACATCGTTGACGACGAAGCCGAGGCGCATGCTGCGCGTCTCGCTCATGCGGTGTGCTCCTGGGGGCGGTGCGACTGGTAGAGGCGTTCGACCGGCGTCTGCCGACACGCGGCAAGCCGATCACGGAAATCGGGGTCGGTGGTGTAACGGGGCAGCAGGGCCGGCGGCACGATCCAGCCGTCATCGACCAGTGCCTCCAGCAGTTCGAGTTGCGGCAGGGCGAACTTGCCCAGGAACAGCGTGTCGAACTCGCCGCCCGCTTCGAGATAGGCGAGCAGGTCGCGCAGGCCGCGCAGGTACACCGCATCCTTGGTCAACCCGCCGCCGCGGCGCGCGCGCACCGCCACATCGAAGGCTTCGTCGGTCGGCATGCCGTGTGCCTCGTGCAGGCAGGCGAAGATCGCCGGCAGTTGCGCGCCCGACGCCGCCATGGCCGTGGCCACCACCCGCGCGGCGAGGATGCGCAGCCGCGCTCCCGGGAGGTAGCCGGACAGGTATTCGCCCAGCACGCCGAGGCCCTCCTGGGTCGGGTCGTACTGGGCCAGTCCGACCTCGAGCTGCCGCAGTGCCTGTTGGCGGCCGTTGTGCCGGGTCACGACGTGGGTGCCGATCTCGTGCTGGATCAGCGGACGCACCCGCGCCCGCGGCAGGCGGATGTTGCCATCGATGTAGAACGTGCCATGGGACACCATCAACGAGGAGCTGATGTCGGTGTCGATGACGACGTCGATATGGAAGTCCGGCGCCTGCGCGCGGTACCAGGCGATCTCGTCCTCGACCTGGCTGCGCACCTCGTCGATGCCGCAATCGGCCGGCAGGGGGTCGCCCGGGGGAACGGTCGCGAGGATGCGGTCGGCCAGTTCGACCAGTTCCGGTTCCACCGCGCCGAACAGGGCGACGCTGGCCTCGATGAAATCCGGCCGGTCGCGTTGCTCGACCAGGTCGATCATCCGGGAGAGCTCGCCCTGCTTCTCGACCAGAAGCGCCTGCAGTGCGGGAGGCTGCACCTCGGTCATGGGCAGCGCCGCCAGCTCGTGCCGGAGCGCACCGAAATCGATCTCCAGGTCCACGTAGCGCAGCACCGGCTCGGAGATGCGGCCGCTGCCGTCGAAGGCGTTCCACAGGCCCGGGGTGTCGATCGGCGACAGGGCCAGCAACCAGTCGAGGCGGGCATCGAGTGTTGACAGCGTGGCGTCGATCTGCGCCGCAAGCTCCGGCAGTGGCCGCGCCACCGGTCGCTTCACCGCTGGGCTCATGCCAGGAACTCGGGGCGCACGGCATCCACGGCGTGCTCGAGGCCGTCGCGCAGTGCATACAGCGCCGGCATGTCGGCCTTGCCGGTCCACTCGTCCATGAAGATCTTCTTGTACTCGGGCGAGATCGTGCAGACCTTGTCGCCCCAGTGCGCATAGACCCACTCCGGGAAATGGCCGCCCGTCGGGAAGCGGACATTGCAGCGCACGTCGGGCAGCGCGCCACGGACCGGGTGACGGCGCAGCACGTTGGCGAAGCGTCGGGCGGTGTCGCCCCAGCGGTCGGCATCGAGCGTGGTGATGCCCAGTTCGATGTCGGGATTGGCGTCCTGCGCGGCAGGCGCGGCGTCGGGCCCGTCGCGCCGATGGTTGTAGCTGTGGATGTCGATCAGCAAGGCGCTGCCCCAGCGGGCAACCGTGCGGTCGATCAGTTCGCCGACCATGTCGTAGAAGCGGTCGTGCAGGGCGAGCGAGGCCTGGAGTTCTGCCTCGTCGAGTGGCGCCTTCCATACATCGAGGCCCCAGCACGCCTCGGGCGTGGCGTAGACGGCCTCGGCGCGCGGCCGGTTGAGGTCGACCTCGAACCGCGACTGGCGCACACGCAGGCGCGTATCGCCGACCTGGGTCAGCAGACTGGTGAGGGGGTCTTCCTCGCGCCAGCGCGCCTCGTCGTCGAGGGCAACGCGCGCGCGCAGCGATTCACGCAGGGCATGGCCATCGTGGATCGCGGTCGCGATGACCGGACCGTCGGTGACGACGAGATCCCATGCGTCGCCTGGTGCCCGCAGGGCGGGTGGCGTGGTGTCGGAGAAGAGTGAGGTGGGGAAAGATCGGCGTGCATCTGGCATGAAATGCATGCTGGCAGGCGGCGGATCACGGCCTCGTGACTGGGCGGCATTCGGGCCTTGACGCGTGACTCACATACAATCCGCGCCTTCGTTTCGTGCAGGGTTCTTCCGATGTCGCCCAAGGCCACCGTCTACAAAGCCGAGCTGCAGGTCAGCGACATGGACCGGCATTACTACGCCTCCCACGATCTGGTGCTGGCACAGCATCCGTCGGAGACCGACGCGCGCCTGATGGTGCGCCTGATCGCGTTCGCGCTGTTCGCCGACGAGCGCCTGGAATTCGGTCGTGGACTGAGCAACGAAGACGAGCCGGATCTGTGGCGCCGTGACTACACCGGCGATATCGAGCAGTGGATCGATCTGGGTCAGCCCGACGAAAGCCGCATCCGCAAGGCCAGCGCCCGCGCCCGCCAGCTGGCGATCATCAACTACAGCGGCAATGCCGCCGCGATCTGGTGGGAGCGGATCGCCAACTCGCTGACCCGACTGAAGAACCTCACCGTCATCGACCTGGATCCCGCCTCGGTCGAGGCGAGCACGCGCCTGCTGCAGCGGAGCATGCGCCTGACCGCGATGATCCAGGACGGCGAACTGCAGCTGATGAGCGATGTCGAGACCATCGCGATGACGCCGACCTATCGGGTCCGTCCCGCCGACTGAGGCGCAGTGTGTGGGCGGACGTGACCTGTGGCCGTTGCTGCGGGGCGCGCTGCTGGCTAAGGTCGCGGGCTGTTCTCTTGCCCGGTTGTCCCCATGCCTGTCCGTCGACCCGCCGTTGCTGCCCTTGCGGCCGGCCTTCTCCTGTCCGCGATCGCCCATGCCGACGAGGGCATGTGGATGCCGACCCAACTGCCCGAGCTGGCGAAGCCGATGCGCGCCGTCGGTTTCCGCGGTGATCCGCGTGCGCTGGCCGATGTCACCGCACCGCCGCTCAGCGCGGTGGTCAAGGTTGGGGGCGGAACCGGCGCTTTCGTGTCCGGCGAGGGGCTGCTGCTGACCAATCACCATGTGGCTTACGGGGTGATCCAGTACAACAGCACGCCCGGGCGCGACATCATCGAAGGCGGTTTCATCGCCGAGGGGCGTGGCGATGAGCGCCCCTCGAATCCGGATTTCCGCGTGCTGGTCACGATCGGTTTCGACAAGGTCACCGACGAAGTGCTCGAGCACGCGCGCGGCACCACCGGCCGTGCGTACTTCGACGCCGTTGATGCCGCCAGCAAGCGCATCGTCGCCGAGTGCGAACAGGCCGGGAATGTGCGCTGCAGCGTCGCCAACATGTACTACGGCACCGATTTCTACCGCATCACCCAGCTCGAGCTGCGCGACGTCCGCCTGGTCTACGCACCGCCTCGCGCGATCGGCAACTACGGCGACGAGATCGACAACTTCATGTGGCCGCGGCACAGCGGCGACTTCACACTGCTGCGCGCCTATGTGGGGCGCGACGGCAAGCCCGCCGACTACAGCGCCGACAACGTGCCCTATCAGCCGCCGGCGCACCTCCAGGTGGCGCGCGAGGGGCTGCAGGCGGGCGACTACGCGATGCTCGCCGGCTATCCGGGCACGACCTTCCGCCACCGCACCGCGGCCGAGTTCGCGCACCAGGTGCAGGCGACGCTGCCGCAGCGCGTGTCGGTGTTCGACGCGCTCATCGATGCGCTCGAGGCCGCCGGCTCGGCCGATGCCGACGTGCGCACGCGCTATGCCTCGCAGCTGCAGTCGCTGAAGAACAACCGGAAGCGTGCGGCGGGCGAACTCGAAGGCCTGCAGCGCAGCCGTGCGGTCGACCAGCGCAGTGCCGACGAGGCCGCGATGCTGGCCCGGACCACGGGCGACGACCTTGCCACGATCACGCAACTGCAGGCGATCCTCGCCGACGCCGCAGGTCAGGGTGAGCGCGATCTGCTGCTCGGCCTGGTCGCCTCGCAGACCCAGCTGATGCGCTCGGCGCTGCTGCTGGAGCGTCTGCGGATCGAATCCGCCAAGCCCGATGAGATGCGCGAGTCGGGCTACCAGCAGCGCGACCAGGCATTGCTCGAAGGCGTGCTGAAGCAGGTGCAGCGGCGTTATGCGCCGCAGGCGGAGAAGGCCTTGCTCACGGTGCTGCTCGGGCGCTACCAGCAGCTTCCCGACGCGCAGCGCGTACCCGCTTTCGATGCCGCGTTCGGCCGCACGCCAGAAGCCCTCGAGCGCGTGCTCGACCGCGTCTATGCGGCGACATCGCTGGGCGAGGAGCCGGCGCGGCTGTCGCGCTTCGCCGCCGCGCGCGACGGTCGCCCGATGGCCGACGACCCCCTGCTGGCGCTCGCCGCGCCGCTGGTGGCCGCGCAGCTGGAACTCGAGGATGCGCGCAAGACCCGCGACGGCGAGCAGTTGCGGCTGCGTCCGGCCTACATGCATGCCTTGTTCGACTGGCGCGCTTCGCAGGGGCGGGCGGTCTATCCCGATGCCAACGGCACGCTGCGCATCAGCTACGGCCGCGTCGAAGCGCTGTCGCCGCGCGACGCGGTCGCGTTCTCGCCGGTGACCACGGTCGCCGGTATCGTCGAGAAGCACACCGGCCAGGCCCCGTTCGATGCGCCCGCACCGTTGCTGGAGGCGATCGCGGCCGAAGATTTTGCCGGGAACGCCGATCCAGCGCTCCGGACCCAGCCGGTGAACTTCCTGACCAACCTCGATACCACCGGCGGCAATTCCGGCTCGCCGGTCCTCGATGCACGCGGGCAGGTGGTCGGCCTGAACTTCGACAGCAACTGGGAGTCGGTCAGTGCCAGCTGGTGGTTCGATCCGCGCACCAAGCGCGCGATCCATGTCGACATGCGCTACATGCGCTGGCTGATGGGCAAGGTCTATCCGGCGCCGGCGCTCCTCGAGGAAATGGGGCTGCCGACGCCCTGAGCGAGGTGCCGCAGTCGGGTGCCGTTCGGGTGCCGGCGCCGGTTTGGCCGCACAATACGCGGCCATACCGGAAGCCATCGGCCCCATGAAGATCCCGCAGGGACTGCAGCCACTGATCGAGGACGGCATCATCGACGCCGTGCTGCGTCCGCTCAAGAGCGGCAAGGAGGCCTCGGTGTACGTCGTCGAGGCTGGCGGCGAGGTGCGCTGCGCGAAGGTCTACAAGGACATGGCGCAGCGCAGTTTCCAGGCCCGCGTGCAGTACCAGGAGGGCCGCAAGGTCCGCGGCAGCCGCGAGCAGCGGGCGATGGGCAAGGCGACGAAGTTCGGCCGGCGCGAGCAGGAAGCTGCCTGGAAGACCACCGAGGTCGATGCGCTGTATGCGCTGGCCGACGCCGGCGTGCGCGTGCCGCAGCCGCACGGCTTCTTCCATGGCGTGCTGATCATGGACCTGGTGACCGATGGAGAGGGCTTCAGCGCGCCGCGCCTGGCGGAAGTGGAGCTTGAGCCCGAGCAGGCGCGCGAATGGCACGAGATGCTGGTGCGCGACGTGGTGCGGATGCTGGTGCTGGGCATGATCCACGGCGACCTGTCGGAGTACAACGTGCTGGCGACACCGGATGGTCCGGTGCTGATCGATTTTCCGCAGGTCGTCAGCGCCGCCGGCAACAACGCCGCGCGCGAGATGCTGCTGCGCGACGTGCACAACATCCGCGAAACCCTGGCGCGCTTTGCGCCCGAGCTCGCCGATACGCACTACGGCGAGGAAATGTGGGCGTTGTTCGAAGCCGGTGAGCTGCGCGCCGATTCGCCGCTGACGGGCAGTTTCGTCTTCGACACCCGCAAGGCCGACACCGAGTCGATCCTGTGGTCGATCGAGGATGCACGCCAGGAGGCGGTGATCCGCCAGCAGGGGCGTGAAGAGGCCGATGCGGCCGACTGAACGCCGGCGATGAGCCGACCCGCGTTCCCGCCGCGGGACGGGGTGCCGGCCAGCCGGCTGCAGCTTCCGCCCGGCCCATGGACCACGGTGCTCGAGGCGCTCGTCGCGAAGTTTCCCCGGATCGGCGATGCCGCGTGGCGCGATCGCATCGCGCGCGGCTTGGTACTCGCCGCCGACGGCAAACCGGTCACGCTGGACACGCCGGCGCGCCCCGGCGCCGAGATCGGCTATTACCGCGAGGTGGCCGAGGAGCGCGCGATCGCCGCGCGCGAAACCATCCTGCACGTCGACGATCACCTGGTCGTCGCCGACAAGCCGCACGGGCTGCCGGTGGCGCCGACCGGGAGCTTCGTCACCCAGACGCTGCTGACGCGGCTGGTGGCGACACTGGGCAACCCTGCGCTGGTGCCCCTGCACCGGATCGACCGGGAGACTGCAGGGCTTGTGATGTTTTCCGCGGCGCCTGCGACGCGCGGCGCCTACCAGGCACTGTTCCGCCAGTCCCGGATCGCCAAGACCTACGAAGCGCTCGCGCCCGCGTTGCCGGGCGTCCGTTTTCCGCTGGTGCGCCGGAGCCGGATCGAAGCTGGCGAACCGTTCTTCCGCATGCGCGAAGCCGACGGTACGGCCAACAGCGAAACCCGCATCGACGTGCTCGAGCGCGGCGAGCCCCACTGGCGCTATCGCCTGTCGCCGGTGAGCGGGCGCAAGCACCAGCTGCGCGTGCACATGGCCGCGCTCGGCGCGCCGATCCTGCACGACCCCTGGTATCCGGTGCTGCGCGAGGCCGATGACCCCGCCCGGGCACCGTTGCAGCTGCTCGCGCGTGCGCTCGCGTTCGATGATCCGATCGATGGACGCAGCCGCGTTTTCGAGTCCGGGCTGGAACTGGACGCAGGATCCGGGCCAGGCATCTGAGACTACGTGGGCGCAGGGCACCCGCTTCGGGTCGGGCCGGCCGCGCGACGGTCGCGGCCGCGCCGACGGCGTGGGCGGTGTGCAGCCGACCAGCGCCAGCGCGGCTATGCCGGGTTGGCTGGCCCCCGCAACCACGCCAGCACGCCGTCAGCGGCCACCGCGGCGCTCGCATAACAGGCGGTCAGCAGATAACCGCCGGTCGGCGCTTCCCAGTCGAGCATCTCGCCGGCGACGAACACGCCGGGCAGAGCCTTCAGCATCAGATCGTCGGTGACGGCTTCGAGGCGCACGCCACCGGCGCTGCTGATCGCCTCTTCGATCGGGCGCGGGCTGCGCAGCCGCAGCGGCAGGCGCTTGATCGCGGCAGCGATACGCGCAGGGTCCTCCAGGGCCGGGCGATCGAGGTGCTCGAACAGCAGGGCGGTCTTGGCGGCATCCAGCCCGGTCGCGCGACGCAGGTGCTCGCCGATGCTGCGCCGGCCGCGCGGCCGCGCGAGGTCCTGCGTGAGCCGGGCGAGGTCACGGCCGGGCGCCAGGTCGATCTCCAGCAGCGCGCTGCCGTCGCGGGCGATCGTGTCGCGCAGGGCGGCGGAGATCGCGTAGATCGCGCTGCCCTCGATGCCGGTCGCGGTCAGTACGCATTCCCCCTGCAGGCTGCAGGCCTGGCCGTCCAGACCGGTCCAATGCAGGACCACCGGCTTGAGCGGCGCGCCGGCGTGGCGCTCGGCGAGATGCGCGCTCCAGCCGATGTCGAATCCGCAGTTGGCCGGCACCAGCGGCGCGACATCGACACCGCGCGCGGCGAGGATCGCTTGCCACGCGCCGTCGGATCCGAGCTGCGGCCAGCTCGCGCCGCCAAGTGCCAGCAGGCTCGCGTCGGCGACGTGCGCAACCGGCCCGTCGGGCGTTTCGAAGCTCAGTGCACCGGCTGCGTCCCAGCCCGTCCAGCGATGCTGCACATGGAAGCGCACGCCGTCCTCGCGCAATGAGCGGACCCAGCCGCGCAGCAATGGCGCGGCCTTCAGATCCTCCGGGAACACGCGCCCCGAACTGCCGACGAAGGTGGGCACGCCGCGGGCCGCGGCCCAGTCGCGCAGGGCGCCGGCATCGAAGCGCTCGAGCCAGCGGCCGACGTGCGGCGCGCGTGTGCCATATCGCGCATCGAATCCGGGACGCGGCTCGGAATGGGTGAGATTGAGACCACCCTTGCCGGCGATCAGGAACTTGCGACCTACCGAGCCTTTGCCTTCGAACAGATCGACCTGCAACCCGGCGGCGCGCGCGCGCTCAGCGGCGAACAGGCCGGCCGGCCCGCCACCGACGATGGCGAGCCGCGGGGGGATGGCGCCAGACACCTCAGCTGCCCTGCTGGAACGCCAGCACGTATCCGTTGCAGTCGAGGATCGCGAACTCGCGGGCCCCGTACGGCATGTCCTGCAGAGGCCAGGCAAGCTGGGCCGCGCCCTGCATGCGGGCGAAGCACGACTCGACATCGTCGACGGTGAAATAGAGGGTGCCGGTCAGCGTCGGCGCGCGATTCCACAGGTCGGCGCCGGTGAACACCAGGCGCCCGCCGTGGCCGGTGACAGTGACGGTCTCGCCGGCCGAATGGGTGACGGTGAAGCCGGGCAGGGCGTCGTAGAACGCGCGGGTCCGCCCGGGATCGGCGCAACGCAGCAGCAGGGTCAGCGACATATCGGTCCTCGCAGTTCGGTCGCACGCATTATGGACCGCCGCGGTGGCTCATCCTGTCGCGACGGCGCACTTGCTAGGGTCTGCACTCGTCGTTGCGACATTCGAGGAGTCGGTCATGGCCACGGGCTGGGCGGGTGATGGCGCGGTGCAGGACCAGATCGATGCCACGGTGAAGGATGCGATCGAACGCGCCCGCAGCAAGCTGCGCAGCGGGCCCGGACTTGCCCATTGCGAGGAATGCGATGCGCCGATTCCCGAGGCGCGGCGCAATGCGGTGCCCGGCGTACGCCTATGCGTGGACTGCCAGGCGGCGCACGACAGCGACGCGGCGCACAGCGGCTTCAACCGCCGCGGCAGCAAGGACAGTCAGCTGCGCTGACGTGAACCTGCACCGCGCATCGACGCGGCGCGTGGGATAACGACCCGCGCCGTCGCCCGACGGCCCGTGCCCCAGGGAGTCGTGGATGCCGCAGTCGCAGGATCTTGTTCCATTCACCCGCAAGGTCCTGATCGTCCTCGCGCTCGTCGTTCTTCTCGTGCTGGCCTGGGCGTTGCTTCCAGTGTTCATGCTGGTATTCGGCGCGGTCGTCGTCGCCGCGTTGTTCCTGTCGCTGGCGCATCTGCTGCAACGGCTGGTGCCCGTCGGCGACGGACTGGCACTTGCTATCGTCCTGATCCTGCTCGGCGGGGGGCTGGCGCTGCTGCTGTGGCTCTTCGGGGCGCAGGTATCGGGCGAGATGTCCAAACTCACCGAGGCGTTGCCCGGCGCATATGCACAGTTCGAGCAGTGGCTGGATGGGACCAGCCTGGGTGCGTTCGTCAGCGACCAGCTCGAGACCCTGCGCGACAGCATGGGCCGCATTGTCAGCAGCGCCGGCGCGATCGCGATCACCGTCTCCGGCGGCGTGGTGGACATGTTCCTTGTGCTGGTGGGTGCGATCTATATCGCCGCACAGCCGCAGATGTACCGCAACGGCCTGCTGTTGCTGGTGCCGCCCAGCGCGCGCGCAGTGGCGGGCGATGCCCTCTCCGCGAGCGCCGCGGCGCTGCGGCTCTGGCTGGGCGGGCAACTCGTCGCGATGCTCGCGGTGGGCCTGCTGACCGGGCTGGGCCTGTGGCTGCTGGGCGTGCCGGCCCCGTTCGCGCTCGGACTGATCGCATTCCTGCTTGATTTCGTGCCGATCGTCGGGCCGATCGCGGCCGCCATCCCGGGCATCCTGCTGGGCTTCACCGTGAGCCCGCAGATCGGGCTGGCGACCGCGGCGCTGTACCTGGTGATCCAGCAGATCGAGGGCAACCTGTTGCAGCCGCTGATCCAGCAGCGCGCGGTGGAACTGCCGCCGGCGGTGCTGCTGTTCTCATTGGTGATCTTCGGCAGCCTGCAGGGCACCGTCGGTCTGCTGCTCGCCGCGCCGCTGACGGTGGTGCTCTACGTGCTGGTCAAGCAGCTGTACGTGCGCGAGACCTTGGGCACCGAGGTGAGTGTGCCGGGGGAAGACCGATAGGCACCGCCCGGCGCGGGGCAGCTCAGACGTCGAGCGGATCGACTGCGCCGCCGCGGCTGCGCGCGGTCGGCAATGCGCCCCCGCGCCACCGGCGCAGCGCCCGCTGGAAGAACAGGCTGTTGGGGATCTGCAGGCTGGTGCCGGCACCATCGCCATCGTCGCTCTCGCGCAGCGTGGTGTAGATGAGGTTGATGTCCACGACCTGGCCGCGCAGCCCGGGCTTCTCGCCGTTCTCCAGCAACTCCACATGGTCGTAGAGCCGGAACGGGCGCGTGGTCAGGATCAGCATCGTGCAGAAGATGTTCGACAGCACGCTCCAGGCGGCAAAGAACGCGACCGCCGCAACCGCGGCAAAGCCGGTGAACGCGGTCCACAACACCGTCCCCGACACGCCCAGGCGCTCGAGGACCATCAGCAGCGCGCCGGCATAGATCAGGAACGAGCTGACGCGGCGCGCACCCACGACCGCTTCGGCCGGCAATGTATAGCGATGGCCTATACGCGCGATGAGCCGGCGCATGCACACGCGCAACAGCCAGGCGGCAAGCACGATCAGCAGGATCTGCGCGACCGGCAGGAAGAGGTCGATCCAGTCGTGCAGCCAGACGGGCAGGCGATGCTGATAACGCACGGGTGCTCCACGTATGGCGCCGATCGCGCCGGCGCGCAGTTTACGCCGCAGGCGAGATCCCCAGCACCGCTCCGGGCCGGCCAGGCGATCGCGGCGCTACCATGGCCGGCCCGCGTACATGCATTAGAGGACTTTCCATGAGCACGATCCTGGCCCCGGTCTCGATCGGCGAACTCGCCGACAAGATCACCATTCTCGAGATCAAGGCCGAGCGGATCGCGGACCCGCAGAAGCTGCAGAACGTCCGCACCGAACTCGATGGCCTGCTGCCGCTGTGGGCGCCGCTGGCAGCCGCGCAAGCCGAAATGACCGAGCTGAAGACCGCGCTGCGGGCCGCCAACACGCGCATGTGGGACGTCCAGGATGCGTTGCGCGCGAAAGAGGCGGCGCAGGATTTCGGCGAGGAATTCATCGATCTGGCGCGGGCGGTCGCGCGTCACAATGGAGACCGCGTCGAACTCAAGAACCGGATCAACCGGCTTGCGGGCTCACGCTTCGTCGAGGAAAAGCAGTACCGCTGACCGGGACGGTTGCCCGGAAAGCAGAAAAGCCAGGACCTGGGTCCTGGCTTTTCTGCGGTATCCATGGTGGAGCCAAGGAGGATCGAACTCCTGACCTCGTCGATGCGAACGACGCGCTCTCCCAGCTGAGCTATGGCCCCATGGTGCGTTGGCGATTATACGGATCCGTTCCGCGCCTCGCCAGTCCTTTCGAGCAGGGGCGCAAGCGCAGCTTCGAGCTGGCCACGACGCCAGCCCGACAGGGCACCGGGCCAGTCGGCGCCTTCGAGCATGGCCTCGAGCCCCTTGCGGGATGCGAGCACGCCATCGGGCAGGCCGAGCGCCGCGCTGCGCTCGGCGACTGCCTGCTGCAGACGCTTGAGCTGCTTGCGGTCGGGCTCCTCGCCGCGCGACAGCGGCATCTCCGCTTCGTCGGGCAGGGGCGTGGTCAGCGCATTCCAGATCACCGTGGTCAGCTTTCGCGGCGCCTTGGGATGCGCATCGAGGCGCTGCTGCAGGGCGGCCATGTCCGCCGGCGGATCGCGGGCGAGCAGGGTGGCGAGTTCATTGTCGAGGATCCAGCTGCGTGGACGGTCCTGGCTGCGCGCGTACTGCTCACGCCAGCGCAGCAGCCGCGCCAGACGGCGCTGCGCGTCGGCATCGAGGTACAGCCCGGCGCGGCCGCCGAGCTGCGGCCAGCGCTCGCCTTCCATGTTCCCCGCGGTCGCCACCAGGCGCGCGCAGTCCTCGGCCAGCCAGGCCGCACGGTCCAGCGCATCGAGCCTGGCGGCCAGCGTGTCGTGCAGATCGAAGAGATGCGCGACGTCGTCGACCGCGTATTCGAGCTGCGTGGCCGACAGCGGACGGCGCAGCCAGTCGGAGCGCGTCTCGCCCTTGGAAAGCGCGACGCCCAGCGTCTCCTGCACCAGGCGCTGGTAGCCCATGCCGGCGCCGGTGCCCGAGATCGCGGCGGCGATCTGGGTGTCGAACAGCGGCGCAGGCACGGCGCCGCAGGCATGGCCGAAGGCGACGAGGTCCTCGCTGGCGCTGTGCATGATCTTGAGGATGGCCGGATCGCCGAGCATGGGGCGCAGCGCTTCGGCGATACCCGGGGCAAGCGGGTCGACGAGCAGGACCTCGATCCCGTCGGCGGTCTCGACCGCGATCTGCACCAGCGCCAGCTGCGGCCAGAAGGTGCGTTCACGGATGAACTCGGTATCCAGGCCTACACGGGCCGGCGCGGACGGCAGGCGGGCCTGCAGCGTTGCCGGATCACTGATCCAGCAGGAATTGGGAGATGACATGCGCGCAGAGCCTAGCGGCGTGCGGGCATCGCGGCAATCGCCGTGATCGGCGCGCATCGCCGCCACTGGCGTGATGGCTTAATCTGCCGCGATGCGTTTTCGGGAGCCAGGTTTGCGCAGCATCCTCGTCGCCGCGTTGCTGTGCGCGCTCGTCCTTGCGGGCTGCCGCGACGAGCCTGTCGCCAGTCAGGTCGAGATCGGCGATGGCAGCGTCACGATCAGCGGCGACGATGCGGTCGTTGCCGCGCTCAACTGGACGCCCCCGGCTGTCACCCTGCCGGCGGAGGATCCCGAGGCGGCGCTCGTGCAGGCAGGCGAGGCGCTGGCCGCGGACGATCTCTACGCGACAGCTGATTCGGCAATCCCCTTGTACCTGGGGCTGGCCAGCGTGCCGGGGTATGAGCGCGCGTCCGCGCGCGGCCTGCAGCGCGCCCAGGCCCGGCTGCTCGAGCTCGGTGCGCAGGCGCTCGTCGAAGTCGACACACTCGACTCGGCGGCCGGCATGCGCGCCGCCCACGAGTTCGCTGCAGTCGCCCGGTATCTCGCGCCGGGCGATCCGGCGGTGGTGGCCTATCTGGAGCGCGTCGACCAAGCCGACCGCCTGCGGGAACTCAATCGCGCGGCCGAGCGCGCCCTGCAGGCTGGCGACCTGGGCGAATCGGGTGGCGGCGCGCTGGCGCTGTTCCGGCAGGTGCTGGCGGAGCGCCCCGGACAGCCACGCGCGATGCAGGGCATGGCCGCGGTCGAGAGCGCAATGATCCGTCGCGCCGAGCTCGCTGCCGAAGCGGCGGACTATCGCCTGGCTTCCGAGTGGCTCACGCACGCGGCGGACATCCGTCCCGGGTTTCCGACCGTCGAGGACGCGCGGCGCCGTCTCGAGGGCGTACGCGCGGCGCATGTGCGCCGCCTGCGGGACGAAGGCGTCGACGCCTTGCCCCGGATCAACGGTGTCAGCGTGGCCCGAGCACGCCTGGCGCAGATCATCGCGATCGCCGAGCCGGGCGACCCCGTCGCCAACGACCTGCGCGAGCGTATCGACCGGGCGGTGCACTACGGCGACTTCCGCCCCGGCCAGGTCTTCACCGATGCGCTCGAAGGCGGCGCGCGCGGCCCGCAGATGATCGTGTTGCCGCACGGCGGTTTCATGATGGGTGCGCTGCCGGGCGACGACGACGCCGCCGACAACGAGCGCCCGCGTCATGGCGTGCGCTTCGAACGCGGCTTCGCGATGGGGGTGCGCGAGGTCTCGGTCGGCGAGTTCCGGCGTTTCGTCGATGCCACCGGCTACCAGTCGCGCGCCATGCGCCGCGGCTTCTCGATGGCCTATGACGAGCGTACCGGCAACTTCCTGCGACGCAGCAACGTGGACTGGCGCTCGGACTATGTCGGTCGGCCTGCGGGCGACACGATGCCGGTCCTGCACGTCAGCGCCAAGGATGCGCAGGCCTACGTCGACTGGCTGTCCGCGCAGAGCGGGCATCGCTACCGCCTGCCGAGCGAGGCGGAATTCGAGTACGCGTTCCGCAGCGGCAGCAGCGAGCGGTTCCCGTGGGGCGAGGGCACACCCCCCGAGGGGACGGGCAACATGACCGGTGCCCTCGACCGCTCGCCGAGCGGCCGCAGATGGGGCAACGCGTTTCCGGACTACGGCGATGGCTACTGGGGCCCGGCGCCGACGGGCGCGTTCCGGCCCAATAGCTGGGGCGTTCACGACCTGGCTGGCAACGTCAGCGAATGGATGGCCGACTGCTGGCACGAGAACTATCGCCGCGCGCCGGAGGACGGCTCGGCCTGGATCAATCCGGGGTGCCGCAACCAGGTGATCCGCGGCGGCTCCTGGGCCAGTTCACCAGCGCAGACCCGCGCCAGCTGGCGGGCACTCGCGCAGGTGGACACCACCAATGCCAGACTCGGGTTCCGCGTGGTGCGCGAACTGTGATCAATGCCGGGCAACCGGTCCGGGAGAAAACATGAGACAGGATCCGTTCGGCCGCGACGACCGCCGCCAGAGCACGCGCCCCCCACGGCGTCGCTTCGGCATGCGCATCGTCATCGTGGCGCTGTTCGCCGCGTATGGCGCGTACTACTACTTCTCCAACCGGACCGTTGACCCGGTGACCGGCGAGAAAGTGCTGATCGACCGCTCGCTGGATATCGAGGACGAGAAGTCGCTCGGCCTGCAGGCCTACCAGGAGATCATGGGCCAGGAGCGGCCGGTGGATCCCGACAGCGAGGTCGCGAAGGAAGTGCGCCTGATCGCCGAGCGGCTGATCGCCAAGGTCGACGCCGTCGAGGCCGAGCTTGCGCGCGAGCACGGACTGGAACCGACCCGGTTCTCGGAGACCTTCGACTGGGAGGTCAATGTGCTCGAGTCGGACCAGGCCAACGCGTTCTGCCTGCCCGGCGGCAAGATGGCGGTCTACACCGGCCTGCTGCCCGTGGCGCAGAACTCCGACGCCCTGGCGGTAGTGATGGGGCACGAGATCGCGCACGCGCTGTTGCGGCACGGTGCGCAACGCATGGCCCAGCAGCGGCTGACCCAGATCGGCCAGATGGCGGGGTCGCTCAGCGGCATGGACCCGCAGCAACAGCAGATGGCGATGGCCGCGATGGGCTACGGCTATCTGCTGCCTTACGCGCGCAAGCACGAGACCGAGGCCGACAACGTCGGCCTGCTGCTTGCGGCCGCGGCCTGCTTCGATCCACATCAGGCGGTGCCGCTGTGGGAGCGGATGTCGGCCGCCAGTGGTGGGCAATCTCAACCGGAATTCGCCTCCACCCACCCCAACCCCGGTACGCGCATCCAGACACTCGAGGGCTTGATGCCCAAGGCGATGGAATACCGCGCGAAGTTCTGTGAGGACGCAGGCGGCGAAGCCGCACTCGCGCGGTGATCTCCCGCGCGTCACGGCACGCGGGCGTCAGAAGCCCATGAGCAGGCCACCGTTGACGGGCAGGTTGATGCCGGTGATGTAGCCGGCATCGTCGGCGACGAGGAAGGCGACGGCGCGGGCGATATCGGCAGGCTGGCCTACACGACCTACCGGCACGCTGGCGATGGTACGGGCCAGGACCTCGGGCGGCATCTGTGCGGTCATCGGGGTTTCCACATAGCCCGGCGAGAGGCTGTTGACGGTGATGCCCTTGGCCGCCACCTCGCGGGCCAGCGACATCGTGAAGCCGTGCAGCCCGGCCTTGGCCGCCGCATAGTTGGTCTGGCCGAAGTTGCCGGTCTGACCGCTGACCGAGCTGATGTTGACGATGCGCCCGAACCCGCGCGAGACCATGCCTTCGACCGCGGCCCGGCACAGGTGGAAGGCGCTGTCGAGATTGATCCGCAGCACCTCTTCCCACTGTTCGGGCGTCATCTTGCGCAGGGTCGCGTCGCGGGTGATGCCGGCGGCGTTGACGAGGATGTCGAGCCGGCCGTGGCGCCCCTCCACCTCCGCCACCGCGTCGGCGCAGGCGTCGGCATCGCCCACGTCGAGCGCCAGCGTCGTCACCGGCAGGCTGCCCATGTCGGCGGTGAATGCCTCCAGGCGCGTGGCATCGGCCGGAAGGTCGGCGGCCACGACGCGGATGCCACCGGCGGCGAGCCGGCTGCAGATGGCGCGGCCGATGCCGCCGAGGCCGCCGGTGACGAGGGCGACGCGTGCTGTCTGGGTCATGCGGATTTCCGGTTTACGGACACGAACACGGCGCGGAATCCGCGCCGTTCCGGACACTGCGCCGGATCAGCGGCCGCGCTTGGCCGGGTCGCGATCGGCCGGTCTGGCGCCGGGTACCGCAGCGCCGACCATCGTCTTCTGGAACTCCTTCCACAGCTCCAGGTTGCGCTCGGTCAGCTGGTTCATCATCGTCCAGGGGGTCTGGCCGAGCAGGCCGCCCATCTGCTGGCGGAACTGCTGCTGCTGGTCGAGGAAGGTCTGCATCGAGCGTTCGAGATAGTTGCCCATGAAGCCCTGCATCGAATCGCCGTAGAAGCGGATGATCTGGCTCAGCAGCTGTGTGGACAGCACAGGTTCGCCGTCGGACTCATGCTCGGAAATGATCTGCAGCAGGACCGAGCGGGTGATGTCGTTGCCGCTCTTGGCATCGCGGACTTCGAAGTCCTCGCCATCGACGATCAGCTGTCGGACATCCTCGATGGTGATGTAGCTTGAAATTTCCGTGTCGTAGAGTCGACGGTTCGGGTACTTCTTGATGATGCGCACGGCATTACTCATGAAGCCAACACTCTGATCCTTGATGCTGCGCAGCATGGCGCAGCCCGGTGGGGCACGCAACCGGCCTAAACTACTGAATGCGCGGTCTCGCCGTTCTTTTTCCTTTGGCGTGGATCGCAGCGCTGCGGACCGCTTCGAAGACTGCGGCTGGAGTGGGCCTCGGTTTCGATCACCAGCCCATGTGGTGGCCGCCGTTGATGTCGAGATTGGAGCCGGTGATCCACGACGCTTCGTCCGACACAAGGAAGTTCACCGCGTATGCGATCTCTTCGGGGCGCCCCAGGCGGCCGGTCGGGATGTCGGCCGCGATCTTGGCGCGCACCTCCTCGGGCACCGCCATCACCATGTCCGTGGCTACATACCCTGGTGAAACCGTGTTGACGGTGATGCCGAGCTTGGCGTTCTCGCGCGCCAGCGAGATCGTGAAGCCATGCATGCCGGCCTTTGCGGCCGCGTAATTCGCCTGGCCGTACTGGCCCTTGAGACCATTGATCGAACTGATCTGGATGATCCGCCCCCATTGGCGCTCGCGCATGCCTTCGATCACCGGACGGGTGACGTTGTAGACCGAGTTGAGGTTGGTGTTGATGACATCCTGCCACTGCATGGCATGCATCTTGTGGAAGGTGCCGTCGCGCGTGATTCCGGCATTGTTGATCAGCACATCCACCGGCCCGAGTTGCGCTTCGATTTCCCGCACCATGCGTTCGGCTTCGGCGTGGTTGGACACGTCGCCGGGGGCGATCGCGATCTCGTAGCCTTCGCTCTGCAGTTGCTGTTTCCAGGCCTGGGCCTTCTCGGCGTTGCGGTAGTTGGTAGCAACGCGATAGCCGTTGTCGGCCAGGCGCCGGACGATCGCCGTTCCAATGCCGCCGGTGCCGCCGGTAACCAGTGCCACGCGTCCGCTCATGCCGACCTCTTCTGTATGGGGTGATGTCGCCGATCCGGCAACGTGTGCCGCAGTCTAGGCATTGCCGATGACCGCTGTATTGTGCAGCGCATCAATGACCATATCGTGCTTCGGAACGCGTGTGATGTCGAAACATTCGGCCGCCGCGGCCAGGAACTCCGCGGGTGTGTCGGCGACGAGGGGAGACTGCCCCAGTACGTGCCAGGCACGGGCGAGTGCGGGCAGCGGATCACGCGGATCGACTGCAGTAGCGCCTGTCGACTTCGAGAGCTTGGCGCCCGTCGCATCGACCAGCAGCGGCAGGTGTGCGTAACGCGGCGTATGCAGGCCCAGTGCCCGCTGCAGCAGGATCTGGCGCGCCGTCGAGTCGAGCAGGTCGGCGCCGCGGACGACATCGGTGATGCCCTGGTCGTGGTCGTCGACAACGACGGCAAGCTGGTATGCCCAGAAGCCGTCCGCACGGCGCAGGACGAAATCCCCCACCTCGGTGTCGACTGCCTGGACCTGCGGGCCGCGGATCCCGTCGTCGAAGCCGATCGTCGTGCCCGGTGGCACGCGCAGTCGCACCGCGGGGTCCGCGCGTACCGACCTGGCGCGACATGCGCCGAGGTGGCGACCGCCGTCGATCGCGAGATCCGCGCGGCTGCAGTGGCATACGAACGCCCGGCCCTGCGTGAGCAACTGCTCGAGCACCTGCGCATAGCGCGCGTCGCGACGGCTCTGCACGAGAACGTCACCATCCGGGTGGAACCCGAACGCCGAGAGTGCGGCAAGTTGACCCGCTGCAGCGCCGGGCACCTCGCGCAGCCGGTCGACATCCTCGATGCGGACCACCCAGCTGCCGCCGGCCTGGCGCGCCATGACGTGGCTGCCGAGCGCGGCCACCAGCGAGCCGAGGTGCAGGGGGCCGGTGGGTGAAGGGGCGAAGCGGCCGCGGTAGGCCGCGAGTCGCGTCGGTAAACTGTCTGCCATGTGAACCGTCACGGGAGGGGCCAGCCGGCTGCGCTGCCGGTGAATTGAAATCGTGCGTTCATGCACGCAGATTGTCGCGACATGTTGCTCCCCGCATGCTTTCCGCCTGGCGCAGGCGTCACCCGATCAAGGTAGACAATGTTCAAGCGTTTCGCTCTTCTCATCGCCACCAATTTCGCCGTGCTCGCACTGGTGAGCATCATCATGGCGATCTTCGGCATCAACCCGTCCACATACGGGGGGCTGTTCGTGTTCGCCGCGCTGTTCGGCTTCGGCGGCGCGTTCTTCACGCTGGCGATCTCCAAGTGGTCGGCCAAGCGCGCCACCGGCGCCTACGTGATCAAGGACCCGCGCGACGAGGCCGAGCGCTGGCTGTTCAATACGGTGCGCCGCCAGGCCCAGCAGGCGGGGATCGGCATGCCGGAAGTGGCGATCTACGACGCCCCCGAGATCAACGCGTTCGCGACCGGCGCCAATCGCAACAACGCACTGGTCGCGGTGTCGACCGGTCTGCTGCGTTCGATGACCCGCGATGAGGCGGAGGCCGTGCTCGGCCACGAGGTCGCGCACGTCGCCAACGGCGACATGGTGACCATGACCCTGCTGCAGGGCGTGCTCAATACCTTCGTGATCTTCCTGGCGCGCGTGGTCGGCCGGGCGATCGACGGATATCTCAACGGAGGACGCGACAACGGCGGCGGTGGCTTTGCGTACTTCGCCATCGTCTTCGTGCTCGACATGATCTTCGGCCTGTTCGCCTCGATGATCGCGATGTGGTTCTCGCGCCATCGCGAGTTCCGCGCCGACGATGGCGGTGCGCAGCTGGCGGGCCGTCACAAGATGATCGCAGCGCTGGAGCGTCTGGCGCAGACCTACGGCCAGAGCACGCTGCCCAAGCAGGTCGCGGCGTTCGGCATCAGTGGTGGGGTCGGCTCCGGTATGAAGCGGCTGTTGATGAGCCACCCACCGCTGGATGAGCGTATCGCCGCGTTGCGCAATGCGCCGCCGGACAAGCACGCGGTGCGTCAGGGCATCGTCGCCTGATACGCACGCACTGAGTCAGCTGTCGCACAAGCCCGCCGAATGGCGGGCTTGTGCTTTCCGGATTGCGCGCCTGGGGGCGGGCGTGCCATTCACGGAGCCGGCAGGGACGCACGATGAGATCGGCAATGCCCTGCACCTCGCCGAGTCCTCGCGTTGCGAGCGGCGGCGACGAGTGAGGGATCGTCCCCCGTGACCACGCCGTTCGCTCCTCGCCAGTCGCCGATTGAATCGGGAAGCCGGCCGCCGGTTGGGCGGGGCGGGTGGCCTGTCAGCTGTCCGCGTGCTTCTCCTGCGCGGCCGCGAAGGCTGCGAGCTGCTCGGGAGTAGCTTCTTTCTGGTGCGCCGCCTTCCACTGCGCGAACGGCATTCCGTAGACCGCTTCGCGGGCGGCCTCCTTGTCGAGCGGCGCGCCCTCGGCGCTTGCCGCATCGCGGTACCAGTCGGCCAGGCAGTTGCGGCAGAAGCCGGCGAGGATCATCAGGTCGATGTTCTGCACGTCCGGGCGCGTCTGGTTCAGATGCGCAAGCAGGCGCCGGAACGCAGCGGCCTCGATGCGGCTGCGCGTCTCCTCGGACAGCGTGCGGGCGGTGTCGGCCATGGGAACTCCGGGTGCGGGGGAGCCGCACAGGATCGAGCCGCCGTCACGCATCTGCAAGCCGGGCGCCGAAATCGGGGACAATAGTCGGCCCGAACGCCCGACAGCCCGCATGACCGCCGCTGACCCCACCCCGGCCCGCATCCTCGACGGCAAGCGTATTGCCGACACCCTGCTCGATCAGCTGCGCATGCGCGTGGATGCGCGCATCGCCGGCGGTGGCCAGCGACCTGGTCTTGCCGTGGTCCTGGTGGGCGGCGATCCGGCGTCGCAGTCCTACGTCCGCAACAAGCGCAGGGCCGCGGAGAAGGTGGGCATCCAGGCCTTCGATTTCGACCTGCCGGTGGGAACGACGGAAGGCGAGCTCGTTGCATTGATCGACCGGCTCAATGCCGATCCTGCCGTCCACGGCATCCTGGTGCAGCTGCCGCTGCCCGGGATTCCCGATGCGAACGCCATCATCCAGCGCATCGATCCGCGCAAGGACGTCGACGGCTTCCATCCCGAGAACGTCGGCCGCCTCGCGCTGCGCCAGTTCGGCTTGCGGCCGTGCACGCCGCGCGGCATCACCACGTTGCTGGCGTATACCGACCGGCCGGTACGCGGCGCCAGCGCGACGATCGTCGGCGTCAGCAACCATGTCGGCAGGCCGATGGCCCTGGAGCTGATGATCGCTGGCTGCACGGTGACGACCTGCCACCGCTTCACGCCGCCGGACGTGCTGCGCCGGCACGTCGGCGAGGCGGACATCCTGGTGGTCGCGGTCGGCCGGCCGGCCCTGATCCCCGGCGACTGGGTCAAGCCGGGCGCCGTGGTGATCGACGTCGGCATCAACCGCCGCGACGATGGCCGCCTGGTCGGCGATGTGGGCTTCGATGCGGCTGCGCAACGCGCCAGCTGGATTACCCCGGTGCCGGGCGGGGTGGGGCCGATGACCGTCGCCACCTTGATGCAGAACACCATCGAGGCAGCCGAAGCCGCGGGTTGAGGCCGGGCCGCGGCCTGTCTTGAGACCGACTGTGCACTGCTGCGTTGCCCGCGTGACAGGGGCAAACGCGCTAGAATGACGCGCTTCCTCCTCCCCGGCACCCCGCATGCTGCGCATCCAGGCCGAAGCTCTTACCTACGACGATGTCTCGCTCGTTCCCGCCCACTCGCTGATCCTCCCCAAGGATGTCCGGCTGGCGACCCGCCTGACGCGCGAGCTGCGCCTGAACCTGCCCATCGTTTCCGCTGCGATGGACACCGTGACCGAAGCCCGCCTCGCGATCGCGATGGCCCAGCTCGGCGGCATCGGCATCCTGCACAAGAACCTGAGCGTCGAGCGCCAGGCGAACGAAGTCGCGAAGGTCAAGAACTTCGAAGCCGGCGTGATCCGCGAGCCCTTCACGGTGGGTCCGGACACCACGATCGGCGAAGTGTTGCGGCTGACCCGCGCACGCAACATCTCCGGCGTACCCGTGGTCGAAGAGGGCAAGCTGGTCGGAATCGTCACCGGCCGCGACATGCGTTTCGAGACCAAGCTCGACGATCCGGTGCGCAACGTCATGACCAAGCAGGACCGGCTGGTCACCGTGCGCGAAGGCGCCAGCGAGTCCGAGGTGCTGGCCCTGCTGCACAAGCACCGCATCGAGAAGGTGCTGGTGGTCAACGATGATTTCGCGCTGCGCGGCCTGATCACCGTCAAGGACATCCAGAAGGCGCACGACAACCCCAATGCCGCCAAGGATGCCGACGAGCAGCTGCTGGTCGGCGCCGCGGTCGGCGTGGGTGGCGACACCGAGCAGCGCGTCGAAGCGCTGGTCGCGGCAGGCGTCGACGTGATCATCGTGGACACCGCGCACGGCCACTCGCAGGGCGTGCTCGACCGCGTGAACTGGCTGAAGAAGACCTATCCGCAGGTCCAGGTGGTCGGCGGCAACATCGTGACCGGCGACGCGGCCAGGGCGCTCGAAGACGCCGGCGCGGATGCGGTGAAGGTCGGCGTGGGTCCCGGGTCCATCTGCACGACGCGTGTCGTCGCCGGTGTCGGCGTGCCGCAGATCACCGCGATCGACATGGTCGCCGAGGCGTTGCAGGACCGCATTCCGCTGATCGCCGACGGCGGCATCCGCTACTCGGGCGACATCGGCAAGGCGCTGGTGGCGGGCGCGTCGACGGTGATGATCGGCGGCCTGTTTGCCGGCACCGAGGAATCACCGGGCGAGGCCGAGCTGTTCCAGGGCCGCAGCTACAAGAGCTATCGCGGCATGGGCTCGCTGGGCGCGATGGAGCAGGGATCCAAGGACCGCTACTTCCAGGACTCGTCCGACGCCGACAAGCTGGTGCCCGAGGGCATCGAGGGTCGTGTTCCGTATCGCGGCCCGCTGAGCAGCATCATCCATCAGCTTGCCGGTGGCCTGCGCGCCACCATGGGCTACGTGGGCTGCGCGACGATCGAGGAGATGCGCACGCGCCCGAAGTTCGTGAAGATCACCGGCGCCGGGCAGCGCGAGAGCCACGTGCACGACGTCACGATCACCAAGCAGCCGCCGAACTACCAGGCGGGCTGAGTCCGCTGCATGGCGCGCCGAAACGGGATTCGCGAAAGCGGATCCCGTTTCGTATCCGCCTCCACGCCTATCGTTTTCCAGCGCTTCGAGCGCCGTCATTCCACCCAGAAGCCCATGCCGATGACCGACCTGCACAGCGACAAGATCCTGATCCTCGATTTCGGCGCGCAGTACACGCAGCTGATCGCCCGCCGCATCCGCGAGCTGGGCGTCTACTGCGAAATCTGGGCCTGGGACCACGATCCGGCCGAGATCGCCGCGTTCGCGCCCAAGGGCATCATCCTTTCGGGCGGTCCGGAATCGACCACCGAACACGGCTCGCCGCGCGCCCCGCAGCAGGTGTTCGATGCCGGCCTGCCGCTGCTGGGCATCTGCTACGGCATGCAGACGATGGCCAAGCAGCTTGGCGGTGAGACCGAAGCCGCCGACGCGCGGGAGTACGGCCACGCCGAGGTCGCCATCGTCGCCAAGGACAGCCTGTTCGAAGGCCTGAGCGACCATGCCGGCGCACAGCGTCTCGACGTGTGGATGAGCCATGGCGATCACGTCAGCGCCGCGCCGCCCGGGTTCACCGTCACCGCGAGCACCGAACGCGTGCCGGTCGCCGCGTTCGCCAACGAGGACAAGCGTTGGTACGGCGTGCAGTTCCATCCCGAAGTCACCCACACCAAGCAGGGCCTGGCGTTGCTGCGCCGCTTCGTGGTCGACATCTGCGGCTGCGCCACGCTGTGGACCGCGGCCAACATCATCGACGACCAGATCGCCCGCGTGCGCGAACAGGTGGGTGGTGACGAGGTGATCCTGGGCCTGTCGGGCGGCGTGGATTCGTCCGTCGTTGCCGCGCTGTTGCACAGGGCGATCGGCAAGCAGCTCACCTGCGTATTCGTCGACACCGGCCTGCTGCGGCTGGGCGAGGGCGACCAGGTCATGACGACGTTTGCCGATGCCTCCAGCTCGCATGGCCTCGGCGTGCGCGTGATCCGCGTCGACGCGCGCGACCGCTACTTCAGCGCGCTCGCAGGCGTGAGCGATCCCGAAGCCAAGCGCAAGATCATCGGCAACCTGTTCGTCGAGATCTTCGACGAAGAGTCGAACAAGCTCAGCAACGCCAAGTGGCTGGCGCAGGGCACGATCTATCCCGACGTCATCGAGTCGGCCGGCAGCAAGACCGGCAAGGCCCACGTCATCAAGAGCCACCACAATGTCGGCGGCCTGCCCGAGCACATGAAGATGGGCCTGGTCGAACCGCTGCGCGAACTGTTCAAGGACGAAGTGCGGCGCCTCGGCGTCGAACTCGGCCTGCCGCGCGAGATGGTCTACCGCCACCCGTTCCCGGGTCCGGGCCTGGGCGTGCGCATCCTCGGCGAGGTCAAGGCCGAGTACGCCGCCATCCTGGCCAAGGCCGACCACATCTTCATCGAGGAGCTGCGCAAGGCCGACCTCTACGACAAGACCAGCCAGGCCTTCGCGGTATTCCTGCCGGTCAAGTCCGTCGGCGTCGTCGGCGACGCCCGCGCCTACGAGTGGGTGATCTCGCTGCGCGCGGTGGAGACCATCGACTTCATGACCGCCCACTGGGCCCACCTGCCGTACGACTTCCTCGGCCGCGTGTCCAACCGGATCATCAACGAAGTCCGCGGCGTCTCGCGCGTGGTCTACGACATCAGTGGCAAGCCGCCGGCGACCATCGAATGGGAGTGATTTCTGCTCATCGGGCAGTGTCCTGGACTCCGCACTATCCACTGATGTGCGTTCGATAGAAGAAGACGGATTGGCCCGGTCTCTATCGGGCGCCATCGGTGCTCGGGAGCCGCCCTTGCAGCCCATGTGATGGGCATTTCCGCTCTTGATTTTCCAGCATCCAGGTATCGTCGGGGGCCATGCAGTCCCTGCCGGTACTTTTTTTTACTCCAGCGATCTGAAAGCCGACAGTTGTCCGTCAATACATGCCTGGCACGTCATGACGGACTTGCCGCGGGGTAAGGACTGACCTCCGATCGACGCGTATTGCCAAAGCGCGAATCGCGGCATGCGACCCGGATGAGTCGGATCTCGAGCACGTCCGGGCGGCCCGGGAAGTGATTCGGAAATCCGTCACAAGGCCCTACAGAGGCCGGCGTATGAAGTTCGTCATCGCCCCGCGCCGCAGGAATGCCCCGTAATCGCCTCGCCGTGCTCCCAGCCGCTGCAGGCCGGCCGCAGAACGACGCACTGGCTGGAAGTGGCGGCAGGCCTGTCGCCGCTGGCCGCAGACGCCCTGGCGCACTTAGGCGCAGGAGGAAGGTCGACATGGACATTGCACGCAAGGCCGAAATGAAGGCCGTGGCCGGACCGGCGGAATATTTCACCGGCGAGGTGACGATCACCGGACAGTTCCAGCGGCCCGATCCGTCGCGGGTCAGCGGCGCGATCGTGCACTTCGAGCCGGGCGCGCGGACGGCATGGCACACGCATCCGGCGGGCCAGACCCTGATCGTCACCGAGGGCATCGGTTGGACCCAGGTCGACGGCGGCCCGAAGTACGAGTTCCACGCGGGCGACATCGTGTGGTGCCCGGCCGACAGCAAGCATTGGCATGGCGCGACCGAGCATGAAGCGATGACCCATATAGCCATCCAGGAATCGGTCGACGGCTCCCCCGTGACGTGGATGGAGAAGGTCACCGACGCGCAGTATCTGGAGCCGGTATCGACGCAATCCACGCAAAGGGCGGCGCCATGATCCTCGATGACTACTACACGCTGTCCAACGGCGTCCGGATCCCGAAGCTGGGGCTGGGCACCTGGCTGATCGCCGACGATGCGGCCGCAGGTCTGCTGCGACGGGCGATCGAAATCGGCTACCGCCACATCGACACGGCCCAGGCCTACGAGAACGAGCGGGGCGTGGGGGAGGGGTTGCGCACCAGCGGCGTTGCCCGCGACGAGATCTTCCTGACCACCAAGCTCGCCGCCGAGAGCAAGACGCTCGCCGACGCGCGGGCCAGGATCGACGGCTCGCTCAAGGCGCTGGCGGTCGAACACATCGACCTGATGCTCATCCACAGCCCGCAACCGTGGTCGGCGTTCCGCAAGGGAGAGCATTTCCTCGAGGGCAACCTGCAGGCCTGGCGCGCGCTCGAGGAGGCACAGGCCGCAGGCAAGCTCCGCGCAATCGGCGTGTCCAATTTCGAGCAGGTCGACCTGGACAACATCATCGACAACGCGACCGTGAAACCGTCCGTCAACCAGCTCCTGGCGCATGTGGGCAACACGCCGTTCGAGCTGATCGACTATTCGAAAAGCAAAGGCCTCCTGGTCGAAGCCTATTCGCCCGTTGCGCACGGGGCCGTACTCGAGGACCGCAGCCTCGCCGCGATGGCGCAGGGATACGGCGTGAGCGTCGCGCAGCTGTGCATCCGCTATTGCCTGCAGCTCGGGCTGCTGCCGCTGCCCAAGACCACCAATCCCGAGCACCTGAAGGACAACGCCGAACTCGATTTCACCATCTCCGATGCCGACATGGACACGTTGGTGAACGTGGAGCGCGATACAGACTATGGGGAGGCGAGCAGGTTCCCCGTATTCGGCGGATAGGCGCGCGCTCCTCGCCACCGGGATCGTGGGCGAGACGGTGCGCGTCCGCAGACCGCATGGCGGAATGCGCCTGCAGATCCTCGGCCCCCAGGCAGCTGGCTGTGGACGAAGGCCGCCGGGCTGCTTGCATCCTCAGCGCAAGGCGGTTGACCTCTGGCTTGCACGAGCGCGGCATGAATCGATTAGCCCGAGAGGTTGCCCATGCCGTGCGCGGCGCCCGATGCCGTCTGCCATCGGAGATGACCGAGGGTGATCGTGGCCCTGGAGGGGCTAAACTTTGCAGCCCGTTTGTTCCCTTGCAGAGCCATGATGATGCGTTCCAGACCTTTCGGCCGCAGCGGTCGCAGCGTCGGCGAGGTGGGCTTTGGCGCGTGGGCCATCGGCGCAGCCTGGGGGCAGGTGGACGATGGCCAGTCGACCGCCGCCCTGCACGCCGCGCTCGATGCCGGTCTGGACTTCATCGATACCGCCGACGTTTACGGCGACGGCCACTCCGAGCGCCTGATCGCGCGCGTGCTGAAGGAGCGCGGCGGCGAGCGTCCGTTCGTCGCGACCAAGGCCGGCCGACGCCTGCCCGCGCAGACGGTGGACGGCTACAGCGCGGAGAACCTCGAATCCTGGATCGATCGCAGCCTGCGTAACCTCGAGGCCGACGCGCTCGAGCTGGTGCAACTGCATTGCCCGCCGACCGACGCGTATTACCACCCGGAGATCTTCGAGCGCATGGACCGCCTGGTCGAGCGCGGCAAGATCGTCCGCTACGGCGTCAGCGTGGAGCGCGTGGAAGAGGGGCTCAAGGCCATCGAGTTCCCCGGTGTGGCCAGCGTGCAGATCATCTACAACATGTTCCGCCTGCGCCCGGCCGAGCTGTTCTTCCGCCAGGCGCAGCGGCGCGGCGTGGCGGTGATCGTGCGCGTACCGCTCGCCAGCGGCCTGCTGAGCGGGAAATTCACCGCCGATACGCGCTTCGAAGCCGACGACCATCGCCAGTTCAACCGCCATGGCGAGGCCTTCGACGTGGGCGAGACCTTCGCTGGCGTGCCTTACGTGGTCGGCCTGGCGGCGGTCGAGAAGCTGCGCCCGCTGGTGCCCGAGGGCGTCACGCTGGCCCAGCTGGCGCTGCGCTGGATCCTGATGGACGAAGCGGTGTCGGTGGTCATCCCCGGCGCGCGCAATCCCGCGCAGGCGCTGGCCAACATCGGCGCGGCCGGCCTGCCAGCCCTGTCCCCGCAGACCATGGACGCGGTCGCGCGCATCTACGAACAGGACATCAAGCCCTACGTGCACCAGCGCTGGTGATGGACGTGGATCGCGAGACCGTGCGTATCGACGCCGCCCGCGAAGCGGACCGCGACGTCCTGGCCGACCTGCTCATCGAGACCGTAGCCGACAACGGCTCGGTCGGCTTCATGCACCCCCTGGCCATCGCGGATGCGCGGGCGTTCTGGGATGGCGCACTCCAGGCGGCGGCGCGCGGCGAGCGCATCATCCTGTGTGCCCGACGTGGCGATGAAGTGCTTGGGACCGGCTCACTCGCACTGGTCTCGGCGCCCAGCCAGCCGCATCGCGCCGAGCTGACCAAGGTGATGACGACGGCGAGCGCGCGCGGCAGTGGTGTCGGCGCGGCCCTGGTGCGTGCCCTCGAACAGGCCGCACGCGATCACGGCCGTCATCTGATCACGCTGGATGCATCGCTGGTCGGCGGTGCCACCAGGTTCTATCGTCGTCTCGGCTATCGTCCAGCCGGCGACATTCCGGAGTTCGCGTACAAGCCACTGGGCGGACTGGCGGCGACGCGGGTGCTGTGGAAGTTGCTCGATGCACGCGAGATCGCCCGGCCGCCGATCGACACGTCGATGGACGAAGCTCACATGCGTCAGGCATTGGCACTGGCCGAGCGCGCGATGCTGGATGACGACGAGATTCCGGTCGGGGCGCTGGTGCTCGATCCGACCGGCAAGGTGATCGGCACGGGCTGGAACCGCAACATTGCCGAACACGACCCGAGCGCGCACGCCGAGATCGTGGCGATGCGTCACGCCGGGGCCGCGCTCGGCAATCACCGTCTGCTCGGCTGCACCCTCTACGTGACCCTGGAGCCGTGCGCGATGTGCGCGATGGCGATGGTCCATGCGCGCGTGGCGCGGGTGGTGTTCGGCGCGTTCGATCCCAAGACCGGCGCTGCGGGCAGCGTTTTCGACATGCTGGAAGACCCGCGTCACAACCATCGAATCGCCGTGACCGGCGGCGTGTGCGCCGACGTGGCCGGGCCGATGCTGACCAACTATTTCCGACGCAAGCGCGGCCTGCCGCCCCGCTGACCGGAGCGCCGGCCGGTCAGATCAGCGGGCTGCGTCGGTTGGCCATGCGATGCGCATCGTCCATCTCCTGGTTGACCGCATACACCGCCATCGAGGCCTCGCGCGCCAGCAGCAGGCTGGAGGCGAACATCGACAGCACGCCGAGCGCGGCAAGCAGGGTCGGCGCCTGGGCGAAGCGGTGGTCGAGGAACGAATCCCCGGCCACGGTGAGGCTGGTGCCGACGAAGCAGCTGATCGCCACATACAGCAGCTGACTGCCGCGAAGGATGATCCTGCTGCGCCTGCGCTGCAGCGCGATGCGGGCTTCGAGCACGCGCCGTTCTTCAGGATCGCTGCCATCGTCGTCGGACAGATCGCGCAGCAGGGCGCGTGTGCGGTCGATGATCCTGGCCAGTCTGGCATTGGCGGAGCCCAGCAGCGACGCCGTCGCTGTCAGGAAGAACGCCGGGGCGAGCATTGCGGTGAGGATGGTGTAGTGCGAGATCGCGGGATTGGACAGCATCTGGCGGAAGTTCTGGGCAAGGGTCCAAAGCGGCTGCGATATCATGCGCCGTTACGAATCCGAAGGCGACTGCACGCATGAATGCCGACAAGGCCATCGAAAGCCGACTGGTCTGGATCGACCTGGAGATGACGGGTCTGGATACCGATCACGATCGGATCCTGGAAATCGCGACCATCGTGACCGATGCCGATCTCAACATCCTGGCCGAAGGTCCGGAGCTGGCGATCATGCAGCCGCTCGAGGTGCTCGAAGCGATGGACGACTGGAACCGCGGACAGCATCGCCGCTCGGGCCTGTGGCAACGGTCGCTGGAGCAGGGCGTCGGCCTGGCCGAGGCGGAGGCACGCACGCTTGAGTTCCTGGAACAGTGGGCCGGCCCCGGCAAGTCGCCGATGTGCGGCAATTCCATCTGCCAGGATCGGCGTTTCCTGCACCGGCAGATGCCGACGCTCGAGAAGTTCTTCCACTACCGCAACCTCGACGTCAGCACGATCAAGGAACTCGCGCGGCGCTGGGCGCCCCAGGTCCTGGCAGGCTTCACCAAGCACTCCGCGCACACCGCGCTCAGTGACGTGCGCGATTCGATCGACGAGCTGCGGCATTACCGTGGTTCGATGGGACCCTTTTCGGGCCTTTGATCGCGGACCGGGAGCTGCGCCGGTCGCGTCGCGACCTCGTACTCGGTCGTACTGGTCGTCGCGGACGATGATGTCCGCTGGCCGGACCTGTTGTGCCTGCAGGCGCGCCGCGCCGGGTTAGTAGGCAGCGAGGTACAGCGCCGCCCGTATCGCCCGGACCTGCGGCGAAGCCCGCAATCGGCGAATGGAACTCTGCGACACCGCTGCGCGGCGGTTCCGGACATCTGAAACAGCGAGCCCCGCCGAAGCGGGGCTCGTTGCATCCACGTGGCCGGCGGCCGATCAGCGCGATGTCACGCCTTGGAATCGCTCTTGGACTTGGCCAGCTTCAGCCAGGTGTCGACGACGGTATCGGGATTGAGCGAGACCGACTCGATACCTTCCTCCATCAGCCACTGCGCCAGGTCCGGATGGTCCGAAGGGCCTTGGCCGCAGATGCCGACGTACTTGCCCTTGGCGCGCGCGGACTTGATCGCCATCGACAGCAGCTTCTTGACCGCCGGATCACGTTCGTCGAACAGGTGGGCGACGATCGAGGAGTCGCGATCCAGGCCGAGGGTGAGCTGGGTAAGATCGTTCGAACCGATCGAGAAACCATCGAAGATCTCGAGGAACTCGTCGGCCATCAGGGCGTTCGACGGGACCTCGCACATCATGATGATCTTCAGCCCGGCCTCGCCCTGGCGCAGCCCGTTGGCTTCGAGCGCCTCGATCACCTTGCGGCCTTCGTCGAGCGTGCGCACGAACGGGATCATGACCCAGAGGTTCTCGAGGCCCATCTCGTTGCGGACCTTCAGTACGGCCTTGCATTCGAGCGCGAACGCATCGGCGAAGCTCGGGTCGACGTAGCGGCTCGCGCCGCGGAAGCCGATCATCGGGTTCTCTTCATGCGGCTCGAAGTGCTTGCCGCCGATGAGGTTCGCGTACTCGTTGGACTTGAAGTCCGACAGGCGCACGATCACCGGGTTGGGCGCCACCGATGCGGTCAACGTCGCGATGCCTTCCGCCAGGCGGTTCACGTAGAAGTCGACCGGGCTGCCATAGCCGATGGTCTTGGCGTCGATCTTCTTCCGGGTCTCGGCGTCCTGCTTCTCGTACTGCAGCAGAGCGTTCGGATGCACGCCGATGTGCGCGGCGATGATCATTTCCAGGCGCGCCAGGCCGATGCCGGCGTTGGGCAGCTGGCCGAAGTCGAACGCGCGCTCCGGGTTGGCGACGTTCATCATGATCTTCAGCGGCGCCTCGGGCATCGAGGTCAGATCGGTGGTGATGCGCTCGAAGGGCAGGATGCCGGCGTAGATGAAGCCGGTATCGCCCTCGGCGCAGCTGATCGTGACTTCCTGGCCGTCCTCGATCATGTCCAGCGCATTGCCGGTGCCCACGACCGCCGGCACGCCGAGCTCGCGCGCGATGATCGCCGCGTGGCAGGTGCGGCCGCCGCGGTTGGTGACGATCGCCGCGGCGCGCTTCATCACCGGCTCCCAGTCGGGATCGGTCATGTCGGCGACCAGCACGTCGCCCGGCTGCACGCGGCTCATGTCGTCGAGCGTGCGCACGACGCGCGCGATACCGGCGCCGATCTTCTGGCCGATCGCGCGGCCTTCGCAGATCACCTCGCCGCGCTGCTCGAGCGAGAACCGCTCGATCTGGGTGTTCTTTGCGCGGGATTTCACCGTCTCGGGCCGCGCCTGCACGATGAAGAGCTTGCCGCTGGCGCCGTCCTTCGCCCACTCGATGTCCATCGGGCGCTGGTAGTGGTCTTCGATGATCAGCGCCTGGCGCGAGAGTTCCTGCACGTCCTCGTCGCTGATCGAGAAGCTGTTGCGCAACTCGAGCGGCGTGTCCTCGATGCGTACGCGCTCTCCGGGGACGTCGGAATAGACCATGCGCAGCTGCTTGCTGCCGATGCCGCGGCGCAGGATCGCCGGCTTGCCTGCCTTGAGCGTCGGCTTGTAGACGTAGAACTCGTCCGGGTTCACCGCGCCCTGGACGACCATCTCGCCCAGGCCGAAGCTGGAGGTCACGAACACCACGTCGCGGAAGCCAGACTCGGTATCGAGCGTGAACAGCACGCCCGAGGCGCCGATGTCCGAGCGCACCATCAGCTGCACGCCGGCCGACAGGAACACGTCCTCGTGCTTGAATCCGTGATGCACGCGATAGGCGATCGCGCGATCGTTGTAGAGCGAGGCGAAGACTTCCTTGACCTTGACCACGACATCGTCGCTGCCGGTGACGTTGAGGAAGGTTTCCTGCTGGCCGGCGAACGAGGCATCGGGCAGGTCTTCGGCAGTCGCCGACGAGCGCACCGCGACGGCGATGTCGCCGCCCCCGTTCTCCGACGCCAGCTTCTCGTAGGCGCTGCGGATGTCCGCATCGAGCTGGGGCTGCAGCGGCGCGTCGATCACCCAGCCACGGATCTCCTTGCCGGCGGCGGTCAGCGCGGCCACGTCTTCGACGTCGAGCGTCGCAAGGCGGTCGAAAATGCGCTGATGCAGATGGTTGTGAGCGATGAAATCGCGGAACGCATCGGCCGTGGTTGCGAAACCGCCCGGAACCGAGACGCCGAGCTTGGCAAGGTTGCCGATCATCTCGCCCAGGGACGAGTTCTTTCCACCCACCTGGGCGAGGTCGGACAGACGCAGGTCTTGCAACCAAAGGATGTTGGCGCTCAAGAGGAGACTCCGTGTCGCGGTGATCAGGGAACGCCGGCAGTGCCGGCACTGAACCGCTATTTTAGCCATCCCGGGCGCGCAGGCGCTCTCATCGACTGCTCGGAGGCCATATGTCCAGTCCCCGCCCCGTGTTCTACGTTTCCGATGGCACCGGTATCACTGCCGAAACCATCGGCCACAGCCTCCTGACCCAGTTCACCGGAACCCAATTCAGCACCAACCGCATTCCCTTCGTCGATTCGAAGGAACGTGCGCGGGAGGTGGCTGCGCTGATCCGCGCGCGTGGCGAGGCCATGGGTACGCGCCCGATCGTCATCAGCTCCTGCGTCGATCCGGCGTTTGCGACGGTGCTGGGGGAGAGCGGGGCACTCGTTCTCGACGTCTTCGCGCCATTCATCGAGCCACTGGAGCGCGAACTGCTGGAAGCGCGCGAGTCGCGCGTGGGCCGCGCCCACGGCATGGTTGATTTCGAGACATATCACCGGCGCATCAACGCGATGAACTTCGCGCTGACCCACGACGACGGCATGGCCACGAACTACGACGAGGCCGACGTCATCCTGGTCGCGGTGTCGCGTGCGGGCAAAACACCGACCTGCGTGTATCTGGCGCTGCATCACGGCGTGCGCGCGGCGAACTATCCATTGACCGAGGAAGATCTCGAGCACGACCGTCTGCCGCCACGCCTGCGCGCGCACCGGAGCAAGCTGTTCGGGCTGACGATCGATCCGGTGCGGCTGGCGCAGATCCGTCAGGAGCGTCGCCCGAACTCGCGCTATGCCCAGCTCGAGACCTGCAAGCGCGAAGTCAGTGCGGCCGAGGCGCTGTTCCGCGCCGAGCGCGTGCCATCGCTGAGCACGACCCACACCTCGATCGAGGAGATCTCCAGCAAGGTCATGTCGACCCTGGGCATCGAACGGGTGATGTACTGACGTCGCCCGGAAGGTGGTGGCGGAACAGCGCGATTCCCAGTCCTCATGGGGCGGGCGGATTCCGCACGATTCATCGCCGCGGATGTAGCATCGACGCATGCAGAAAGTCCTGACCCGACGTCCCCGATTGCCCGCCATGGGGCGGTTCGGCTGGCTGATGGGCCTGTACGCCGAGAACTACGAGCGTCTGGTCCGCGTATTCGATCCGGCTGCGCTTGCGCCGGGCCGTTACCGGTCGGACGTGCCGGGCGCGCTGCCGGTGCTGCTCGACGTCATCGCCCAGCATCCCTACACGACCGAGCTGCGCCTGAGTTACGCGATGCTCGATCCGGTGACCGGCGAACCGGACCCGTCTGCGCACCTTCGCTTGTATCGCGATGCAGGGCAGGTGGAGGCGACGCATTGCTACGTCGGTCGTCGCTGGCAGGACGTCATCGGCATGTTTCCACCTCCGGTCGAAGTCGTCGATCATCGGCTGCGCATGAACACCTTCCTCGGAAAGTGGCTGCAGTATCTCGACGACCAGGGACATGGGCTTGCAAGTCTGCGCGGAAATCCGGATGATGCGCGGCTCGACAGCAACGAGGCCGGCGCCACCGGCTGAAACGTTCCCCGGAACGAATCGATGCGATCGAAGGAAGTGCGAATTTTTTGTTGACGTTGCGCCACTGCAACCCTACAATTTCGCGCTCCCAAACGTGGGGCCATAGCTCAGCTGGGAGAGCGCCTGCATGGCATGCAGGAGGTCGGCGGTTCGATCCCGCCTGGCTCCACCACAATTTCTCTGTGCATCACAAGGCCGATGCACAGATGGCGCAGTTCATCTGCGTCCCCATCGTCTAGAGGCCTAGGACACCACCCTTTCACGGTGGACACCGGGGTTCGAATCCCCGTGGGGACGCCACTTTTTCAAGCATTCGGGCAGCTCGCAAGAGCTGCCCGAATGCTTTTTTTTGCGTGTCTTTAGTTGATTGAAGCCGCGCCACAAGCGGCGGTCTGTTCCGCCCGGATCGACGGTGTCGAGGCTGCGTGCGGCAGCGCCGACGCGCAGACCTGTTCAATGCCGATCCTGGCGATGTTTTTAGCGGTCCCGCGAAGTAATGGCCCGCGGGCGACCGGGCCGCGTGCCTACGCGAATCATGACGTCGGCAATGCATGGCCTCGCCTTATTGTCACTGCTGGAGTCGCGATGGAGCCCACAGTGAAAAGCAACTACAGCGTTTTCGAGAAAACCGCGGATGGGCAGTTCATCTGGATCAGGGAAGTTCTGGGCGCCCTGACGCGCCGTGATCAGCACTGGGAGCTGCTCACGAAAGACGGCGTGATCCACGGCACGCTGGAGGGCGATCCGGGCTCCGTGCACGTCTTCACCGACGAGGCGGGGCTGGAGTACAGGATCACCTGAAACCTGAGTGCGTCTGCAACCGGTGGAGGAATCCATGCGCCTCAGGTCGTCCGGGCGATACCCGGGTCGGGGCCGCCGTCGGATATCCCCAGGGCTCCCGGATGCCCCGTAAGTTCTTTCGCAATTTCATCGGGTTGGTTGCCCGCTCCGACGCGGGACACCCCTGCTATTGGCGCCGCCGCCATGCTTACTTCCCGATCACCTGGACACACTTAAGATCGATCGCGCAAGAGCGTGACGTTCCGCCAGGTCCCAACATCCTTGGACCGCGGTGACCAGGGTCCTGACATGGCGACCACAACCGAGCCGACTTCTGCCGCTCCTCCGCCATCCGGCTGGAGCGAGCTGTGGCGCAAAGAGGACTGGTGGGCGATCTGGATCGGGCTCTCGATCGTCGCTGCGGCCTGCATCCTCTTCTGGAACGGCAGCAGCCTGCGCTGGCTGGCTGTGGTGCCGCCGGAATGGAGCCATATCTCGCAGGTGGCCGACGACCTTGCGCGCAACTGGGTGCGCTACCTGGCGCTGTACCTGTTCTGGCTGGCCGTTTTTTCGCTCGCGCTCGCAGCCGTCGGCCAGAAACTGCGGGCGTTCGTCCCGGCATTCACGCTGCTCTACATCGCCGCCTATGTGATCTTCGTGATCGGTCGGTGGGAGGAGGCCACCCACTACAACATGGAGGCGCCGCTCGTCGCGCTGCTGCTGGGCCTTGTCCTGGCCAACACGGTCGGATTGCCGCGCCAACTCGATGCCGGGTTCCGCGGCGAGTTCTACGTCAAGACCGGGATCGTCCTCTTGGGCGCCACCTTGCCGCTTTCGCTGATCGCGCTCGCCGGGCCGGTCGCGATCCTGCAGGCCTCGACGGTGTCGATCGTGACCTTCGGCGTCATCTACTGGACCGCCAAGCGTTTCGGCCTCGATCGGCGTTTTGCCGCGATCCTGGGGGTGGGGGGCGCGACATGCGGGGTTTCGGCGGCAATCGCCGTCGCCGGGGCGGTCGGCGCGAAGAAGGAGGATACCGCGGTCACCATCACCATCGTCGTGCTCTGGGCACTGGTGATGATCTTCACCCTTCCGATTGCCAGCCGCGCGCTCCTGCTTCCGACGGGTGTGGCAGGAGCATGGATCGGCACGTCCGAATTCGCCGATGCGGCCGGAATCGCCGCAGCCCATGCCTATGGCGGCTATGCCGGCAAGATCCCGGGGATCACGGGCACGGCGGATCAGGCCCTGCACGCCTTCACCCTGGTCAAGGTGGTCGGCCGCGACCTCTGGATCGGCATCTGGGCCGTGGGTCTCGCGATCGTGGCGACGACCCGCTGGGAGACGCAGCCGGCGGGCAGCGCACCTGACGCGCGTGAGGTGTGGAGGCGCTTCCCGAAGTTCGTGATCGGCCTGTTCGTGGCCTCTGCGATCATCACCGCGATTACCGCGTCCTACAGCCTTGCGGACTATGAGCGTATCGTCGCGCCGGGCTTGACCGGGCCGATCAAGGACCTGCGGAGCTGGACCTTCATCTTCTGCTTCTTCAGCATCGGCCTCACGACCCGGTTCCGCGACCTGGCCGCCGCCGGCCCGAAGCCGTTCGCGGCGTTCACCGTCGGGGTAGCCGTCAACGTATCGATCGGGTTCCTGCTGTCGGCCTATGTCTTTGGCAAGCATTGGGCGACGCTCGGGCAATGAGCCTGTGGATGACAGTGCGGCACGCGCTCGGCGTGCGTTCGGACCAGGGGGAGCACTGTGGTCCTTGCGCGCATTTCTGCCAGGATCCCGCGAAGTTCGAAGCAGCGCTGCCCGGGCTGACGGCGCTGTCCTCCGGCACGGCTTCGGTCCGCGCTCGGGACGGGCTCTGCCTTCGCCACGACCGGATCATCAACGGCCGGAAACGGTGCGCGGCGTTTTCGTCGGCGGGCGCCGATGAGGGGCCCTAGTCCTCACGGGCTCGATCAACCCGCCAAGGGAGAAGCACCGAGCGGGTGGGCGCGGCGCCCGCCACGCGCCCGCCCTCCCGTACCGGCCGGCTACGCGGTGCCGCGATCGTGTCCGTCGCGATCCACCCGCCGGGCACCGCGCTGGTTCGCGGGATGGTGCGCAGCGCGGCTGCATGTGATGCCCGCGCAGGCTGAGCCCACGGCATGGTGGGCGCAGCCTGGCCGCGGGCAGCGGTCAAGGCGGGCGAGGGCGGCACTGTTGCCGAGCTGCGCATTGTGGTGACCGACGCCTGGCGCGATCGTGCCGGCGAGCGCGTCGAGCACACCGAACGACTACGCATCAAGGCCTTCAGCCGCGACGCGGAGAACGCCGGCAAGTTCCTCAGGAAGGGACGGCTGATCATCGTCGAAGGCAAGTTGCGCACCGAGAAATGGCAGGCCGACGACGGCAGCGATCGCTACTCGACGTGGATCTATGCCGAGCCGGGCGGCATCACGTGGCACGGCGGCCGGGACCACGCGGACACACGGCGCGAGCATCAGGGCAGGGGAGCGACACCTGCCCCGACCTCGCCCGCGGATGCGGACGCACCGACCAACCGCGAGGAGCAGTTCAATGATGACGACCTGCCGTTCTGAGGCCGCCCGTCGGTCACTCGCTGGCGCGCCGCGCGCGCGGGTGATGCGCCGCGGCGACACGCAGGTGCTCCATGTCGAGGCCAAGGTAGCGCGTGGTGGTCTCGGCGCTTTCGTGGCCCAGCATCTGCGCGATGGCGAAGATGTCGAGGCCGGACTTCATCAATTCGGTGGCGAACGAGGCGCGCAGCAGGTGCGGGTAGTGGCCCTGCCAGGGCCGGCCACGCGTGTGCGCTTCGAGCCGCGAGAACCCGCAGCCCAGCCCCAGCGATCGGCGGGCGTACCGGTTGACGATCACCCACACGCTGCGGCCGTCGCGCAGCGGCCGGCCCTGGGCGGTCAGGAACAGCGCCGACCGCTTGCCGGGCTTCTGCGCCGCGCGCTTCTGCAGGTAGGTCCGCAGCAGCCCATGCCATTGGCCGCCGAACGGCACCAGCCGGTACTTGTTGCCTTTGCCGTGCACGTGCAGCAGACCATCCAGCAGCACGTCGCCCAGCGTCAGCGCGACGAGCTCGCTGGCACGCAGCCCGCACTGGTACAGCGTGGCCATGATCAGGTGGTCGCGCAGGCCCACGAACGTCGACAGATCCGGCGCCGCCAACAGCACGCCCATTTCGTGGTCGTCCAGCGCCCGAACCATGCGCTCGGGCACGCGTCGCTTCCTGGGCCAGCCCGAGGGCTGCCAGCCGGCAGGGTCGACCATGTTTCGCCAGGCGAACCAAGACCGAAGCGCCGAGATCTCCAGATTCACCGAATTCGCCGACAGCGTCTGCCCACGAGCGCGCAGGTAACGCCGCACCGGGTCGTCGGCGTCGCCGTCGGCCTGCACAGGCAGGAACCGGGCGACCACGGCGCAGTACGCGGTCACCGTCTTCGGCGACCGCCCACAGACCCGTAAGAAGCGCCCGTAGGCGTCCAGAAGATCGACATAAATCGGTGTTAGTGACACCAAGTGTAAAAACCCCGCAGACCACACAGGGCGAAACACGTTCAAATTCAGATAGTTGTGATACTTCGGCCCTACACAGCCCGGAATCTTACATAATATACATTATGCGAAGTCATGGAGCGGGCCGCTAGGGTGCATCTCCAGCGTCGGTCGGTGCTCTGACCCCCAGGAATGCGCCTGGGCACCGCACTCTTCAATGCTCCGCGCACGCACTTAACGTGTACATCTTATGCACTAACGCATGTACATCGAAGTTCCCAACGCACAAAGGCGTAGACACATGTGCGACTTCCGTAGTTTTGGGTGTCCACCAATCCTTGGGATGAGTGATTCCGAAGTGTCGTAGCGGGCAGTAAGGCGGCTGGGAAGTTCCCTAAGCGCTTGTCCGCCGCGAGTGACAGAGAGCCTCTGCAGCTGCTTGAGAACAGCGCGTCGACACGAAGCGTTTCTTCCAACTACTACCCGGCACAACACGCCGGCTCTAGGACTGAGCCGCCACCTTCTTCGCGGCTACCTTCTTCTTTGCAGATTTGCCGCTCTTCGCCGCGGGCGATCTTTGTCGCCAAGCCGCCTCCAGCGTTGGTACATAGAGATTGAACTTGTCGTCCAACTGACGTGAGAATCTCGAGGCGCGCTCTTGCATCGAGCACGGGGTCGAGCGCTATCTGAGCCGACTGTTCGAACGTATTCTTCCGTGGCGCTATGCCCGCCCCCTTAGCGTCCCGGCCCGCGGGAGTGGTTGCAGTGTTCTGAGACGACGCTAGAGCCGGTGCGGAGGGAATCGATGTTGCGGTGGCCGTTGGTGGCAGTGCCATGACCGAAAACGGCTTTCGCTGCACCGCAGGCAGCATCTGACTTGATGCGGCCGGTGGCACTCATGGTTTGGCCATACGCAGGCGCGAGGGCATCTCGAGATCCACCAGCCGAAGGCACGAAGTTGCGGACAGCGCGCCCATCTACTTCGGCGTGTGTCGGCGTATAGACGCGATCAAGACGCTGGCCTTGCGGACAGGGTTCCGACTGGTAGGTGGCGGCACCCTGCCAGTTGACGCATTTGTGGACGTCCTGAGCGACGGCTGGTGTGCTGATCGCAGCAAGAGCCGCGACGATGAGTCCTTTCATGATCCGCTCCCCGCAACGGTGACGGAATCATACCCGCAGAGGTGCCCCCATCCATCGCGGCTCCCGAATGCTCCGGGCTGCATAGCAGCCGACGTCACGGGCTACATTCGCCGTAGGACGCGATTTCCAGCTTCCGGCCCCCTGCCCTGTACGTCGGCAGGCGGCCGAGCACGTCCCTGCAGTTCCTGGATCGGCGGCTTGTTGGGCCGGTCTGGTCGTTGACCGTCGAATGGACGAATCGGAATGCGAAGTTTTACCGCCGCCTTGGCGACACTCGTGATACTAAGCACAGCTCCTCGCGCGCCATCGAGCGATCGAGGAGGCCTGCACCGGCTGGCTAGTCGATGACAATCAAGGGTGCAATCTCGGGCGACAAAACCTGGTCGGTGTGGGGTTTCGGATCGTTCCGCGAGTAATGGAAGGTGCTCTTGGTGGTCAAATGGGAGTCATGTCGAGCCGACGAGTCCCAGGTCGAGCGCGAAGGCAGTGGCGACCGCATCGGCGGCCCGGCCAGTCGCGGATTCAGCGCGATGTGCTTGTACTCAATGAAGGCGTCGAGCGCGGCGTGGCCGTTCAACCTGTCAAGTCCAGACAGCTTGACCCACCCTACTCCGTACCGTCGTACACCTTCGCCCAACCGTTCACGAGGACCCTGCCCGGCTCCAGGGCATGGGCTACCCGCAGGGCGCGTTCGAGGTCGCGTGGGAAAATGCTGGCCGACAACCGCAGTCACTGTCGTTGGCGGGGCTGATCGTTCGTTCTCATCGCAGAAGCGCTGGATGGTGAGAACGGGACAAAAGGTCTTTTTCTGCACGATAACGAGGCTGTTGCTGGCGAGCTCGAGTACGATTGTGGGCACTGCTCAGCCACAGATCGTCTTGCAAGCCTGGGGCAGAAATACCCGCCGTCACTTCGTTTTTTCACACGACAAAGTCGTGGCAAGCATGATCGGTCGAGCGCATAACCGCCTCACTGCTGGATGACATCCACCCACTCCGGATGCTTCAGCGACTGCGCTCGCACGTAGGGGCAAAGCGGTATAACGCGATAACCCTTGGCTCGGGCGTCCGCAATCAGGGCCTCGACCAGTGCCAAGGCGGCGCCCGTGCCGCGGAGCGTATCGGGTGCGAAAGTGCGGTCTGCAATGACCAATACATCTGAAGTCTTCGAGATGGTCAGTTCGCCCTCTCCGTCGACACCAGTGATACGGGCGACAAAGCGACCCTTGTGGCCTTGATCCTCGTATGAAATCCGAACTGCAGGTTTCTCGCTCATTTCAGCCTCTGTGAACATGATGGACAAGATGAGTGCGCGCCCGAGCGGCACGCGCCACTGCGGGGCCGGCGCAGAGCGATGAATGGTTCGCTCATTCGCGCTTCTCCTTGCAGGCTGCTTGGTGGTAGGCGAAGTAGCGACCCTACCACCAGCAGATGTCAGACCTTCGCCTACTTCTTGGCTGATTCCTCGGCCGCCTTTTCGGCGTTGAAACCCCCGAAGTTCTCGAAGACACCCATGAAGCCCGGGACCGTCGCCTCACGCGACCAGTCGCGTTGCAGCTCACAGTACATCTGTACCCGGCTGATCAGCTTCACGCCCGCCTGCTCCATGCGACGCAGCGCCGCCTCATGCGCAGTCAGAGAAGTGCCGCCGACCGCATCGACAGGCACGTAGACCTCGTATCCTTCCTGGATTGCATCGAGCGCAGGAAAGATCAGGCATGCCTCGGTCCAAAGCGCGGTCATGATGAGCTTCCGGCGGCCAATCGCCTTGACCGCTTCCTTGAACCCCATGTCTTCCCAGCTGTTGATCGAGGTGCGGTCGTAGGTCGGCAGGTGCCCGAGCACCTCCAGCAGTTCTGGAATCGGCGGCTTGTTGCGCCCCGTCGCGATATTCACGGTCGAATGAATGATCGGAAGGTTGTAATTCACCGCCGCCTTGGCGGTGCTCACGATGTTGAACACCAGCTCGTCGCGCGGCATTGAGCGAATCGACGAGACCTGGACAGGTTGGTAGTCGATAATGATGAACGCGGAATTCTCAGGCGTCAGTAGTTGGTCTGTCTGGGGATTGCGAATCGCTTCACTCGTCATGATGTTCTCTGGTGTTGTAAGGGAGATAGGTTCTGCGCGGCAACAATCGCCTGCGGCGACGTGGACGGGCACCGGGATCGTGGTGTTTGCATGCTTGCTGCGAGTCGTGCTTCGACGGAGCGCAGCGCAGAGTTAAAGCTCTCGTTCTGGTCCGGCGGCTTGGCACCCTGACACTCACCGGCCTCTGGCCAGGCCCAGGCCTTCGCTGCCGCGCCGGACAGATGCGAGTCGTCGAGCGGGTCAAAGGCGCGCCGGCCGACAACATCGGGAAGGAGCATTTGAATCGAGGGCCCAGTAGAAAGCCTGCCGCAGACCAACGATCCTGGGCTGATCCTTCAGCGTGTGCCTTCCTTGAGGCCCTGAAGTTGCCATACCCAGCGCAATCCGTGACCACTTGCAGTGCCCATTTCTACGGCGAGGTTCACCACGTCTGTCGCGGTGCTCTCGTACTTCCAGTCGCGCTGCAATTCACTCAGATAAGCCAATGAGGTGATTGGCCGGGCGCCGGCCTGAATCATTCGCTGCACTGCGCGCTCATGCGCTTCCGGACTGCTGCCACCCGAGGCGTCGGTCACGATATAGACCTCGTACCCCGCAGCCAGGGAAGACAGGACCGGCATGGCCAAGCAGACTTCGGTCCAGAGACCGGCCATCACGAGCTTCTTCTTCCCCGTCGCCTCTACCCAATCAACAACACGTTGATCGTCCCACGAGTTCAATCCGGTTCGATCGATCGGTACCTGCTCGGGGTCGATCACCTGGATTTCCTTGATGAGCTCCTGACGTTCTGCGAATGCGGTCGTGAACAACGTCGGCACATCGAAGATCTTTGCCGTGCGAGCGGTGATCACTGCGTTCGAAACCACCTCTTCCACGGTATGGGATCGCACAGAAAGCAACTGAAGGTACTGATGATCAATCATGATCAGCGCGTGGTTGTCGGGCGTGAGCAAAGTGTCATCTTTTGACATAATGGAAATCCTTCTGAGTGTGTTACACGAGTGAGTGTCTCTTTCCCTTGACTTGGGAGAAGACTGAGGCCGCGTTGGCCCGATCCAGAGTTGGCTCGTGTTGCGACATGGGCAGCTATCAACCGGACGTAACGCCAACGAGATACTGCGCTCGCCGCCTTCAAGTGGGGGGTGATTGCAGCGCCATCTCAGCGCGGCGGCCACGTCGACGGTCCAGCCAAACCAGGCTTCAGCGCGATGTGCTTGTACTCGATGAAGTCATCAAGCGCGGCATGCCCGTTGAGCCTGCCCAGGCCCGATTGCTTGAACCCGCCCTCTTCCGTGCCGTCATATACCTTCGCCCAATCATTCACAAAGACGCTGCCAGCCTCCAGCGCCCCGGCGATGCGCAGGGCGCGGTCGATATCGCGAGTCCAGACGCTGGCTGACAACCCGTAATCGCTGTCATTGGCAAGCGCGACGGCTTCCGCTTCATTGCTGAAACGCTGGATGGTGAGAACCGGACCGAACGTTTCTTCCTGCACGATCGCCAGGCTGTTGTCGGTGACTTCGAGCATGGCGGGCTGGAAGAAAGCACCTTTTGCCAGCGGACCGCTGGTCAGCGGCCCGCCTCGGACAACCGCTGTCGCACCATGCACCAAGGCTTGCCTGACGACTTCGTCGACGCGTGAGACATTCGCCTTGTCGATCAGCGGCCCCATGTCGCTTGCCGGATCGGAGGCAGGTCCGACCCGCACGTTGCGCAGCCGGTCCGCAAGTCCATCGCGGACGACATCGTAGACCGCGTCTTGCACGAGAAGCCGGGAACCGGTCATGCAGAACTGGCCGGCGAAAACCGTCAGCGCCTTTTCGAGCACAGGCAGCATGGGCTGAATGTCAGCGTCATCGAACACGATCATGGGCGCCTTGCCGCCCAGCTCGAGTCCAAAACGCTTCATCCGGCGCGCGCCGACCGCCCCGATAAGCGCCCCGGTCTTCGTGCTTCCTGTGAAGCTGATCGTTGGCACATCCGCACTTTCCACCAACAGTGCGGCGCCCTCTGATCCGCTCTCCGCGAAGATGTTCATGACGCCGGCCGGGAGATCTGTCACGTCGGCGAAAATCTCTGCCAGCACGGCCGCAGTCTGCGCGACTTGGCCGGGCATCTTCACCACCACCGTGCATCCTGCCGCCAGGGCCGGCGCGAACGACCTGGTCCCCAGGATGACTGGCGAGTTCCAAGGCACGATCACGCCTGCCACACCCATGGGCTGGCGCAGGATGATTGAAAGGCACCCGGGTCGCGGCTGCGTGGCGCGTCCCGCCTCCGTGCGCGCCATCCCGGCCCAGTAGCGCAGCTTGCTGGGGCTCCCATCGACTTCGAGTGCAGCTTCGCCACGAACCTTGCCGTTCTCGAGCGAAAGGATGTCAATCAGCCGATCCCGGTTCCCCTCGATCGCCGCCGCCATCTGGTCGAGAACCCTGGCGCGGAGTTCGGTGTCGTGCGCCCAGCCCGTGCCGCGAAAAGCGCCGGATGCAGCCTTGATGGCGGCAGCTGCAGCTGCGCCGCCCTCATCGGCATAGTCTCCGATGGATTCATAGGTCGCTGGATTGATGGAGTTGCTGCGCTTCGACGAAGAGACGAAGCTGCCGTCGATCCAGTTATTGGCAGAGTAAGTGGCCATCAATGATTGATCCGGATCCTGTCAGCTCAGGCGAGGAACGGCGGTGGGTTCTCGCCGCGCAGCCGGTAGTTGGGCCGCGGCCGCTCAAGGCGGATCGACTCCATGACGGTATAGGCGTGATACTTGGTCTGCGTGGTCACACCCGCCAAACGCTCGGACCAGAGCTTGCCATTGCTGGTCTTCTTCTCGAGCACGTGCTTGGTCGCGTAGTTGACCATCGAGTTGATCCAGTTCTCACTTCCAACCCAGAAGCGGTCGAGACCTGGCTTCAGCAGGATATCGATGAGCCGGTCGGATCTCGAGTAGATATCGATGGCCGCCTGCGCACCTTCAAGAATGTCGGCGAAATACTCGATCGACTCCTTGACAAGTTCGGGCGTGCCGTACTTCATGTGATGACCGGCGACGAGGAAGTCGAAGTCATACTCCATGATCTGGTGCTGGGCCTCGTACCATGCGGTGATATTCTGCGAGGCATCGCAGTGCATGAAAGTCGCACTGCCAGGGCTGATGATGTCGATGCAGGTCAGCACCTTCTGGGCAGGTGCGTAGATGAAGATATTGCCGGGGCAATGGTTTTCACCCTTGTAGGACAGCTCCAGGGTCACGCCACCAACCGTCAGCACATGCTCCTTGTCGAAAGTCAGCGTCGGAAGCGGCCGGCCCGGATCCGGGAACCGCTCCAGCAGTTCTTTCGTGATTTCGTGCGCCACAATCTCGACGTCCGGTCCGTAGACCGAGGCGGCGCCGATATGGTCGGTGTGCCAATGGCTGTAGATCACATGCGTCACCGGCTTGTCGGTGACCTCCTCGATCGCAGCCAGCATGTTCTCGCCGAGCGTCGGTGGAGCATCAATCGCGATCACGCCTTCTTCCGTTACGACGAACGCCGCGTCATAGCCACCGCTGGTGACCCAGTAGAAACCGTCGCGAAGCTCTTCGCAGTGGTAGCCGAGCTTCTTGAAGCGCTCGCTCCAGAAATACGGTGGGTAATATTCCGGCGGGTCGAGGGGATGCTCGCCCGCTTCCGGAAAGCCGTAACGGTCGATTCCGAAAAACGCGGGGGTATCCGAAGCCGTGATCGGCTTCTGGTGGTTGTCGCACATGGTTGGTGTCCTGTTTCGTTGAAAGTGGAGTGGAGGCAGACCAATCAGTCAGCTGGAATATCGAAGCGCAGCACGGCCTTGATGACGCGGCCCGCAGCCACGTCATCGAACGCCTGGTTGATTTCAGAGAAGTCGTAGAAGGTGATGAGCCGGTCGAACGGGAAACGACCGCTGCGATAGAGCCCGATCAATTCGGGAATCATCAGCGCCGACACGGCATCGCCCTGGATAATGCCCTGCAGCGTCTGCCCGACTGACAGGCGCGACACGTCGACAGTCGCCCCCGAGTGGGCGTTGAACGCAACGAAGCCGAAATGACCCAGCGGCGCGAGGGCGCCAACGCCCGCATCAAGGTTCGCCGCACGTCCGCTGGTATCCAGTACGAATTCGACGCCCCGCTGTTCGATCTGTCGGATCGCTGCGGACACGTCCACTCCACCCGCTGCGTTGACGGCGTGGGTCGCACCAAGCTCCTTCGCAAGCTCCAGCCTTGGCTCATTCACGTCGATGGCGATGATGGTGGCGGCATCAGCCACCTTGGCGGCCATGATCGCGGCAAGACCGACCGCACCGACGCCGAAGATAGCGACAGTGGCGCCGACCGGAACCTTCATCGCCGTCAATATCGCTCCGGCCCCGGTCTGCAAGCCGCAGCCGAGCGGTCCGAGGATTTCCAATGGAATGTCGCTTGGCACCTTGATGGTGTTGCGCTGGTGGGCAAGCGCGTAGGTGGCGAACGAGGATTGGCCGAAGAAATGGGCATGGAGGTCGCCCGCGTCTTGCGCACTCACACCGATGGAGCCATCCAGCCTGGCACCTGCGAAGTTGGCTTCCCAGACCTTGTCGCAATAGGCGGGATGAGCGGACAGACAGGGCTTGCACTGCCCGCATGAATGGTAGGAAAGCAGGACGTGGTCGCCGGGCTTCAGGTGAGTCACCGTTGATCCGACGCGCTCAACGATGCCCGCGCCCTCGTGGCCCAGAATTGCCGGCAATGGAGCCGCCAACAACTGCTGGCGGACATGCGCGTCGGTCGCGCAGATGCCTGTTGCAACCATCCGGACCAGCACCTCGTCCGGCCGGGGATCATCAATGGTGACATCGCGCATGACGAAGGGGGTGTCCTTTTGTTCGATCACAGCTGCTCGCGCTGGAGTGTTCACGGATGCACACTCCTGGCAGACAGGGGAATTCTTGACTTTCTCGAGTGGGTCATCGGCGTTTCCATCGGAAGTGACCAGGGTCTGCAGGCTGCGCTTGCTCGACCTTTCGCTCAGGTTATTGATTCTGTAGTGTCGCGCTACCCACAAAATCCGGAAGTTGGAGTTGCTGATGTCGGACCGCCTGCCCGTTGACTTGGTGGATGTCATTGCGTTCGTTGAGGTGGTCGAGACAGGAGGCATTGCGAACGCTGCCGCACGCCTTGGCATTGCCAAATCCATCGTCAGCCGTCGCGTCAGTCGCCTGGAGGCCGTCCTCGGCGCTCAATTGCTGACCCGAACGCCGAGAGGTACGACGCCAACCGATATTGGCCGTGAGTACCATGCACGCGCTGGCGCCGGCCTTGCGGAACTGGAGTCGGCGCAGGAGGTCGTCAACAAGTTGACGACTGACGTTTCCGGCCAGCTCCGCATCCAGGTTCAAACCGCGTTCGGCGAGTTTGTTCTTGCGCCGCTGCTCGCCGAGTTTGCGCTGCTCCATCCGCGCGTCCAGTTCGACATTCGCTTCGAGGATCGTCTGGCCGACATGACCGCCGAAGCCTATGACCTCTCGATCTGGGTGGGTGCTGTCTCGGACCAGACGCTCATCACGCGCAAACTCGCCAGGGTTGATTGGGTAGTCGTCGCCAGCCCGGGCTATCTGGATGCACGAGGACGGCCGGACACCCCCTCCGAAATGGCCTCGCACGACGCCCTGCTACATGCCATGGATACTGGTCATTGGCGTTTCCGAGGCGTGGGGGGCTGGGAGCATGTGCGCATGAACTCCCGCTTCCGCACCAGTAACGGACAAATGCTCCTGGCCGCCGCACGTGCGGATCTGGGCATGACCGTCGTTCCGAAGTTCATGGTTGAGGATTTGCTGAGGCGAGGTGAGCTGGAAGCGGTGCTGCCTGCCCATCCACACGAAGGCGCCGATCTGCATATCTTCATGCCGGCTGCCCGATCCCGTATCGCCAGGGTGCGTGCGCTGGTGGACTTCTTGTACGAGAGGATCACCCCGGAGGTCTGAGCAGATCGACTGCGCTTGGGGCCGGCTGGTGCCAAGCTGCCACGACCAGTGCAACCCCAAGCAATGCAAGGGCGGCAAACGCGACTGCCGAAGCGCTACTGGGGCGAGGTGGTCGCCAGTGGCTGTTGATCGACTGGGCAATGGGCGTGGCGACCGGCCCGGGTTGAGAAGTCGGGCCACCGGCGCGTTCGTTCCCGAGTTCTGCCAGCCTCCGCCGTATCCGTAGAATGAGCAGGACCGCGAGATAGATCGTCGTGAATCCCGCGATGACGGCTACCAGGCGCGACGTGTCCATCATTGCGTCCAGTGTGGTTCCGCCCACCGCCCGGCTCCAGTCATGGTGGCTCCCCAGCAGCGCTGGACCCGCGAGCGCGCCAAGCGCGTTGACGATCCCGAACAGGACGATGAAGCTGATCAGCTCCCGGCTGCCGTGCTGCAGTGCGTTGGTGATGCCCAGGAGTAACGCGGGTCCTAGAAAGAACGTCCCCGCAAACGCGATGGCAGCCTGAGTCAGGTAGAAGCGCTGCAGATGATGCTGGCCGTCCGACACGCTGTCGACCAGCGCGGCAAGGGCGATGATTCCTACGGACAGCATCATCGGCCTTGCAAGCCTCTCGGCATTCACTGTGAGGGTGCTAACGAGAACCCCAGCGACGGCTCCGCCCAACATGGCCATCGATAGCATGGCGAGTTGCTGGGCCGTACCACCCAGTTCCCCCATTACGCCGATCGCGAATGCCTGCTCTGCCAATACAATCCGCGCCATGAATATCGCGACAGCGAAGCGCGCGACGTCCCCACGCCCGAGCCAACGAAGGTTCAAAAGGGGTGTCTGGCGGCACGTCTCGATCGCGCCTGCTACCACCAACGCCGGTATGGCGATGAAAAGCGACGCGACGATCCACGGCGCCTGACACCACCCCTCCCATCGGCCCAGGCCCAGCACAGCAGCAATCAGTGCCAGGCCGCTGCCCATCAGAACGAACGTCAACAGGTCGAGCGGCTGGAGAACGCGAACCCGCTCTGCCGGCGGCAGGCGCAGCATCCCCAATGCCGCAAGTGAAAGCAGAGCGAGTCCCGCCTCGAGCAGAAACAGTGAGCGCCATCCGTGGCTGGCCAGTAAGGCTGGCGAAAGGACGTGCGCCAAAGGTATCGCGCATTGCGTCACTCCGATGCCAAGCACCAGACCCCGCAAACGCCATCTTGCAGGGAAAGCCTGCATCATGTTGAAGAGACAAAGCGGTATCAGTGCTACCGCAACGAAACCGCTGATCGCGCGCACCAGCAGCGTTGTCTCATAGCCCGGCGCGAACACGAGTATCAGGGCGAGAACGGCATGCAGGGTCAGGAATGTCAGGGCGAAGCGGCGCAGGCCGTATTGCTGGCGAACCTTGATCAACAGCAGGTTGGCCGACACAGCGCTCATCACATAACTGGTCGATAGCCACGCCACTTGATGTGTGCTCAGGTCCAGCATTTGTTGTAGTTGGAGCGTGTTGACGCTCACCAGCGCGCTGCTTAAACCCGCAGTTATCCCAACCAGCACTGCGACGAACGCATAGGCCAGTCGAGTCGCTGGCCCATGTGTCGGCGTTGCAGGGGATCCGGGTACGGGAGAGCGCTCATGCTCGGGAAACTCCACGACCTCCTCCGCCAGAAGGTCTCGGAATCTGCGCATCGGGCGACGCGCACGCTGGCTGTCGAGGTGATCTTGCACCACGCAACAATAGACCGCTGACCGCCAGTCCTTGGGTTGCGCTTTGAGCAATGCTGGGTTCTCGAACCCGTGTCTAGATGAAAGTCGGACGGATCCGGATTATTGGCCGCGCTACGGAGGCGACGTCAACCCACGACAGGAACCGCCTTACACCAGGAGAAGGACTTGGCCAATGCTTGAGAGATCGATTGATCGTGTCACCAGAACACCCGCGCTCGGTCCCGGCTTCGGTGGCGACAGGCATAAGGCCGCCCTGGTCATTGCACCTGGCGATCTGCGCGCGACCGATCCTTTCTTTCTCATGGCCGATGACAACATCACGCTCGGTGGAAGTTTCGGGGAGTCGCACCCCCATGCCGGGCTCGAGACCGTCACCTTCATGCTCAACGGCACGATGGAGGATACCGGGGGGCGTCTGGAGGAAGGCGATGTCGAATGGATGACGGCCGGCAGTGGCATCGTCCATTCCGAGAATGCGACGGTCTCCTCCGGGATGCGTCTCCTGCAGCTTTGGGTGATCCTCCCTGAAGCGCATCGCAACATGTCACCACGCGTGCAGATCCTGCGCCGCGCAGAGATGCCGGTGCATGCGGAGCCTGGGGTCTTGGCGACGGTGTACAGCGGCAAGTCGGGAGAAGCGACGGCGCCTACGGTGAACGCCGCTCCGATAACCTTGGTGGACATCCGGCTGGAGCCGCGGGCCAGTTTCGCATCCCATCTACCAGCCTCCCAGAACGCGTTTGTCGTGGTAATCGACGGCGAGGTGGAGGCTGGCGCCACAGGCGAGAGACTCGCCCAAGATACGGTTGGCTGGTCTGCCTCCATTGGCGGAGGCGAGAGTCTGCTCATGTTGCGGGCGGGAGATAGTGGCGCTCGTCTGCTGCTTTACGCCGGCCAGCCGCAGAACATTCCTGTGGTTGCGAAGGGTCCGTTCATCGCCGGCTCCCACGAGGAACTGGCCCGATACTATTCCGAATATCGGGCGGGAAAGTTCCCCCGCGCCGGCACGATGCGGCCTGTCCCCTCTGCCGACAGCCGCGCGTCCGACTGAAGGACGCCGGTCGCCGCGGGTAATCGATGGCCAGTAGGCCGTCCGAGACGAGACGCATGGATCGTGGGGATTGGTCTCCGGGCCGGCGTTCATGCCCGCCGGCAGCGAAGCAGGCTGGATCGGTGGGACGTCAAAGCAGGTCCAGGCAGAGCATCGCCGCCCTCCCCTTGCGCGGAATCGCCGGTGCCCGCCGATCGCCTGCCAAAGGGCGCCAGCTGCACCCTCGGCGATGTCGACCGAGGGACGCGAGAGCACTTCGATGTCTGCTGTGACGTTGCTGCACGAGCGACACAGCACCACAGGAAACGGCGCTACCCCATCCCGCCTTTGGATGAGAGGCTTCTGAAATCTTCTTCTTTCCGTAGCTCGACGGGATGCGTCTTATCAGGAGCGACCCGGAATATCCGCCGGCTGCATCTGGCTGCCACCCGCGACGCAAAGCGTGAGAACCAGCCTTCCAGATCGGCAGCGCACCGTTGGCGCCAATACACAACGTTCGGCGGCGCGGGGCAATGCCGTCAAACCGACATCCAGCGAGCAATCGCTCTGTAAACCTCGAGGGGAAAATGCAATGACACACGACGTCTATACGAGGACTGCGAAAATCACCGACGCCCAGGCTCCGAGTGTGGCCACGCCCGCCGGCTCCGACAGCCCGCTCGCGCTGCTGCAGGCCGTCCTGCGGAATCCAGCCGATCTCGACCACGTGCGGCGGCTTACGAGCGACGACTTCATCTACGTTTCGCTCAACTACGACAATCCGGAACTGAAGCGGATCATGCCCTGGGCTGGTACCACTGCTGGTGCTGAGGGGCTGGTCCAGACCTTCAAGGATGTATTCACTGCATGGTCGGCAGAGGCGTTCGAAACGCAGGACAGCTTCGAGAATGCCGATGGCGCCGCCATCTTCGGCTACTTCACCTACCGCTCCAACACGCTCGGAAAGACGGTCACTTCACCACTGTCGATCCTGGCGCGGTCCAAAGGCGGCAAGCTCAGCTTCGTACAGTTCATGGAAGACACGTTCGCAACTGTACGCAGCTTCCGCGAAAGCGGCACATACCGGATCAAAGCCAATCCCGAGGGTCCGGAGCTCGACGTCTGAGTAATGTTTTCAGATGGATGGGCTGCGCACGTCGGCCGCTCAACGTCGTGGGTGCCGTGACATCGGCCGACCCCATGTGGGCGTAGACCAGTTCGAATCGGCGGATTTCCAGCGACTGCGCGAACCTCGCGCTCCGCTCCACTGTCGGCTGCATCCTCATCCGCACACGGTGCAACACACCCCCCTGTCTCCCATCAACCACCGGAAGAAACGACGATGGCACTGGAGCGATTCCCTGTCGGGACGGAAATGGAAGTTTCCTATCCCGAGTTCAAGGTCAGCCTGCGTTTGCTGTCGACAACGCAGCTGGCGTTCGAGATCACGGAAGGACCGTTTGCACGGGCCGAGGTCGTGGACATCCACGTCGTACCGCTGGGGAACGGCCTGTTCGCCGTCAGCTGGCAGGAGCAGGACGGCGCCACGGTGGCCCAGGTCCAGGACTACGATCGGCAGGTCGTGTACTCATGCGCGACCCTGCCCGATGGTCGTCTGCTACGGATGACCGGGTCGATCGCGATCAACGCGCCTTCCGCCGTCGCCCAGGATCACCGCCCCCGACGCAACAAGGCCCTGGTGCTCGAGGCGATGACCCGCCTGTTCCAGCAGCGTGATGCGCCCGCTGTCGGGCAGCTCTACGCGCGGGATTACATGCAGCACAACCCGGAAATCGCCCAGGGGCGCGATGCGCTGCAGGAACTCGTGGCGGGGCTGTCCGACGCTGTCCACTACGAGCCGGGCCTGGTCGTCGCCGAAGGCGACCTGGTCGCCATCCATGGGCGTATCCGCGGCTGGGCGGCGACGCCACGGGTGGTCGTGGACCTGTTCCGGATCAAGAACGGCAGGCTCGCCGAGCACTGGGACGTGCTGCAGCAGGAGATCCCGGTGGCAGCGGCGCGGGCCGGTATTGCGATGTTCGACAAGGATGAGGGCGCGCGTCTGCGCTGACGCCATGGTGGCTGGAGCGAGCGGCGGGACAGGGCACGGTTGAGATGATCATCGAGCACCGGCGCCGCAGCCCCGCTAGCGCCATTGAGTTCGGCCGCGTGCTGCCGTTTGCGCCAGTCCACCATGCGGGCCCGGACATCGTGTTCGAAGACATCGGCTCCCTGGACATTGCGGCCGGCGTCACTCGCAGGGCGGGGTTCTGTTCCCGGCCACCTGCCCGTTCTCCACGCAGATGATGCTTCGGCCCCAGACAGCGATCCGATGGGCGCGATGCGACGTTCACAGATCCGGCGGATCCGCGTTGATCAGTTGCAGGCTCGGCCCGGTGCTCTCTGCAAGCAGATGCAGATCGGTCAGCAACAGCACCACACCCGGCTGCAGCAGCGGAAGCACCTGAGCCGTGAACTGCGGCGGCAGGCTGACGCGCTTCACCTGGTCAGCGGGCAGAATCTCGCCTGCCTCGCGCTCGTGTCCGGGGATTCCGATCCGGCGCCAGGTCGGCAGCCCTCCGGGATCAGTGCTCGCGACCTGGTAGGCATGGGTGCCCGCCGGCGGCGCCCCATCCCGGAACTCGACCTGGGCGCGCCCGATCTCGATGCCGTTGCGCAGCACGACCAGGCGCCGATCGATGGTGCTCAGGACCATGGACAACGGGCCCTGGGGCGACTTCTCCGGCTCCCACCGGTATTGGGTCCCGGGTCCGAGTGGCGGCATCACGGCCAGCGCCCCCGTGGCAGGATCGATCGGACTGGTCACGAGCGGATGGACCAGGTCCGACGGCGAAGCCCGGTCCTTGGCGATGACCACCACCATGCCGAGGTGGCTGGACTCGAACAGCAGGCGTGCGAACTCCGTGGGCAGATGGATGCAGCCGTGCGATTCGGGATAGCCGGGCAAGCCGCCCGCATGCAATGCCACGCCCTCCCATGTCAGCCGCTGCTGGTAAGGCATGGGTGCATTGTTGTACACGTTGGAGCGGTGGTCCTTGTCCTTCTGCAGGATGGTGAACACGCCGGTGGGCGTCGCGTACCCGGGCTTGCCGCTGCTGATCGACGACACCCCGATGAGGAGCCCGTTGCGATACACGTAGGCGCGCTGTTCGGTGAGGCTGACCACGACCGCCATCGGCCCCATGTCCTTCGCATCCCCGCCCCACACCCATTCGCCCGGGCGCAATGCGGCAGGTGGCGTGCCTGCGGGGCTGGACTTCGCCGCCCCCCAGTGCGGCACCGCCATCGCTGGGCCGGACAACAAAAACAAGAGCAGCAGGCCAGGCAGGATCCGGGACATCGCGCACTCCGCTCCGAGGTGGGCTTCCAACGAGGTCGCGTTCCGGCCTTCTGGACGGGGACGCGGCGCCTTCGGCACTCTACCGCGGGCGCATGTGACCGCCACGCAATGTCCAAGCGGCGCGGCGCTTCATGGCGGAAGTTCCGCGGCCTGCGCCGCGATCGAGCCCCGGACGGGCCTGGGTCTCGACGGGAAGACTGCGCGACCCAGGGCGTCCTGATGAATCCGGGCCCCTGGAACTGCAGGGGCGACGGATTGGCCATCTGGCCGCTGCGGTGCACACACGACTGCGGTGCACCCACGACCACTGGCCGGCAAGCACCACGCGCGCCGGGAAGACGGCTACCGCCCGATCAGCGTGCGCTGCCGCACGATGCGCACCGCCATGCGGTGGAACACCTCGGGCAACAACGAGCGGATCGTCAGCGGAACGCGCTCGGTCAGCCCCTGCGCGTCTAGCGCCGGCAGCGGCCCGCGCCAAGCGAACGCAACCCGGTTGCTCATCTTGGGCTCGTCGAACACCAGTACGCGGTCTTCGCCGAAGGCTCGGCGCAGCTTGGCGACATGGGTCTCGGGATCGCGCACGTACAGGTTGCAGGCCATCACCCCGGTGCCGGTCAGCGCGTCGCGGCAGGCGTCATAGAACGCCTGCGTGGACAGTTCGGCGGGAATGCCCTGCGCGTCGTAGCCGTCCACCAGCAGAATGTCGAAGCTGTCGGGGCGTGCCTCGAGGAAGCGGAACCCGTCGTCGACGACGACCGCCAACCGCTCGTCATCTTCGGGGATGCCGAATTCGCCGCGCAGCGCGACCACGTGCGGATTGTTCTCGACCGCGACGATGCGTGTATCGGGAAGGTGCCGGTAGGCGAATTTCGCCTGCGAGCCGCCGCCCAGCCCCACCAGGCCCAGCACCGCGGGTGCGGGCTGCCACAGCAGCGTCCCGAACATGGTGCGGGTGTAGTCGATCAACAGGCGATCGGCATCGCCATCGACCATGCGGCTCTGGGTCTGTCGACGCACGAACTGCAGCGAGACCAGCCCGTCATGGCGCCTGACATAGGGCTTGCGCGGCTCTGCCGCCCTGCCCCGCAAGCGGTCGAGCCAGCGGCCGATCCAGCTGCGCGCGTCCTTGTCCGCCATGGCTCAGCGATTCGACCAGCCGTGCGGCACATGTCCGGCGGCAACGTGCGGACGCGCCGAATCGATGTTGTGCTGCGAGTCGTCGAAGAAGATGTCCGCACCGAATGCGTCGAGAAACGGTCCCTTCGGCCGTCCGCCGAGGAACAGCGCTTCATCAAGGCGCACACCCCAGGCCCGCAACGTACGGATCACCCGCTCGTGCGCCGGGGCCGAACGTGCGGTCACGAGCGCGGTGCGGATCGGCGCGTCCTTGCCGGGCGGATATGCCGCCTGCAGGTCGTGGAGCGCGGCGAGGAAACCGCGGAACGGGCCGCCGGTCATCTCTTCGCGTGCGCGCTCGCGCTCGTGTTTGTGGAAGGCCTCGATGCCGCCTTCCTGCGAGACACGCTCGCCTTCGTCGCCGAAAATCACCGCATCGCCATCGAAGGCGATGCGCAGCTGGTCGGAGCGGTGCGCCGCCGCGCGCGCGGGGATGATCGTGGCCGCGGCGATGCCGTGCTCCAAAGCGCGGCGCACCGAATCCGGATTCGCCGACAGGAACAGCTGGGTGCCGAAGGGCTTGATGTAGGGCCAGACCGGCTCGCCCGAGGTGAACGTGGCGCGGCTGATCGTCAGCCCGTGGTGCTGGATCGAGTTGAAGATGCGCAGGCCCGTGTCGGCCGAGTTGCGCGACAGCAGGATCACCTCGACATGCGGCGCTTCTGCGGCGGCGTCCACGTTCAGGGCGAGCAGCTTGCGCACCAGCGGGAACGCGATGCCCGGCTCGAGGATGTCGTCCTCGTGGGCGCGCTGGTGCTCGGCGTAGGCGTCGATGCCTTCGGCCTCGAACAGCGCGTGGCTGTCCTCAAGATCGAACAGGGCGCGCGAGGAAATCGCGACGGTCAGGGTTGGAACGGACAGGTCGGGCATATGCGAATTATGCGCGATGGGAGCGCTGCGCCGTGATCGGCGAGGCCTGACGTTCAGACCACGAACTGCTCGCTGAGGATGCGCTCTTCGAGATTGTGTTCCGGGTCGAACAGCAGGGTGACCGTGCGTTCGCGGGATTCGTGGATGGTCACTTCGACGACATCGCGCACTTCATGCGAGTCCGCCGTCACGCTGACCGGGCGCTTGTAGGGATCGAGCACGCGGAAGCGCACCCGTGTCTCGGCGCGCAGGATCGCGCCACGCCAGCGCCGCGGCCGGAACGGCGCGATCGGGGTCAGTGCGACCACGCCGGCACCCAGCGGCAGGATCGGGCCATGCGCGGAGAAGTTGTAGGCGGTACTGCCGGCGGCGGTGGAAAGGATCACCCCGTCGGCGACCAGTTCCTCGAGCCGGGTGGTGCCGTTGAGATCGATGCGCAGGTGCGCGGCCTGGCGCGTCTGGCGCAGCAGTGACACCTCGTTGTAGGCCAGCGAAGTGACCGTCGAGCCGGCCTCGGTTTCGGCCTGCATCTCCAGCGGGCGCAGCACCGCCGGCTCCGCGCGCGCGATCCGCGCGAGCAGATCGTCCTCGCGATGCTGGTTCATCAGGAAACCGACCGTGCCCAGCTTCATGCCGTAGACCGGCTTGCCGAGATGCCCGTATCGATGCAGCGTCTGCAGCATGAAGCCGTCGCCGCCGAGCGGCACCAGCACGTCGGCTGCCTCCGGTTCGCACTGGCCGTGCAGCGCCGTCAGCGTGGCGAGCGCGCTCTGGGCGACGTCGGTCTGGCTGGCAACGAAAGCGATACGGGGCGTTGCGGTCATCGGCGGGCCGGTGCTTGAACGTCGGCGCGCAGCTTAGCGCAGCTGTCGTCCGGGCGCGTTCCCCACGGCAATCTCGCGTACGCGGCGACCACAACGAAGAAGGCCCTCGCGAGCGAGGGCCTTCGATGATTTCCGGAAGCGGAGCGGTTCCGCTTGGAGATCCGCCGACGGCGGAAGGCGCAGCAGCGCGCCTTCCGCCCACCGGTCAGCTGCGCTGCACCAGCTGCGAAACGCGCTGCACCGCCACCGACGCGGTCGGATAGTCGAGCGACTTCTGCGCCGCCAGCTCGCCAAGCATGGCGAGGGTGAACCGCAGCGCGGAATCGTCGCGATCCAGCCATGCCTGCACCTTGGCTTCCGGCGTGGCCCCGGGCATCGACAGCACCTGCGAAACGAGCGCGCGGTGCTGCTGGCCGAGTTCCTCGCGCAGCACGCCGCGGGCAACCGCGTGCCAGCGGCCGTCGACCTCCAGCGCGTCGATCTGCGCCGTCAGCCAGGGCAGGTTGAGCGCCTCGCCAAGGCGGAAGTGCAGACGGGCGACCTCGACCGGCTTCTGCTTGCGCTCGCTCGCGACCTCGATGATGTCCCAGGCCGCCTCCAGGTACGGAAGCGCTGCCAGCTCCACGGCGAGATCGCCGGGTACGCCCTTCTCGCGCCACGCCTGCAGGCTCGCGTCATGCTCGGCGCGCTGGCCTTCGGCAATGATCTGGCTGCCGTCGCGGATCGCGTGGAATCCGTCGTGATAGCGCTTGACCGCGGTGGTGATGTCCGGGATCGCGCCCGGGCGCGCCAGCAGCCAGCGGGTGAACGCACGCTGCAGGTTCCAGATCACTTCCAGTGCGTCGACCTGCACCGATTCCGGCACCAGGCTGTCGAGCGCGTCGATCTTGCCCCACAGCGTCCGCGCCTCGATCGTCTCGCGGGTGATCGTGAACGCCTTGGCGATCTCGCCCGGCGAGCGGCCGCTGTCTTCCTGCATGCGCATCAGGAACGTCGCGCCCATGCGGTTGATCATGGTGTTGGTCACCGCGGTCGCGATGATCTCGCGCTTGAGCCGGTGGCCTTCCATCACGTCCGCGTACTTCTTCTGCAACGGCATCGGGAAGTAGCGCTGCAACTCGCGCGACAGGTAGGGATCTTCCGGGATGTCGGAATCGAGCATCTGGTCGAAGGCGACGAGCTTGGAGTACGACAGGAGCACCGCCAGTTCGGGGCGCGTCAGGCCCATGCCCTTGGCCTTGCGCTCGGACATCTCCGCATCCGACGGCAGGTATTCGATCTGCCGGTCGAGCAGACCCTGCGCTTCCAGGGTGCGGATGAAGTGGCGCTTGGAGCCCAGGCGGGAGACGCTCATCCGCTCCATCAGGCTCAGCGCCTGGTTCTGGCGGTAGTTGTCCCACAGCACCAGGCCGGCAACCTCGTCGGTCATCGAGGCCAGCAGCTTGTTGCGGGCGGGTACCGTCAGCTTCTTCGACTGCACCACCGCATTGAGCAGGATCTTGATGTTGACCTCGTGGTCGGACGTGTCCACGCCCGCCGAGTTGTCGATGAAGTCGGTATTGAGCAGCACGCCGTGCATCGCAGCTTCGATCCGGCCGAGCTGGGTCATGCCCAGGTTGCCGCCCTCGCCCACTACCTTGCAGCGCAGGTCACGGCCGTCCACGCGCAGCGCATTGTTGGCGCGATCGCCGACATCGGCGTGCTGCTCGCTGGATGCCTTGACGTAGGTACCGATGCCGCCGTTCCACAGCAGGTCGACCGGCGCACGCAGGATTGCCGACATCAGCTCGTTCGGGCTGAGTGCCTCGACCTCGCTGCCGATGCCCAGCACCTCGCGCGCCTGCGGCGACAGCGGGATCGACTTGGCCGTACGTGGCCATACCCCGCCGCCCTTGGCGATCAACGCCTTGTCGTAGTCCTCCCAGCTCGAACGCGGCAGCGCGAACAGCCGCTGCCGCTCGGCGAACGAACGCGCCGCGTCAGGATCCGGGTCAATGAAGATGTGCCGGTGATCGAACGCAGCGACCAGGCGGATGTGTTGCGACAACAGCATGCCGTTGCCGAACACGTCGCCGGACATGTCGCCGATGCCCACGCAGGTGAAGTCCTCGGTCTGCGAATTGCGGCCCATCGCGCGGAAGTGGCGCTTGACCGATTCCCAGGCGCCGCGTGCGGTAATGCCCATGCCCTTGTGGTCGTAGCCGACCGAACCGCCCGAGGCGAACGCGTCGTCGAGCCAGAAGCCGTGCTCGCGGGCGATGCCGTTGGCGATGTCGGAGAACGTCGCGGTGCCCTTGTCGGCTGCGACCACCAGGTAGGGGTCGTTGTCGTCATGACGGACGACGTCGCGCGGCGGCACGATCTTGCCGTCGACGATGTTGTCGGTGATCTGCAGCAGGCCGTTGATGAACATCTTGTAGCAGGCCACGCCTTCGGCGAACTGCGCGTCGCGATCGCCGCCGACCGGCGGCCGCTTGACGATGAAGCCGCCCTTCGAACCCACCGGCACGATGACGGTGTTCTTGACCATCTGCGCCTTGACCAGGCCCAGCACTTCGGTGCGGAAGTCCTCGCGGCGATCCGACCAGCGCAGGCCGCCACGTGCGACCGGGCCGAAGCGCAGGTGTACGCCTTCCACGCGCGGCCCATAGACGAAGATCTCGCGGTAGGGACGCGGCTTGGGCAGTTCCGGCACGCGCGCCGAATCGAACTTGAAGCTGATCGTCTCGAGCAGGCCGCCGTCGCGGCTGCGCTGGTAGTAGCTCGTGCGCAGGGTCGCATCGATGACGCCCAGGTAGCTGCGCAGGATGCGATCCTCGTCGAGGCTGGACACACGGTCCAGCAGCCCCTTGAGTGCGGCGCGGGCAGCTTCGTACTGGGTCGCACGGTCGTTGCCGCGGGCGTCGATCAGCGGACGCAGGATCGCCAGGGTCGCGTCGTCGCCCTTGGAGAGCGCCTGCAGCTGCGCGGTGAAGCCCTCAACGCCGGCGGCGATCTGCTCGCCGCTTTCCTGGCCGGTGGCCGGGTCGAAGCGTGCCTCGAACACCTCGACCAGCAGCCGCGCCAGCAGCGGATAACGGTTGAGCGTGTCCTCGACATAGGCCTGCGAGAACGGCACGCCGACCTGCTGCAGATACTTGCTGTAGCCGCGCAGCATCGCGACCTGGCGCCAGTCCAGGTCGGCGCCCAGGACCAGGCGGTTGAAGCCGTCGTTCTCGGCGTCGCCACTCCAGACCCGGTCGAAGGCTTCGGTGAAAGCCTGCGCGCGCGCTTCGACATCGATGTCGCCGGCGATCGCCTCGACATAGAAGTCCTGCAGGAACAGCGCGGCGCCATCGAGTTCGATCCGGGTCGGATGCTCGGCGATCACCCGCAGACCCAGGTTCTCCATCACCGGCAACACGTCCGACAGCGGAATATGCGCATCGCGCCGATAGAGCTTGAAGTGCAGCACCGACTCGGCGCTGGTCGGTAGCGGGTGGGTGTAGAAGCTCAGCTGCAGCGCGTCCGATACGGCGGTCGCGGCGAGCTTTTCGACATCGGTCGCCGCTGCCGCAGGCGACGCGAACTCGATGTACGCCGGCGTCAGCGCCCGGCCGATGCGGTTCGACAGGCGCAGGCCTTCGGCTTCGCCATGACGGCGCACCAGCTCGTCGCGCAGATCGTCCTGCCAGTTGCGCACGATTCCCTGCAGCGCCTGCTCGAGCGCAGCCTGGTCGATGTCGGTGGCGACGCCCGAACGCGGGCGCACGATCAGGTGTACCTGCGCCAGTGGCGATTCGCCCAGCACCACGCTGGCGTCGACGTGGTCGGCCTGCAGCACATCGCGCAGCAGCTGCTCGATGCGGTGGCGCACGTCGGTGTTGAAGCGGTCGCGCGGGATGTAGGCCAGGACCGAGTAGAAGCGACCGTAACGGTCCTTGCGCAGGAACAGGCGGCTGCGCACGCGCTCCTGCAGGCCGAGGATGCCCGTGCCCAGGCGATACAGCTCCTCGGGCGTCGACTGGAACAGCTCGTCGCGTGGCAGCGTCTCGAGCAGGTGCCGCAGCGCCTTGCCGCTGTGGCCGGTCGGCTTGAGCCCCGACGCGTTCATGACGTGCTCGAAGCGTTCGCGCACCAGCGGGATGTCCCAGGGCCGGCGCGTGTAGGCGCTCGAGGTGTAGAGGCCGACGAAGCGCTGTTCGCCGGTCACATTGCCATTGGCGTCGTAGCGCAGGACGCCGATGTAGTCCATGTAGCCCGGACGGTGGACGGTCGATCGCGCACTGGTCTTGGTGAGGATCAGGGCGTCGATCAGGCCTTCGCGGCGCAGCGCGTCCGCGCCCAGCTCGCTGAGCGGTCGCGACTTCACCGCGCCCGGCGTACGCAGCAGGCCCAGTCCGCTGCCCTCGACGGGCTCGAGGCGCGCGTCGCCACCCTTGCGGCGCACCTTGTACTCGCGGTAGCCGAAGAAGGTGAAATGGTCATTGGCAGCCCAGCGCAGGAATTCCTGCGCCTCGGCGCGGTTGGCATCCGCCACCGGAATGGAACGCGCAGGCAGATCGCCGGCGACCTCGAGCATCCGCTCGCGCATCTGCGGCCAGTCGGCAACGATCACGCGCACGTCGTCGAGCACCCGTCGCACCAGCGCTTCGATGCGCTTGTTGTCTTCCGGCGTCTGCCGGTCGATCTCCAGATGCATCACCGATTCGACTTCGCCCTCGCCCACCGCGGTCAGGCGGCCGCCGCGGTCGCGCTTGATCGACACCACCGGGTGGCCGAGCACATGGACACCGATGCCCTGCTCGGCCAACGTCATCGTCACCGAGTCGACCAGGAACGGCATGTCGTCATTGACGATCTGCAGGACCGTATGCGGCGACTCCCAGCCGTGGGTCTGCATCGCCGGGTTGAACAGGCGCACGTTCGCGGCGCCAGGCTTGCGCTTGCTCGCGAAGGCGTAGAGATCGGCCGCCAGGGCCGCCCAGCCGTCGGCGCTGTGCAGGGCCACCTCTTCTTCGGTCATGCGCCGGTAGAAGGCCTGGGCGAATGCGCTGGCGTCCTTGTGCGCATCCTTGCCGGCGAGGCGGCGCACGGCATCGAAGATCGGATCGAGCAGGCCGCTGCCGGCGCGACGCGAGGCAGTGTCGGCCTTCTTTCCGGCGGTTGCGGATTTTTTCGGGGTCGCAGCCTTGGCGGTGGCCTTGGAAGCGGCGTCAGCTGTCTTGCGGGATGAGGTCATGACGACAAACGGTCCGATGCAATGAGGCCCGCGTTCTCACGCGGGCCAACGGGAAAGGAAATGCACGCAGACGCGGCCGCACGGGCGGCCGGGTCGGGAACGGATGCCGCCGCGCGCCCGAAGGGGCGACGCGGACGGCGGATACGCACGGAACTGACACGGAACAACAACATGGGATCAGCGCAGGCCCGTCTCGTTGCGGGCGATGACCAGCCGCTGGATCTCGCTGGTACCTTCATAGATCTCGGTGATCTTGGCGTCGCGGAAATAGCGCTCGATCGGCATCTCCTTCGAATAGCCCATGCCGCCATGGATCTGCAGCGCCTGGTGGGTGATCCACATGGCCGCTTCGGATGCGGTGAGCTTGGCGATCGCCGCCTCGTTGCTGAAGCGCTTGCCCTGGCCCTTGAGCCAGGCTGCGCGCAGCGTCAGCAGCAGGGCCGCGTCGAGCTTGCACTTCATGTCGGCGATCTTGGCCTGGGTCATCTGGAATGCGCCGATCGGCTGGCCGAAGGCCTTGCGCTCCTTGACGTAGGCGATCGTCGCCTCGTACGCGGCACGGGCGATACCGATGGCCTGGGAGGCGATGCCGATGCGGCCGGCATCGAGCACGCCCATCGCGATCTTGAAGCCCTGGCCTTCTTCGCCGAGCACGTCGGACGCCTGGGCGACGTAGTTCTCGAACTCGATCTCGCAGGTCGCCGAGGCGCGGATGCCGAGCTTGGGCTCGGTCTTGCCGCGGAGAAAGCCCTCGCGGGTGCCATCGACGAGGAAGGCGGTGATGCCGCGTGCGCCCTTGTCCGGATCGGTCATCGCGAAGAGGACGAAATACTTGGCGACGGGCCCGGAGGTGATCCAGCTCTTCTTGCCGTTGATGACATAACTGCCATCGGCCTGCTTGACCGCGCGGCACTTCATCGCCGTCGCATCGGAGCCCGACTGGGGCTCCGTCAGCGCGAACGCGCCGATCTCGCGACCCTCGGCGATCGCGCGGACATAGGTCTGCTTCTGCTCCTCGGTGCCGTGAGTGAGGATGCCGTTGCAGAACAGGGAGTTGTTGACCGACATGATCGTCGAGTGCGCGGCATCGGCGGCGGCAACCTCGATCATCGCCAGAACGTAGGAGATCGGATCCATGCCCGCGCCGCCGTAGGCGTCGGACACTTCGATGCCCATCAGCCCGTTCTCGCCCAGCACGCGCATGTTCTCGATCGGGAACTCACCCGTGCGGTCGTGGTGTTCGGCGCTGGGCGCGATCTTCTCCTGTGCGATCCGGCGCGCGATGTCCTGGATCATCAACTGCTCTTCGCTGAAACCGAACTCCACGGATACAACTCCTGGTCGAAAACAATCCGCAGATTGTAGCCGTCCCGCCGGGGGAACACCCGTTATCGCACTTGCGCACTGCAGCATGAGTCATGTCGAAAGGCGCGAATGCCGGTGCGATCCTCCCGATCTCGATCATCACGCTTGCGTGCTGCAGCGGCCTTCGCAGCACGGCCGCTATTGACCGCGTCGGCGGTGGCGCAGAGAATCATCTCTGTATCGCGATATGGAGATATTGATGGATCTCGAGGCCTGGTCCGCGCGCCTGAAGGTGCTTGCCGACCCCACGCGCGTCCGCCTGCTGGCACTGCTCGAGGTCGAGGAGCTGACGGTCGCCGAGCTCTCGTCGATCACCCGCCTCGCCCAGCCGCGCGTTTCGACCCATCTGGCGCGCCTGAAGGAAGCGAACCTCGTCCGGGACCGGCGCGCCGGGGTATCCGCCTATTACCGCTTCGATCATGCGGCGCTTGATCCTGCGCAACGCGCGCTCTGGCAGGCGCTGTCGACCGGCAGTGACGATCCCCTGCTGCGGCAGGACGCCGAGCGCACGCCGGCGGTGCTGGCAATGCGCGCCGCCGACCAGAGCTGGGCCGACACCGTGGCCGGCGACATGGAGCGGCACTACTCGCCCGGGCGCACCTGGGAAGCCCTGGCCCGCTCGGCCCTGCCCCTGCTGGAAACCGGCGACGTGCTCGATATCGCGTCGGGTGACGGCGTGCTCGCCGAACTGCTGGCACCACATGCGCACCGCTACGTCTGCCTCGATGCCAGCCGGCGCGTGGTGGCCGCTTCGGCCGAACGGCTCAAGCGGTTCTCCAATGTCGAGGTCCGCGAGGGCGACATGCATGCCCTGCCCTTCGACGAGGCGAGCTTCGACCTCGTGGTGCTGATGCACGCACTGACCTATGCCACCCGACCGGCGCAGGCCGTCACCGAGGCCGCCAGGGTGCTGCGCCCGGGGGGTCGCCTGTTGCTGTCGAGCCTCGATCGCCATGGCCACGAGAGCACGGTGCAGGCCTACGGCCATGCCAATCTCGGGTTTCCGGACAAAGAGCTGCGCCGCTTCGTCACCAAGGCCGGCCTGGAGATCCACAGCGCGGAAACCGTCACCCGCGAAAAGCGACCGCCGCATTTCCAGGTGATCTCGATCATCGCGAGGAAGCCATGAGCGGCTGGCTGCAGCCCGAGCGCGTCGCAGCGCTGGACGCGGCGCTGGCGGACCGCATCCTCGTGCTCGACGGCGCGATGGGCACGATGATCCAGCGCTTCGGTCTGGCCGAAGCGGACTATCGTGGCGAGCGGTTCGCCGAGGGCTACGACTCGCTGCATGCGGCCCAAGGCCATGCGCACGCCGCCGGTTGCGGGTGCCAGGGCCATGACCAGCGTGGCAACAACGACCTGCTGACCCTGACGCGCCCGGACATCATCCGCAGCATCCACGCGGACTACCTCGCCGCCGGCGCCGACATCATCGAGACCAATACCTTCAATTCGACCGCGGTCTCGCTGGCCGATTACCACCTCGAGCACCTGGTCCACGAACTCAATCGCGAGGGCGCCGCGCTCGCGCGCGCCGCCTGCGATGCAGCCGAGGCGCAGGCGCCGGACCGGCCGCGTTTCGTCGCCGGCATCCTCGGCCCGACCAGTCGCACCGCATCGATCAGTCCCGACGTCAACGATCCCGGCTATCGGGCGGTGACGTTCGACGAACTCGTCGCGATCTACCGGGACGCGGCGCATGGCCTGATCGACGGCGGCGCCGACATCCTCATGGTCGAGACCGTATTCGACACGCTCAACGCCAAGGCCGCGCTGTACGCCATCGAGACGGTGTTCGACGATCGCGGTGGCCGCCTGCCGGTGATGATCTCCGGCACGATCACCGATGCCTCCGGCCGCACGCTGTCGGGCCAGACCGCCGAGGCCTTCTGGTACTCGCTGCAGCACGCGCGCCCGCACGCGATCGGGCTCAACTGCGCCCTCGGTGCGAAGGACCTGCGGCCGCACATCGAAACGCTGGCGCAGATCGCCCGGACGCACGTCTCCTGCCATCCCAACGCCGGCCTTCCGAATGCCTTCGGTGGCTACGACGAGACGCCCGAAGACATGGCCGCGGTGCTGCACGAGTTCGCGACCGCCGGTCTGCTCAACATCGTCGGCGGCTGCTGCGGCACCTCGCCCGACCACATCCGCGCGATCGCCGAAGCGGTCGCCGACGTGGCGCCGCGGCGCCTTCCCCCCACGCTGGACTTTGCCGCATGACGCTGCCGCGCTACATGTGCCTGTCGGGCCTCGAACCGCTGGTGGTGACTCCCGAGCTGCTCTTCGTCAACGTTGGCGAGCGCACCAACGTCACCGGTTCGGCCGCATTCCGCAAGCTGATCAAGGAAAACCGCTATCCCGAGGCGGTCGAGGTGGCGCGCCAGCAGGTCGAAGGCGGCGCGCAGATCCTCGACGTCAACATGGACGAAGGCATGCTCGACTCCGAGCATGCAATGACGACGTTCCTCAACCTGATCGCCGCCGAGCCCGACATCGCCCGCATCCCGGTGATGGTCGACTCTTCCAGGTGGAGCGTCATCGAGGCGGGGCTCAAGTGCCTGCAGGGCAAGGGCGTGGTCAACTCGATCTCGCTCAAGGAAGGCGAAGCGGTCTTCCTCGAACAGGCGCGCAAGGTGCTGCGCTACGGCGCGGCAGTCGTGGTGATGGCCTTCGACGAGGCCGGCCAGGCCGATACCAAGGACCGCAAGGTCGAGATCTGCACGCGCGCCTACGAATTGCTGACGAAAGTCGTCGGGTTTCCGCCCGAGGACATCATTTTCGACCCGAACATCTTCGCCATCGCCACCGGCATCCCCGAGCACGACAACTACGCTGTCGATTTCATCGAGGCCACGCGCGAGATCAAGGCCACGCTGCCGCATTGCCATGTGTCGGGCGGTGTCTCCAACGTGTCGTTCTCGTTCCGTGGCAACGAGGTTGTCCGTCAGGCGATCCACGCAGTCTTCCTGCTGCACGCGATCCGGGCTGGCATGGACTTCGGCATCGTCAATGCCGGCGCCATGCCGATTGTCGACGATCTCGATCCGGAACTCCGCGAGCGCGTGGAGGACGTGGTGCTCAACCGCCGCAGCGACGCCACCGAGCGCCTGCTGGAGCTGGCCGAACGCTACAAGGGCAAGAAGGGCGCGGCGCACGTCGAGAACACCGCCTGGCGCGAGGCGCCGGTGCAGCAACGCCTGACCCATGCGCTGGTCCACGGCATCGACCAGTACGTGGTCGAGGACACCGAGGAAGCCAGACAGTCGTTCACCCGGCCGCTGGATGTCATCGAAGGGCCGCTGATGGCCGGCATGAACGTCGTCGGCGATCTCTTCGGGGCCGGCAAGATGTTCCTGCCGCAGGTGGTCAAGTCCGCCCGCGTGATGAAGAAGGCGGTCGCCTACCTGCTGCCCTACATCGAGGCCGAGAAACTGCGCACCGGCGACGTCGGCAAGAACAATGGGCGCGTGCTGATGGCGACCGTGAAGGGCGACGTGCACGACATCGGCAAGAACATCGTCGGTGTGGTGCTGGCCTGCAACAACTTCGAGGTGGTCGACCTTGGCGTCATGGTCGCCGCCCAGACCATCCTCGACAAAGCGCGCGAGGTACAGGCCGACGTCATCGGCCTGTCGGGCCTGATCACGCCGTCGCTCGAGGAGATGAGTCACGTCGCGCGCGAGATGAAGCGCCAGGGCTTCGAGACGCCCCTGCTGATCGGCGGCGCGACGACGTCGCGCGCGCATACGGCGCTGAAGATCGCGCCGCACTACGCCTCGCCCACCGTCTGGGTCAAGGACGCCTCGCGTGCGGTCGGTGTGGTGCAGTCGCTGATCAGCCCGGAGCTGCGCCCGGCGTTCGTCGCCGCCAACGATGCCGACTACGCCGAGATCCGTGCGCGCCATGCCGGCCGCGGCGATGCGAAGCGTCTCGTCCCATTGGCGAAGGCCCGCGCGCAACGCTTCGACGGGGGCTGGAGCACGTACACCCCGCCCGCGCCCAACAGGCCCGGTGTGCACGTCTTCGACGACTACCCGCTGCAGGAACTGATCGACCTCATCGACTGGACGCCATTCTTCAATGCCTGGGAACTGTTCGGCCGGTACCCGGCGATCCTGAGCGACGAAGTCGTCGGGCCGCAGGCCAGCGAACTGTTCCGCGATGCCCAGGCGATGCTGCGCAGGATCGTCGAGGAGAAGTGGCTCACCGCGAAGGCCGTGTTCGGTCTGTGGCCGGCGCGCAGCGTCGGCGACGACGTGGTGCTGCGCCATGATGGCGGCGAGGCCACCCTGCACTTCCTGCGCCAGCAGGTCGACAAGCCGGTGGAACGCCCGGATTTCTGCCTCGCCGATTTCATCGCGCCGCAGGACAGCGGTGTCGACGACTGGATCGGTGCGTTCGCCGTCACCGCCGGCATCGGCATCGAGCCGCACGTCGCGCGCTTCGAAGCCGCGCACGACGACTACAACGCGATCCTGCTCAAGGCGCTGGCCGATCGCCTGGCCGAAGCACTGGCCGAGCGCCTGCACCAGCGCGTGCGCACCGACTACTGGGGTTACGCCAGCGAAGAGACGCTCGACAACGAAGCGCTGATCGCCGAGAAGTACCAGGGCATTCGCCCGGCCCCCGGCTACCCCGCCTGCCCGGAACACAGCGAGAAGGAACGGATCTTCGAACTGCTGGACGCCACCGCGAATACCGGCATGACCCTGACCGAGAGCTTCGCGATGCTGCCGACTGCGGCGGTGTCGGGCTACTACTTCAGTCACCCGAAGAGCCAGTACTTCGTCGTCGGCCGGGTCTCGAGAGAACAGGCGCAGGACTATGCGCGGCGCAAGCAGGTGCCGCTTTCGCAGGTCGAACGCTGGCTCGCGTCGAACCTCGATTACGACCCCGAGTAGCGGCGCCGGCGTCCATGGCCGCAGTCGCAGGATCGCCTCCAGCGGTCCTCAGGCCGTCTCGCCCTTTCCCGGCGCATTGCTACGCACTGTGCCGGGGCTCGGCCCGTCGGCCGGCAACACAGGCGCGGCCGGGGCTGCTGCGGCCCAATGGTCCCGATTGGCTGCAGACAGGCAGGCAAGCGTGCGGGCCACCTCGTGCCGGCCGCTCCACTGGTCGGTAGCGACCAGGTGCATCGAACCGGCATCGCAGGCCCGGGTGCAAGATTTTCGGACAGGTCGCCGGCCAGGAGCGACGGCACGGGCGCGGAATTGATGCGCACCATCAGATCCGGCCCCTCAGCGCGCCCCGGGATCCGACGCCAACGTCAGGGCAACAGGAACGACACGCCGAAGCCGCCGGTCCAGTCGTCCTCGGCGTCGGCGAAGCCGCGCAGCACCGAAAGATCCAGTTGCATCGCCGGGGCAACGCGCCAGGTGATGCCGGTGCCGAGTGCGTGCGAGCGCTGCGCGCCGGTGCCAAGGGCCGCTTCGACATAGGCGGCGACGGTATCGGTGGACAGGAACGTCCAGCTCGGCGACGCCGTCCAGCCCGTGCCGTCCTCGTCGCGGGTCGCGTTGACGTAGACCGCGAGATCGCCGGTGGCGACGCTGATGCCCAGATCCTGCTGGGCCCGTCCGGCGCGGATGTCGGACGCACCGGTCAGCACGCCCTGCCGCGCGAGCAGCGCCCACTGCATGTCGTCGTTCGATCCGGGCAACAGCCACTTCAGCGCGACGCTGCTGTCGCCGCTGCCTTGCACGTGCTCATGCGCATCGGCGCTGCGCGTGCGCTCCCATACGCGGCTGTCGCTGCCGAGTTGAAGCTCGAGATTCGCGCCCAGGCCCACGCGCAGCAGACTTGCGGCGGCATAGCGCGTGGTGCGGACGCCACCGCTGTGGTCGTAGGACGCATCGGGCAGACCCTGCTCCCAGGCGAACCGGGCGGGCGCCAGCACCGAGGGCGAAAAGCCGATGCCGGGGCGGTCGAATTCCACGTCCGCCGCGTCCTGCGCCTGGGCCGTTGCACAGGCAAGCGCGCACAGGACCATCGCCAGCGCCCGCACGGCGGAGCGCGCGGGCAAGAGCGGATCACCAGACCAGATCGTCGGGGACCTGGTACTTCGGATCGCTGTAGGGGTCGTCCGAAGCCGGCGCATCGGGATCGATCCGCAGCGCCACCGACGGCGCGAAAATCGACCCGGCCTCTTCCAGCACCGCCGCGGTCACCAGCAGATACCGGCCGTTGAGCTGCACGACGCCGAGCTCACCCGCGTTGAGTGCCTTGAGCTGAGCCTCGTCGACATGGATGCGCTTGATCTTGCCGCCGTACTCGAAATGGCGGGCGATGTCGGCTTCGGGCCTGTTGAGTGACTTGTCGGCCAGGAAGGCCTCGAGCCTGGCACGGGCCTCGCGGCGCAGGCGCGCCTCTTCCTGCTTGACGCGCTCGGCCTCGATGCGCTCTTCCTTCTCGCGCTGGGCGCGGATGGCGAATGCCTTGGCCAGGTCGATGTCGTCACGCGGCGGACGCTTGCCCTGCGGCCCACCCTTGCGGGCATGCGGACGCGACGGGCCGTCGTTGCGGGGTGCGCCGCTGTTGCGGCCCTGTGGCTGTTTGCCGGTATCGCCACGCGGCGCGCCCGTCCTGTCGTCGGGCTTGCGTCCGGCCGGTCGTGGCCCGCGACGTTCGTCCTGGCGCGGACGGCGCTCGTCACGCCGAGGCTTGGGCGCAGCCGGCGCTGGCGCCTTGAACCCGAGGCCGAGCAACTGGTCGCGGAGGGAATCGGTCATCGGTCGTACTCAGTAATGCGGGGGTGGCGGTTCTTCCGACGCATCGGGGAACTGCACGGTGCGCGCCTGACGCAGGTCGTCCATCATCCGGCGCAGCAGCCCGCTCTGGGCGCTGAGCTCGAGCCGCGCCTGGCTCAGCGCGTCGTTGAGCTCGCCGATGGTCTGCTCCTGGAACGCGAGTCGCATTTCCAGTTCAGTGACGCGCGCTTCGAGCACGTCGGCTCCGGTGTGTTGCATGGCGATCTCTGCGGGGACACGGTGGAACGCCGGCGCGCCACGCAGGGCGCGCCGGTTCGATGCTTACTTGACGATGTCCTGCAGCTCGACCTCGAACACCAGTGCCTGGTTCGGACCGATCGGGCCGGAACCCATCTCGCCGTAACCCAGCGCGGCCGGAATCCACAGCTCGTACTTGCTGCCGACCGGCATCAGCTGCAGGCCTTCCTGCCAGCCCGGGACGACCTGGTTGAGCGCGAACTGGGCCGGCTCACCACGGTCGTAGGAGCTGTCGAAGGTCTCGCCGTTGAGCAGCGTGCCCTTGTAGTGCACGCGCACGGTGTCGTTCGGGCCCGGCTTGGGGCCGGTTCCTTCGGTGATCACGCGGTACTGCAGGCCCGATGCGGTGGTCTGCACGCCTTCGCGCTTGCCGTTCTCGGCGAGGAACTTCTCGGCCTCGGCGGCATTCGTCTTCGCCTTCTCCTGCATCTCGGCCATCTGCTTGGCCTGCATGCGCTCGCCGAACTTCTGCATCACGCCCATGGCCTGCTCGTCCGAGATCTCGATCGCCTTGTCGTCGAGTGTTTCGCTGATCGCCCGCTGCAGGGTCTTGACGTCGATCTCGTCCTTGATCGGCTTGAGCTGCTCGCCCATCTGGTTGCCGATGATGTAGCTGATCTGCTCGCGCTCGCTCTTGAGGCCGGCGATCTCGCCACCTTCGGCGGTGCTCTCGGCCGCGGCGCCTTCGACCGGCTTCCCGGTCTCCTTGTCGATCGGCTTGCAGGCGATCATGGCCAGTGGCAGAACGGCGGCGAGGCCGGCGATGGCGAGGCGCTTGGTGTTCTTCATGCGGGCAAAACTCCGGGATAAAGGGTGTCGGAACATCCGCATCGGACGCGGACAACATGGATTGGAGCGATGGGGTTACAGGATGTCGATGAGCTCGACATCGAAGACGAGGGTGGCGTTGGGCGGGATGGTCGGGGGGCTGCCACGCATACCGTAGGCCAGTTCACCGGGAATCCAGAATCGGTACTTGCCGCCGATCGGCATCAGCTGCAGCCCTTCGGTCCAGCCGGCGATGACCTGCCCAAGGCCGAACACCGCGGGCGCGCCGCGCGAATAGGAGCTGTCGAACTCGGTGCCGTCGAGCAGCGTGCCGCGGTAGTGCACCCGCACCTGGTCGCTGGCGCGTGGACGCGGCCCCGTGCCCTGCTTCTCCACGCTGTACTGGATGCCCGATTGCGTCGCGAACACGCCCGGCTTGCCGCGATTGGCGGCCATGAAGGCGATGCCCGCCTGGCGGTTGTCGTCGGCGACGCGCGCGGCGCGCTGCTGGCCCCGCGCGATCATGGCCTGGCGCGCCTGTGCGATCTCGTCCTCCGACATCGACGGCGTCTTGCCGTCTAGGCGGTCGCGAACGCCGCGCATCACCGCGGGCAAGTTGAGCGCCTCATCCATCGCGGCCAGCGAGCGGCCCACATCGGCGCCGAGCATCTGCCCGACCTTGGCGCGGTCCACGGCTGGCGGCTCGCTGCCGGGCGGCAGCCCCGGCACCGGACGACCGCCGCGCGCGGCGACGCGCTGTCCCAGCGCCTGGCCGATGCGCTGGGTTTCGGCCTGGTCGAGCGAGGGCGCCTTGCCCGCGAGCGCTGCAGACAGCGCATTCTCGAACGCGGCCAGATCCATGTCCGGACCCACCTGCGCCAGCTGGGTCGCCACGTCGAAGCCGACGACGTAGCTGCTCGCGGCCGGATCGCCGTTCTGCGCGAACGCGACCGGCGCGAGGGGCGCAAGCAACAGTGCCAGCGCGGCGTGACGCATCTGTTTCAACATCCGCATGGTTCTCCTGCCCGGGTCCGGGCGATGCAGCCGGCTATTGTCGCGGCCATACGGCGGCGCGGCAATCACGGCAGCGGGGCGGCTTCAGCGGGCGGCCGGCCTCGGCGCGTCGAGCGCCCGCTCGATCGCCGCCAGGATCTGCGGGTCATCCGGCTTCGTGCGGCTGCCCCACTGCCCCAGCACCCGGCCGTCGCGACCGACCAGATACTTGTGGAAATTCCAGCCCGGCGCCTCGCCGGTGATTTCGGTGAGCTGCTTGTACATCGGCGTGGCGTCCGGGCCAGTCACCCGCACCTTCTGGAACATCGGGAACTTCACCCCGTAGGTCAGCGTGCAGAACTCCTGGATCGCGGCTTCGTCCTCGAACTCCTGCTCCCTGAAGTCGCCGGAGGGAAAGCCCAGGACCGCGAATCCGCGCGGACGCAGGCGCGCGTGCATCGCTTCGAGCGCCTCGTATTGCGGAGTGAACCCGCACTTGCTCGCGGTATTGACGATCAGCACCACGTCACCGCCATAGGCGTCCTGCAGGTTCACCGACTCGCGTACCGCGAGCTGGCGGAACTCGTGATCCAGCACCCGGGGCGGCGCGGTGGGCGCCTGCGCGATCGCGAGGCCCGCGAGCGCGGTGAAAGCCAGCATCAGGGTCATGCGTCCGATCAGTCGCTTGCCAGGCATCGCGGAGTCCTCGATGGCGGGTCGGCCGTGCCATCAGTTGGGTGGGAATTCGGTACGGGTGCGTTGACACGGTCTGCTGTGGTGTTATAGTCACCTACAACACCTACCCACTAGAGCAGGACGGTCCCCATGAACCGCAGGCTCCACACCCCGATCATCGCATGCACGGCGTTCGCGCTGGCACTTTCCGCGAGTCTGCTTGCTGCCGGCCCGGCTTCGCTGCCCGATGGCGCGACCGCGGCGACTCCGGCCGGAGACGCATTCACGCCGGTACGGATCGACCGGGTGGCCTCGGAAGCGGCCGCCGACACGTCGCGTCCACGTGCCCGCCGGGCCCGCAGCAGTCTAGCCCTCCCCTATTTTTCCTTCGCGCGGGGCGCGGGTGGAAGGAGCTGAGCCCATGGCCAATATCGAATGGAGTGATGGCGCTCCCATCTACCGCCAGCTGAAGGAACGGGTCATCGCGATGATGCTCGATGGGGTGCTCAAACCCGGCGACGCATTGCCCTCCGTCCGCCAGGTTGCGGCCGACTACCAACTCAACCCCATCACCGTCTCGCGCGCCTATCAGGAGCTCGCCGACGAAGCGCTGGTGGAAAAGCGTCGCGGCCTGGGCATGTTCGTCACCGAGGAGGCCGCCAAGAAGCTGCGCACCAGCGAGCGCGAGCGCTTCCTTCAGGAAGAGTGGCCGCTGGTGCTGGAAAGGATCGAACGCCTGGGGCTGTCGGCCCGGGACCTGCTGCAGTCCACCGGCCATGGAGCCAATGAATGAACGCCGTCCTCGACACGCCGGTGATCACCGCGCGCAATCTCAGCAAGCGCTACAAGGGTGCCCGGGCGCTCGACGGCACCAGTTTCCAGATCCCGGCCGGCCGCATCGTCGGTCTGATCGGTCCCAACGGGGCCGGCAAGACCACCGCGCTCAAGGCGCTGCTGGGCCTGATCCGCTTCGACGGCGAAATGACCGTCCTTGGCCGCGACCCGCGCACCGAGCGCGACGCGCTGATGAACGATGTCTGCTTCATCGCCGATGTCGCGGTGCTGCCGCGCTGGATGCGCGTCCGCGACGCCATCGCATTCGTCGAGGGCGTCCATCCCCGTTTCGATCGCGCCCGCTGCGAGCGATTCCTGGCCAACACCAAGCTCTCGCCCAAGCAGCGCGTGCGCGAGATGTCCAAGGGCATGATCGTGCAGCTGCACCTGGCGCTGGTGATGGCGATCGACGCCAAGCTGCTGGTGCTCGACGAGCCCACGCTGGGCCTGGACATCCTCTACCGCAAGCAGTTCTACCAGCGCCTGCTGGAGGACTACTTCGACGAGCAGAAGACGATCATCGTCACCACGCACCAGGTGGAGGAAATCGAGCACATCCTCACCGACGTGCTGTTCATCCAGAACGGAAAGATCGTGCTGGACGCCCCGATGGACGATATCGGCGACCGCTTCGTCGAGGTACTGGTCAATGCCGAGCAGCTCGACGCCGCCCGTGCCCTCCGCCCGATCGACGAACGCGCCCTGCCCTTCGGCAAGACCGTGATGCTGTTCGACAGCGTCCCCGCTTCCACGCTGTCGGCCTACGGCGAAACCCGCACCCCGGGCCTGGCCGATCTGTTCGTGGCCACGATGAAAGGAGCCTACGCATGAATGCCATCGCCGATACCGTGGCCACCCCGGTTCCGCCCCGGGCGTTCGCGCCCACGCACCCGACCCACCGCTTCCGCCTGCTGCTGCGGCGCGAATACTGGGAGCATCGCGGCGGGATCCTCTGGGCGCCGATGATCGCCGGCGCCGTGTCGCTATTGCTGTCGGTCGGCCTGCTGATCGCCGGCATCGTGGTCGCCCACAAGGCGGTCGCGGAGGGTGGCGTGGTGCAGGCCAACGGCGTGACCGTCAATGGCCTGGACCTGGGCACGCTCGCCCAGCAACTCACCAGCGATGATCTTCACCAGCTGTCGGAAGGTCTCACGATCACGCTGGCACTGTCGGCGACCTGGCCTTTCCTGGTGATGATCTTCGTCATCTTCTTCTACTGCCTCGGCGCGTTGTACGACGACCGCCGCGACCGCAGCGTGCTGTTCTGGAAGTCGCTGCCGGTCTCGGATACGGCGACGGTGCTGTCGAAAGTGGCGACCGCCACGCTGGTGATCCCGTTGTTCGCCACGCTGTTCGCGATCGTCATCATGTTCGCCTTCCTGATTGCGCTGAGCATCGCCGCGGCCGCGCACGGCGCCAATCCCTTCCCGCTGCTGTGGGGCAACGGCGCGGTATTCCTGCTGTCGGCACAGTTCCTCGCCGCAATCCCGGTGTACGCGGCCTGGATGCTGCCGACCGTTGGCTGGCTGCTGCTGTGCTCGGCCTGGGCCAAGAGCAAGCCCTTCCTGTGGGCGCTGCTGGTGCCGCTGGCCCTCGGGGTCGCGAGCTCCATGACCGGCCTGCTGCAGGTGATCGGGCTGGAGCGCCACTGGCTCTGGGGCAATGTGATCTCGCGGATGCTGCTGGGCACGGTGCCGGTGACCCATCGCGACCTGGCCTACATCCAGGACGGCGCTGGCTCCGCCAGGGAACTGTTCTCCATCCCCGGCATCTACGGCAATTTCCTCGCGCCTTCGATGTGGATCGGCATCCTCGCCGGCGCCGTGATGATCGCCATTGCCATCCGCCTGCGCCGCTGGCGCGAAGAAGGCTGATCCCACCGGCCCTCCTGCCACCGCACTCCGGAGTCTCCGATGAAAGCTGCAGCCGTCACCGCGTTCCTGCTTGCCTCGTGTCTGCCGTTGGTCGCCTGGTCGGTGCCGCCCGGGAGCGGCGGCATCCGGGAGGAGATCCGCCGCGATCTGGAGGACGCCCGGCGCGAAATCCGCATCGATCTCGCCAGGGCGCGTTCGGACCTCGAAACCGGGAACCTCGACGTCGGCAACAGCCTGAATATCGGCGATCGTGGCAGCCGGAAGACCGAGGCGGCCGCGCAACTGCCGAAGGCCGAGATCACCCCGCAGGGGGATTTCCTGATCGAGGGCGAAGCGGTCGCCCTCGATCCGGCGCAGCGCCAGCAACTCCTGGCCTATCGTGGCCTGGTCATCGAGGTCGCCAAGGCCGGCATCGATATCGGCGAGGTGAGCGCGCTGGCGGCGGTGGATTCGGTGGACCGGGGCGTGTTCTCGCTGATGGTCGGCGCGATGACCGGCAGTCTGGAACGCCGCATCAAGCGCAGCGTGCGCGACACGGTCGAGCCGGCCGTCCTGCTGATCTGCAACCGCGTGCCCGATCTGCGCGAGGCGCAGCAGCAACTGGCCAGCGACCTGCCGGCCTTCCAGCCTTACGCGCGTCTTGAAGCCCAGGACGCCGACACCTGTCGCAAGGACGTGCGCCGCGAGTTCGCAGGGCGCTGAGCCCGGTGGGCATGGCCCACGCGAACCCGTTCGATTCAGAAGTCAGCCACGACGCACGCCCGGCTTTGCACTGACGCAGGCCGGAACCTCGCAGGAAGTCCCTTCATGGCCCATGCCTTTACCGCTCGCCCGTTGCTCGCCACGCTCATCGCCGCATCGCTCGCATTGCCGTTCGCGGCGCAGGCCCAGGACAAGCCGCCGTGCCGGCACAGCCAGCCGCGCGAGCTGGCCCTGCAGCTCGACGGCGTGCGGACGGTGCGGTTCGAGATCGGCAACAGCCGGCTACGTGTCGATGGCGCCGAACGCCCGGACGCCAACCTCCGGGGACGCGCCTGCGCGTCGAGCGAGGCGATGCTGGCATCGCTGGTGCTGGAACAGCAGCGCTCGGGCGAGACGCTGACGGTGACGCTGCGCCGCACCTCGAATCCGACCGGCTGGCTGGGCAACCAGTACGCCTACATGGATCTCGCCGGCCAGGTGCCCGCGAATGTGCTGGTGCTGGCCGTCGTCGGGTCCGGGGACGCCTGGGTGAACGGTGTCGCGGCGGCGAGCGCCGACGTGGGTTCGGGCGATGCGCAACTGCGGCGCATCGGCGGCCGCGCAACCGCGAAGGTCGGTTCGGGCGATGTCACCGTCGAGGAGGCCGGCGAACTCAAGGTGCTGTCGATCGGCTCGGGCGATGTCGAGGCCCGCAATATCCGCAGCGCGGTCGAGGTCGGCAGCGTCGGCTCGGGGGATTTCAGGCTCGAAGGCGCCGGCGGCGATGTCCGCATCGGCAGCCTGGGCTCGGGCGACATCGATCTGCGCGACGTGCAGGGCAATGTGCATGTCGGTTCGATCGGTTCGGGTGATGTCGATGCCCGCGGCATCGGCGGCAACCTCGAGGTCGCCTCGCAGGGAAGTGGTGATGTCTCGCACCGCGATGTGCGCGGCACCGTCAGCGTGCCCCGCAGGCGTTGAATTTCCCCAGATCCGGAACCCGACCATGAAGACTTTGCCGTCCCGCGCCCTCCCCCTGGCCCTGCTGCTCGCCTGCGCGGGCACGCTGACCGCCTGCGGCCGTAACGAAGCACCCGCACCCGCGAACGGCGACGCCACCACGGCGCCCGCCGAGGAAGGCTTCGTCGCCCGCACCACCCGCCGCGCACTGGAAACGGCGCGCAAGGATCTGGTGGAGAAAAACATCAGCGTCGGCGGCAGCGGTCGCGGCGGACTGAACATCAACGGATTCCGCCTCGGCGGGGACGACACCCGCACGTCCGGCCTGCCGAAGGCCGAGATCAGCCCGGCTGGCGATTTCCTGGTCGACGGCAAGCCGGTCCGGATCGACGATGCGCAACGCGAGCTGCTGCTGGCGCATCGCGCCAACATCATCGCGATCGCCGATGTCGGCATCACGATCGGCATCCAGGGCGCGCGCCTTGGCACCGAAGCCGCCAAGGGCGCGATCACGAGTGCGCTGTCGGGCCAGTCCGCGGAGTTCGAGAAGCGCATGGAAGCGGAGGGCGCGAAGATCGAAGCCGAAGCGGACCGGCTCTGCGACAGGCTGCCGACGCTGCTCGCCTCGCAGCAGGCACTGGCTGCCGCACTGCCCGCCTTCCAGCCCTACGCGACGATGGACGCGAACGACGTCGAAGAGTGCGGCAAGGACACGGTCGTCCATCGCGGCGACGCGGCTGCGGATGCCGCGGCGGAGCCGGCGACCAACTGAGCCCGACCGCCCGCCTCTCCGCGAGCGCAAAGACCGGCCATGGCCGGTCTTCTTGGCTGTGCGCTCAGCCGCCGCCGCTGGCGACCGCGGAAATCCCGCCCTTTGTCAGTTCGGTCGGATCGAGCAGGCTTTCGAGTTCCGCGTCCGACAGGCCGCTGTCCTCGCGGGCGACATCGAGTACGGGCCGCTGTTCCTTGTAGGCGCGCTTGGCGATCGCGGCGGCCTTCTCGTAGCCGATGATCGGGTTGAGCGAAGTGACCAGGATCGGATTGCGGGCGAGCGCGGCCTCGACATTCTCTCGGCGCACCTTGAGGCCGGCGATTGCCCCGTCGGCCAGCAGCCGGGTGACGTTCGACAGCAGCTCGATCGATTCGAGCAGGTTGGCCGCGATCAGCGGCAGCGCGACGTTGAGCTGGAAGTTGCCGGTCTGCCCGGCGACGGTGATCGCGGTGTGGTGGCCGATGACCTGTGCGGCGACCATCACCGTGGCCTCGGGAATCACCGGGTTGACCTTGCCCGGCATGATCGAACTTCCCGGTTGCAGCGCCGGCAGTTCGATCTCGCCCAGACCGCCCAGCGGGCCGGAATTCATCCAGCGCAGATCGTTGGCGATCTTGATCAGTGCCACGGCGAGCGCATTGAGCTGACCGGAGAGTTCCACCGCGTCGTCCTGGGTGGCGATGCCCTCGAACTTGTCCTCGGCCGACTCGAATGGTGCGCCCGTCAGCGTCGACAGCGTCTTCGAGACCTTCTTGCCGAACTGCGGATGGGCGTTGATGCCGGTGCCGATCGCGGTGCCGCCGATGGGCAGACGGCGCAGGCGCTTGAGCGTGTCGCCCAGGCGCGCCTCCGCCGAGGCGATCTGCGAAGACCAGGCGCCGAACTCCTGGGCGAAAGTGAGCGGCATCGCATCCATCAGGTGGGTGCGGCCGGTCTTGACCACCTTGCCCAGCGCCTTGCCGCGCTTGTCGATCGTGCGGCGCAGATGCTTGAGCGCGGGCAGGAGGTCCTCGATCACCGCGAGCTGCGCCGATACGCGGATCGCCGTCGGCACCACGTCGTTGGAGCTCTGGCCGAGATTGACGTGGTCGTTGGGGTGCACCTGCCGCGAGGCGTTCGAGGCGAGCATGGCGATGACCTCGTTGGCATTCATGTTCGACGAGGTGCCCGAGCCGGTCTGGTAGATGTCGACGGGGAACTGTGCGTCGTGGGTACCCTCGGCGACTTCCATCGCCGCGGCGCGAATGGCCTTGCCGACCTTGGGCGGCAACAGGCCCAGATCGGCATTGACGTCGGCCGCGGCCGCCTTGATCAGCCCCAGTGCGCGAATGAAGCCGCGCGGCATCGGCCGGCCGGAAATCGGGAAATTCTGCACGGCGCGCTGCGTCTGCGCGCCCCACAGGGCAGCGGCAGGCACCTGCAGCTCGCCCATGCTGTCGTGCTCGGTGCGCGATGCACCCGGGTTGATGGTCTTGCTCATCACTTCACCTCCAGGGAAACGGGGTCGCGCTTGGCTGTATCGGCGACCGCCGGCGGTGAGCGCACACCTCGGGCGACGAGGCCACGCTGCGCCCTCCCCGCCTATCGCCGCGGCGCTGTTGCCAGCGGATAACGGTACGGCGCGCGGTGCACATATGCGTCGGCCTCCAGCTCGCAGCATACGCACCGCGCGTGCAGGCTAAAATGACGGCCTCGCCCGCTCCCGATGCCCCCATGTCCGACTCCCAGAAGACCGAAGCCGCCCTGCTCGCCCTGTCGCCGCTCGACGGCCGTTATGCCGCCAAGGTCGATGCGCTGCGGCCGATCTTCTCCGAGTACGGGCTGATCCGTGCGCGCGTGCACGTGGAGATCGAGTGGCTGCTGGCGCTGGGCGACGAGCCGGGCATTGTGGAACTTCCGGCATTCGACGATGCGCACCGCAGGGCGCTCAAGGCGCTGGCAGCCGACTTCTCGGTCGCCGACGCCGCACGGGTCAAGGAGATCGAGCGCACCACCAACCACGACGTCAAGGCGGTCGAGTACTTCATCAAGGAGCGCCTGCAGGACGATGCCGCGCTCGCGCCGGCGCTGGAGTTCGTGCATTTCGCCTGTACCAGCGAGGACATCAACAACCTCGCCTACGCGCTGATGCTCAGCCGGGCGCGCTCGGAGGTGCTGCTGCCCACGCTCGATACGCTGATCGGAACCCTGCGCACGATGGCGCACGCGCACGCCGCGCTGCCGCTGCTGTCGCGCACGCACGGACAGACGGCGTCGCCGTCGACGGTCGGCAAGGAGCTCGCCAACGTGGTCGCGCGCCTGCAGCGCCAGGGCGAGCTGCTGTGGGACGTCGCGATGACCGGCAAGATCAACGGCGCGGTCGGCAACTACAACGCGCACGTCGTCGCTTACCCGGATGTCGACTGGCCCGCCTTCTCGCAGCGCTTCGTCGAGTCGCTGGGCATCACGTTCAACCCCTACACCACCCAGATCGAACCGCACGACTGCGTCGCCGAGATCAGCGATGTGCACAAGCGCATCAACACGATCGGCATCGACCTGTGCCGCGACATCTGGGGCTATATCTCGCTGGGCTATTTCAAGCAGGCCCTCAAGGAAGGCGAGGTCGGCAGCTCGACGATGCCGCACAAGGTCAACCCGATCGACTTCGAGAACGCCGAGGGCAACTTCGGCATCGCCAACGCGCTGTTCGAACATTTCGCCGCCAAGCTGCCGATCAGCCGCTGGCAGCGCGACCTGACCGATTCCACCGTGCTGCGCGCCCTCGGCACTGCGTTCGGGCACACCCAGATCGCACTCGACGCGCTGCTGCGTGGCCTGGGCAAGCTCAGCGTCAATCCAGAGCGACTGGCCGCTGATCTCGATGGATCCTGGGAAGTGCTGGCCGAGGCGGTGCAGACGGTCATGCGCCGTCATGGCCTGCCCAATCCCTACGAGCAGCTCAAGGCGCTGACCCGCGGCCAGGGCATCACTGCCGAGTCGATGCGCGCTTTCGTCGACGGCCTCGATCTGCCGGCCGAGGACAAGGCGCGCCTGCGCGAGCTGGTGCCGGGCAGCTACACCGGTCTGGCGGAACAGCTGGCCCGCGGGATCTGACCCGCCAGGGGCGCGCGCGATGGATCTGCTCGTCAATCTCGACGTCCCGGATCTCGCGCGTGCCGAGGCGCTGTATACACACGCCTTCGGCCTGAGCGTCGGCCGTCGTTTCGGCACTGCCGCCACCGAACTGTGCGGCCTGCCGGCAAGGCTGTACCTGCTGCACAAGCCTGCCGGCAGCATCGGCGCCGGCAACGCACCGCGCGATTACTCCCGCCACTGGTGCCCGGTGCATCTGGACGTCGTGGTCGCCGATCTCGATACCGCACTGGCGCGCGCCGAGCGTGCGCGATTCGCGCGCGAAGGCGAGGTGGGTGACGAGTCCTTCGGACGGATCGTCCAGCTGGCTGATCCGTTCGGGCATGGGTGGTGCCTGCTGGAGTTCGGCGATCGAGGCTACGACGCCATCGCCACCGCCACCGGCGCCGGTGCGACCGCCGCCGGCCAGACGGGCCCCTGAACCGGCCCGCGGCCCGGGGGGCGGGTCCCGCGCGCAGCGCGGTCGCGGCACCGCCCCTTTCAGAACGCCGGGCGCGGCTAACGCGATGCCGGGACCCTGCCCACGCCGCCTCCGCCCGTCGAGCCCGCCCATGTTTTCGCGTAGGCTCCCGCCCATGAGCCGAGCCCCCCTCCCCTTCGAAATCGACGCCCGCCAGTCTGCCGACGGCGGCCCCCTGGGCATGCCCGCCGAGCGCTTCCTGCGCGATTACTGGCAAAAGCGCCCGCTGTTGATCCGCAACGCGTTTCCGGATCTCGGCAGCCCGCTGCAACCCGAGGATCTCGCCGGCCTCGCCTGCGAGGAATTCGCGCTGTCCCGGCTGATCCGCCATGACCGTGAACGCGACAGCTGGCAGGTCGAGACGGGCCCGTTCGACGAGGCCGTGTTTCCGGGTCTCGGCGACCGCGACTGGACCCTGCTGGTGCAGGACGTCGACAAATGGGACGCCGACGTCGCGGCGCTGCTGCCGCATTTCAGCTTCCTGCCGCGCTGGCGCATCGACGACATCATGGTCAGCTTCGCCGCGACCGGAGGCTCGGTCGGCGCGCACGTCGACCAGTACGACGTGTTCCTGCTGCAGGGCCAGGGCCATCGCCGCTGGCAGATCGACGCCGGCGAAGCGATGGGCCATGGCCTGCCGCCGCAGGACTTCCGCGACGATGTCGAGCTCAAGCTCCTGCGCAGCTTCACTCCGACACACGAGTGGGTGCTCGGCCCCGGCGACATGCTGTACCTGCCGCCGATGGTGCCGCACCACGGCGTGGCCGAGGATCCGTGCCTGACATTCTCGGTGGGCATGCGCGCGCCGTCGGTCGCTGAACTGATGGGCGACTACATCGATACGCTGGCCGCGGAGGCCGACGAATCGATGCGCTATCACGACGAGGCACTTGTTCCGCCGGCCGATCCAAACGAGATCGATGGCGCGGCGATGGTGCGCGTGGTGGAAGCGCTGAACGTCATGCGCATGAAGGACCCCGACCGCCTCGGCGACTGGTTCGGCAGCTTCATCACCGGTTACCGCAATGCGCAGCAGGTCGTCTCCGGGGAGATGCCGCCGCCGCGCATCGAACTCGAGTGGCTGCTGTCGCAGGGCCAGGCCACGCTGCTGCGCAACCCCTTCAGCCGCGTGGCGTGGCGCCGCGCGAAGGGCGGCGCCCGCCTGTACGTCTCCGGCACGGCCTGGCCGATGCCGGTACGCGACGCGCGCCTTCTCGCCGCGCAAGCGCAGCTCGACGGTCGCAGCTATGCGGCGCTGTCGGATGCCGGTCGCGAAGCCGTGCTCGAACTGCTGGCGCAGGGCCATTACACCGTGCTGGAGAGCGACGCCGGGTGAGCGCATCCGCGCCGTTCGCAGTGCGCCTCGTGGCCGATGCCCAGGATCTGGCGGCCGCGTACGCGCTGCGCACGTGCGTCTTCGTCGAGGAACAGGGCGTGCCCGCCGAGCTCGAGCGCGATGCTTTCGATGCGCTGAGCCGGCATGTGCTGGCAGTCGACGCCGAGGGAGACGCGGTGGCCACGGGCCGCATCGCCCCGGACGGGCGCATCGGCCGCCTGGCGGTGCGTGCCGACCGGCGCGGGCGTGGCATCGGCGAGGCCATGCTGCGTGCGCTGCTCGACGCCGCGCGCGATGCCGGTCTGGCGACGACCTACCTGCACGCGCAACTGCAGGCGATGCAGTTGTATGCGCGGGCCGGCTTCGTCGCCGAAGGTCCGCGCTTCGAGGAAGCCGGCATCCTCCATCGCACCATGCGCCGACATGCCGGGTCCGCCTTCGCGGTCGACGACATGGAAGCCGCTGTGGACACGACAGTGACCCTGATCGCGTCCGCGCGCCGCAGATTGTGGCTGCGCACTCGCGATCTCGATCCCGGCCTGTTCGATCATCCCGATGTGCTCGCGGCGCTGCGCGGATTCTCGACATCCGCGCGCGGCGCCAGCGTCCGGATCCTGCTGCAGGATCCGGCAACCGTGCAGCGGCGCGGCACGCCGCTCCTTGCGCTCGCGCAGCGGCTGCCCAGCGTCTTCGAGCTGCGCGCCGCGGTGGATCCGGTGGACCGCGAATTCGCCGGTGCGTTCCTGGTCAACGACGCCGGGGGTTTTCACGTACGCACCTTGGGCAACCGCATCGATGGCGAGGCGGCGACCGACCTGTCGGGCCGTGCCCGGCAGCTGGCCCAGCAGTTCGCGCCGGTATGGGAACGTTCACGCGCGTGTAGCGAGTTCCGGGCTCTCGGGATCTGAGCCCGACGCCGTTTGGCGTCCTTCGCTGCGCTTCCGACTGCACCGTGTCGGCAGCGGTGGACCCCGGATCGATGATGCACCGGGGTGAACGACGCGCGTATACTGTCGGGCGTCATTTCGCGCCAGATCCGCCTGTTTTTCCGGTCATCGTGCCGGCTCTGGCCCACTTCCCTTCTCGACGAGCCCGAATCACCCGACGTGGACAGTCTCCTGAAGCAGTTTGCGCAGTCCTCCCAGTTCGGCGCCAATGCCGCCTTTATCGAAGATCTGTACGAGCAGTATCTTGTCGATCCCGACAGCGTCGGGACGGACTGGAAACGATGGTTCGACTCGTTCAAGGGCCGAGAGGCCGGCGATGTGCCGCACTCGGCGGTGGTATCGGCGGTTGCACAGGCGGGTCGCGACGCGGCGCGCGGTGTCGTGGTTGCCCAGTCGGCCCAGGCCGGCGGTGGTGACGAGCGCGAGCGCCATGTCGGTCGCCTGATCACGGCCTACCGCTCGCGCGGCCATCTCGGCGCGCGGCTGGATCCGCTGGATCTCTCGCCGCCCCTCAACCCGCCGGATCTCGGCCTGCCCTTCCATCAGCTCACCGAAGCCGATCTCGACGACGAGTTCAGCACCGGGGGCGTGGCCGGCCAGCCGCGGATGAAGCTGCGCGACCTGCTCGCGCTGCTCAAGACCACCTACTCCAGCCAGATCGGCGCGGAGTTCATGCACATCCCCGACTTCGAACAGCGCAGCTGGCTCTACCAGCGCCTGGAGAAGGCGGGCGGCCGTTTCGCGCGCAGCGCAGCGGAGAAGAAGCGCATCCTCGAGCGGCTGACCGCCGCCGAAGGCCTCGAGCGCTATCTGCACACCAAGTACGTCGGCCAGAAGCGCTTCTCGCTCGAAGGCGGCGACGCGCTGATCCCCCTGCTCGACAGCGTGATCCAGCGCGCCGGCAAGGAAGGCGTCAAGGACATCGTCGTCGGCATGGCCCACCGTGGCCGCCTCAATGTGCTGGTCAATACGCTCGGCAAGAACCCGCGCAAGCTCTTCGACGAGTTCGAAGGCAAGTTCGATCATCACGATGACGACCGTGCCCACACTGGCGACGTGAAGTACCACATGGGCTTCTCGGCCGATCTGGCGACGCCCGGCGGCGCGGTGCACCTGGCGCTGGCGTTCAACCCGTCGCATCTGGAGATCGTCAACCCGGTGGTCGCGGGCAGCGTGCGTTCGCGCCAGCACCGTCGCAGGGACACCGCGCGCAAGGTGGTGGTGCCCGTGCTGCTGCACGGCGACGCCGCGTTCGCCGGCCAGGGCGTCAACATGGAGCTGTTCCAGATGTCGCAGGCCCGCGGTTTCGCGGTTGGCGGCACCGTCCATGTGGTCATCAACAACCAGGTCGGCTTCACCACCAGCAACCTGCAGGACTCGCGTTCCACGCTGTACTGCACCGACGTGGCCAAGATGGTCGGCGCGCCGATCCTGCACGTGAACGCGGACGATCCGGAAGCGGTGGTGTTCTGCGCCGAACTCGCATACGACTTCCGCCAGCAGTTCGGCAAGGACGTCGTCATCGACCTCGTCTGCTATCGCCGTCATGGTCACAACGAAGCCGACGAGCCGGCGGCGACGCAGCCGCTGATGTACCAGGTGATCCGCAAGCACAAGACCCCGCGCGAGCTCTACACCGCGCAGCTGGTGGCCGAAGGCGTGGTGACCGAGGACGAGGCCAAGCAGATCGTCGACAGCTACCGCAACAAGCTCGACGCGGGTGAAGTCACGGTCGAACTGGCTGATGCCAAGCCGAGCGACTACGACCTGACGATCGATTGGGATCCCTATCTGGCCGGCCGCCTCAGCGACACCCTCGACACCACGGTGTCGGTGGACAAGCTCAAGGCACTGGCCAAGCAGATCACCACGATCCCCGAGTCGATCTCGCTGCAGGCGCGTGTCGCCAAGATCTACGAGGACCGCCGCAAGATGGCGGCCGGCGAAGTGGCTGGTGACTGGGGCTTTGCCGAGAACCTCGCCTACGCCACCCTGCTCGACGCCGGCCACCGGCTGCGCCTGGTCGGACAGGACTCGGGCCGCGGCACGTTCTTCCATCGCCACGCGGTGCTGCACGACCAGAAGACCGGTCAGAACTACATGCCACTGCGCGAGCTGGTCAAGAATCCGGAAGACGCGACGATCATCGATTCGCTGCTCAGCGAAGAAGCGGTGATGGCCTTCGAATACGGTTACGCGTCTTCCGAACCGGGCACGCTGTGCATCTGGGAAGCGCAGTTCGGCGACTTCGCCAACGGCGCCCAAGTCGTCATCGACCAGTTCCTGTCCTCCGGCGAAGCCAAGTGGCAGCGTCTGTGCGGACTGGCACTGTTCCTGCCGCACGGCTACGAGGGCCAGGGCCCCGAGCACAGTTCGGCGCGCCTTGAGCGTTTCCTGCAGCTGTGCGCGCTCGACAACATGATGGTCTGCGTGCCGACGACCCCGGCGCAGGCTTTCCACATGATCCGCCGCCAGCTGTGCATGACCACCCGCAAGCCGCTGGTGGTGATGACGCCGAAGTCGCTGCTGCGCCACAAGCTAGCGGTCTCGACGCTCGAAGAGCTGGCCAATGGCGAGTTCCAGCACCTGATCGGCGACCGGGACGCCGACCCGAAGCGTGTCAAGCGCGTTGTCTTGTGCTCGGGCAAGGTCTACTACGACCTGCTGGAAGAAGCCCGCAAGCGGGAACTCGATTCCGTTGCGCTGGTCCGCGTGGAGCAGCTCTATCCGTTCCCGCGCCAGCAGCTCAGCGCCGAACTCGCGCGTTTCCCCGAGGCCACCGAGGTGGTCTGGTGCCAGGAAGAGCCGCAGAACCAGGGCGCGTGGTATCAGATCAAGCACCACCTCGAGGCGTGCAGCGGCGCGACACAGTCGTTGCACTACGCTGGCCGTGCCCGCTCGCCGTCGCCTGCCGTCGGCCATTTCAACGATCACGTCGCCGAGCAGCAGCAGCTGATCGCGGATGCACTGGTCAACGATCTGGCCGGCAAGGTCGCGGCCGAATAAACCCCGATCGCACTTTCCACATTCCACGCTTTTCCCAGGAAGCCACATGGCCACTGAAATCAAAGTCCCGGTCCTGCCCGAATCCGTTTCCGACGCGACCATCGCCACCTGGCACAAGAAGGCCGGCGATGCGGTCAAGCGCGACGAGAACCTCGTCGACCTGGAGACCGACAAGGTCGTCCTCGAAGTGCCGTCGACGGTTGACGGCGTGCTGAAGGAGATCAAGTTCGAAGAAGGCGCGACGGTCAACAGCGCGCAGGTCATCGCCATCATCGAGGAAGGCGCCGCTGCAGAAGCGCCGACCGCCGAAGCCGGTGCAAAGGCGTCGGCGCCTGCCGCCGGTGCCGAGACCGTGCAGCCGAAGCCGGATGCCGGCAAGGCCGATGCCAAGGCTGCGGCGTCCAAGCCGCAGTCGTCGGGCAGGAATGACGCGCTGCCGCCGGGCGCGCGCTTCACCGCCGAGACCAAGGGCATCGATGCCTCGCAGGTCGAAGGCACGGGCCGCCGTGGCGCGGTGACCAAGGAAGACCTGATCAACTACGCCTCGGGCAAGACCCCGGGCGTGTCCGGCGGTGCGCGTCCCGAAGAGCGCGTGCCGATGACCCGCATCCGCAAGACGATCGCCGCGCGCCTGATGCAGTCGAAGGAATCGATCGCGATGCTGACCTCGTTCAACGAGGTCAACCTGGGCAAGGTGATGGCGCTGCGCAAGGAACTCGGCGAGCAGTTCCAGAAGGACCACGGCATCAAGCTCGGCTTCATGAGCTTCTTCGCCAAGGCCGCCGCCAACGCGCTGGCCAAGTACCCGGTGGTCAACGCCTCGGTCGACGGTGACGACATCATCTATCACGGCTACGCGGACATCTCGGTCGCGATCTCCACCGATCGTGGCCTGGTGACGCCGGTGCTGCGCAATGTCGAGCGTCAGGGCTTCGCCGAGATCGAACAGGGCATCGCCGACTACGCCAAGAAGGCGCGCGACGGCAAGCTCGGCCTCGACGACCTCCAGGGCGGCACGTTCACGATCACCAACGGCGGCACCTTCGGCTCGCTGATGTCCACGCCGATCGTCAACCCGCCGCAGTCGGCGATCCTCGGCATGCATTCGATCAAGGAACGTCCGATCGTCGAGAACGGCCAGATCGTCGCCGCGCCGATGATGTACATCGCGCTGTCCTACGACCACCGCATCATCGACGGCAAGGATGCGGTGCTGTTCCTGGTCGACATCAAGAACCAGCTGGAAAACCCGCACCGCATGCTGCTCGGCATGTGATGCCCGCGCAGCCCCCTCCGCCGGAGGGGGTTTGCGCTTGTGGCGCCAGGCGCCGCGTTTCCCAAATTCGCCGAACAGGCACCCTGCCCGCGGGCAGGCATCGAAAGAAGGATTTCCCCATGGCAGAACAATTCGACGTCGTCGTCATCGGTGCCGGCCCGGCCGGCTATCACGCCGCGATCCGCGCCGCGCAGCTGGGCATGAAGGTCGCCTGCATCGACGCTGCGCTGGGCAAGGACGGCAAGCCCGCGCTCGGCGGCACCTGCCTCCGCGTCGGCTGCATCCCCTCCAAGGCGCTGCTCGACTCCTCGCGCCAGTTCTGGAACATGGGCCACATCTTTGGCGACCACGGCATCAGCTTCAAGGACGCGAAGATCGACGTCGAGGCGATGATCGGCCGCAAGGACAAGATCGTGAAGCAGTTCACCGGCGGCATCGCGATGCTGTTCAAGGCGAACAAGGTCACGGCCTACTACGGCTTCGCCACCCTGCACGCCGACCGCCTGGTGAAGGTCAAGCAGCACGACGGCAGCGAGGTCGAGCTGACCGGCACCAACGTCATCATCGCCGCCGGTTCGGATTCGATTGAACTGCCGTTCGCCAAGTTCGACGGCGAGACAATCGTCGACAACGTCGGCGCGCTCGACTTCACCGAGGTTCCCAAGCGCCTGGCGGTGATCGGCGCCGGTGTGATCGGCCTGGAACTGGGCAGCGTCTGGAAGCGTCTCGGCGCCGAGGTCGTGATCCTCGAAGCCCTGCCCGACTTCCTTGCCGCGGCCGATGCCGAGGCGAGCAAGACCGCGCTGAAGGAATTCAAGAAGCAGGGCCTCGACATCCGCCTGGGCGCCAAGGTCTCCAAGGCCGAAGTCACCGGCAAGGGCAAGAAGAAGGAAGTGGTGCTGAGCTTCGCCGACAAGGACGGCGAACAGACGATCACCGTCGACAAGCTGCTGGTCGCCGTGGGCCGCAAGGCCGCGAGCAAGGGGCTGCTTGCCGAGGGTTCCGGCGTGAAGCTGACAGACCGCGGCCAGATCGAAGTGGACGCGCACTGCCACACCGGCGTCGACGGCGTCTGGGCGATCGGCGACTGCGTGCGCGGCCCGATGCTGGCGCACAAGGGCTTCGAGGAAGGCGTGGCGGTTGCCGAACTGATCGCCGGCCTGCCCGGCCACGTCAACTTCGACACCATTCCGTGGGTGATCTACACCGAGCCCGAGATCGCCTGGGTCGGCAAGACCGAACAGCAGCTCAAGGACGAAGGCATCCCGTACAAGGCCGGCAGCTTCCCGTTCGCCGCCAACGGCCGCGCGGTTGCGATGAGCGAGCCGGCGGGCTTCGTCAAGGTCCTCGCCCACGCCGAGACCGATCGCGTGCTGGGCATGCACCTGGTCGGCGCGAACGTGTCCGAGCTGGTGCACGAAGGCGTGCTGACGATGGAGTTCAGCGGTTCGGCCGACGATCTCGCCCGCATCTGCCACGCGCATCCGTCGCTGTCGGAAGTGATCCACGACGCCGCGATGGCGGTCGAGAAGCGCGCGATCCACAAGGCCAACTGACCGGCCGCGCCGCGAAGGCTCCGCTCCGGCGGAGCCTTCGTCGTTTGCGGCATTCGCGCACCGTCCGCGACGCGCTTGCATCCATTCGATTCTCCCCCTGTTGCCGGAGTTGCCTGCCATGCAATCGATCTGCGTCTACTGTGGTTCCAATGCGGGCAGCAAGCCCGTCTACGCCGAACGCGCGACAGCGCTGGGCGATCGCCTCGCCCGCGACGGTCTGCGCCTGGTCTATGGCGGCGGCAACGTCGGCCTGATGGGCACCGTGGCCAACGCCGTGCTCGAAGCCGGCGGCGCAGTCACCGGCGTGATTCCCAAACAGCTTGCCGATTGGGAAGTGGCGCATCGCGGCCTGACCGAACTGGAAATCGTCGATTCGATGCACGCGCGCAAGATGCGCATGTTCGAACTGTCGGATGCCTTCGTCGCCCTGCCCGGCGGCTTCGGCACCATGGAGGAGATCTTCGAGATGCTCACCTGGCGCCAGCTCGGCATCGGCAGCAAGCCCTGCGCGATTCTCGACATCGACGGCTTCTATGCGCCGCTGATCGGGATGATCGACCGCATGGTCGAAGAGCGCTTCCTGCATCCGGACCAGCGCGCCGACCTCTGGTACGGCAGCGATATCGACGAAATGCTCGCGTGGATGCGCGCCTACAAGCCCGCGCAGGCGAGCAAGTGGATCGACGAGAAGCGGCGCAGCGTGATGAAATGAGGTAACGGTTGCCGCGCATCGCGATGCATTCGCACGCGATGTACCGGGCAATCGGGCGACCGCATCGTGGCTGGATCCCCGCCTCCGCCGGATGGCGCGCACCAAGCCAGTCGAAGAATCCGCAGCTCGCGCGTTCCGGCGTAATGGAATCGCGGCCCCGTGCGGCCCGGGAATGCGGATCCGTCCTGGCGCGACCTGTATCCTGAAACCCTCTGTCAGACGAGCTCGCGCATGCCTATCCCCGCCCGCTTCGACGCTTTCCGCATCCACAACGACGACGCCGGTTATCGCAGCGGCATCGAGCAGATCGCGATCGGCGACCTGGCCGATGGTGAGCTCGACATCGCGGTCGTGCATTCGTCGGTGAACTTCAAGGACGCGCTGGCGGGCACTGGGAAGGGCAAGATCCTGCGGCGCTTTCCGCTGGTCGGCGGGATCGACGTCGCAGGTCACGTGGTGGCCTCGCGTGATCCGGCGTTCAAGGAGGGCGACGCGATCCTCGTCACCGGTTGCGGACTGTCGGAAACGCGCGATGGCGGCTATGCGCGCTACGCACGCGTCGAATCGAAGTGGGCGGTCCCCCTGCCCGCCGGCCTGACGCTGCGCGAAAGCATGATCCTGGGAACGGCGGGATTCACCGCAGCGCTCGCGTTGCTGCGCATGCGGGAGAACAGGCAGACGCCGGAACTCGGCCCGCTGGCGGTGACCGGCGCCACCGGCGGCGTGGGCTCGCTGGCCGTCGACATCTTCAGCAGCGCCGGCTTCGAGGTCCATGCGATCAGCGGCAAGCCCGAGCACGCCGCGTATCTGCGCGAGATCGGCGCGTCCGAGGTGCTGGGGCGCGACGCCCTGGCGACGACGCGTCCGATGGAGTCGGCGCGCTTCGGTGGTGGTCTCGATAACGTGGGCGGCGACATGCTCGTCAGCCTACTGGCGCAGACCACGCCCTACGGCAATGTCGCCAGCGCCGGACTCGCGGCCAGCGCCGATCTCCCAGCGACCGTGATGCCTTTCATCATCCGGGGCGTCTCGCTGCTCGGCATCGCCTCGGCCGGAACCCCACGCGATATCCGCGATCGGGTCTGGCAGCACCTCGCCAGCGACTGGAAACCCCGGCACCTGGAGACGATCCGCACCCGAGAGGTGACACTCGACGGATTGCCGCAGGTGTTCGCGACCATGCTTGCGGGCGGCTCGCTCGGGCGGACACTCGTCACGCTTTGACGCGAAACGCCCACCCGCGAGCTGAATGCGCAGCTAGAATCACGCCTCACACGTGGGGGAAATCGATGGCACGCATTCTGATCGTGGACGACTCGCCGTCCCAGCTGATGGGCATCCGGCGGATCGTCGAGAAGCTCGGCCATGTCGCGTTGACCGCCGAGGACGGTCAGGCTGGCGTGGAAGCTGCGAAACGCGAACTCCCGGATCTGATCCTGATGGACGTGGTGATGCCGAACCTCAACGGCTTCCAGGCCACCCGCTCGATCACCCGCGAGCCGACAACGGCGCATATCCCGGTGATCCTGGTGACGACGAAGGACCAGGACACCGATCGCGTGTGGGGGATGCGCCAAGGTGCCAAGGCCTATCTGACCAAGCCTTTCAGTGAAGTGGAACTGTCGGAAGCCATCCTCGAAACCATCGGCAGCCGCGCGACGCCGCAGGCCTGAACCCGGGCATCGCGCGGCTGCACGCTCGCATTGCTTCAGTCCACCGTGGCGGCGAACGCGTCGCGCAAGGCCTCGTAGGCCGCGATCTGGCGCTCGTCGCGTGCCAGCGGCGCCTGGATCTCCAGCTCGACGATCTGGTCGCCGGCCGGCGCACCACCGGTGCCAGGCAGGCCACGCCCACGCAAACGCAGTTTGCGCCCCGCTTCGGAGCCGGCCGGAATCTTCAGCTCGACGCGCCCGCCGAGCGTCGCCACGCTGACCGTCGCGCCCAGCGCGGCGTCCCACGGCGCGATCGGCAGGGTGTGGATCACGTTGCGACCATCGACTTCGAATTCCGGGTGCGCTGCGTACTCGATCTCCAGCAGCAGGTCGCCACCGTGCTGTCCCTGGCGCGGCAGGCGCACGACCTGTCCCTGGCGGATGCCACGGGGAATCCTGACGTCGAACGTCTTTCCCAGCACCGGCACGCGGACGCTGTCGCCGCGGTAGATGGTCTCCAGGGGCACCGCCAGTCGCGCGCGCGTGTCACCGCGCGGTTGCGCGGGCCCGCGGCCGGTATAGCCAGCACCTGCGCCTGCGCGACGCCCGAACATCTGTTCGAAGAAATCGCTGAAGCCGGCGCCCGCGCCGCCGGCGAATATCTCGTCGAAGTCGAAGCCGTCCTGGCCTGCGCCGAAACCGCCAGGCGGTGGCTGTACGTCATCGCCCGGCCGATAGCCGCGCGCACGCAGGCTGTCGTAGGCCTTGCGCTTCTCGGGATCGCGGAGGGCCTCGTAAGCCTCGTTGACCGACTTGAAGTGGTTTTCCGCATCCGGCTCCTTGCTGACGTCCGGATGGTACTTGCGGGCGAGCCGACGGTATGCGGTCTTGATTTCCGCATCGCCAGCGTTCGGCTCGACGCCGAGAATTTCGTAGTAATCCTTGAATTGCATCTGCGCACATCCGATGCGGGCAGTCGCCCGCCACGAGGGGGAACGCCGCGAACGACGACGGCCCACAGGATACCTGCAGGCCGCCGTCGCGTACCGTGATCGCGCGAAGGCCCGGCCTTCGACGCAATGGGGCTTACTGGCGGGTATCCGCCCCGGCCGTGCCCACCTGGATGCGGCGAGGCGTGGTTTCCGGACGCTTGGGGATGCCGATCTCCAGCACGCCGTTGTGGCCAACCGCGGTGATCCCATCGGGATCGGCGCTGTCGGGCAGCGTGAAGCGGCGATGGAAGCGCCCGACGCTGCGCTCGATGCGCGAGAACCGCACTTCGTTGGAGCCCGGGTCGCGCTCCTGGGTCTCGCCGACGGCGGGCTTGCGCTCGCCCTTGAGGCTCAGCACGCCCTTGTCCATCCAGACTTCGACATCGGCCGGATCGATACCCGGCAGGTCGGCCAGGATCACGAAGCGGTCTCGCTCCTCGCGGATGTCGACCCGGGGCGTCCACTGGCTGGTGACGACCGACGAGCCGTCGGTGGCATCGCCCTGGACGAACTGGTTGAGCAACTGGCGCATCTCGTCCTGCAAGCTCGTCCGCTCCAGGCGGCCAGGATGAAGGACGACAGGTCGCAAGGTGTCTTGACGCATGGCATGTCTCCGTAATGGGGGGCGGCGCAGTGGCCGCGATGCCTGCGATGTAGGAATCGTCGCGACGGTTTCAAGCGTGTCGCACGCAGTCATGCGGCTCCGGATAGACTCTGTTCACCCTCACGAAAACGAGCGCAACCATGTCCATCCAGATCGGTGACAGCATCCCGGAAGTCACCCTCAAGCACATCCACGACGGCGTGCGTGTCGTCGACACCCCCACCCTGTTCGCCGGCAAGAAGGTCGTGCTGTTCGCGGTGCCCGGCGCATTCACCCCGACCTGTTCGGAGCGCCACCTGCCCGGCTTCGTCGAGCATTTCGATGCCTTCCGCCAACGCGGCATCGAGGTGATCTGCGTGGCGGTCAATGACCCCTTCGTGATGCAGGCCTGGGGCGAAAGCGCCGGTGTGCCGGAGGGCCTGCACATGATTTCCGACGGTAATGGCGAGCTGATCCGGGCCATGGGTCTGGAGATGGACGCCAGCGCCTACGGAATGGGCCTGCGCGCGCGGCGCTTCGCGCTGTACGCCGATGATGGCGTTGTCCGCCAGCTCTTTGTCGAAGCGCCGGGCGAATACAAGGTCTCGTCGGCGGAGCATGTGCTCGCGCATCTGAACTGATCCTCCTGGCACGACCGCGCGGTGGCCACGCCACGCGCTGGCGTGAAGTTCGCGTTGTGCTCATCGGGCGTGAACCACGCGCCCGCCCGCGGACGCCGCGGTGATGCGATCCCGCTGCGAAACCAAAAAAAGGGCCGGCAATGCCGGCCCTTTCCATGTGCAGACGCGATGCCTCAGTGCGAGGCGGTCGGCGCATCCGTCGCGGGCGAATCAGTCGGCGGCAGCATCTCCACATCGTCCTCGGTCTCGGTCTCGACGATCGATCCATCGACGCGCTCGATGCCCTGCAGGCGCTCGTCCTTGGACACGCGCATCAGGGTCACGCCCTGGGTGTTGCGGCCGACGCGCGCGATCTCCGAGGCACGCGTGCGCACCAGGGTGCCACCGTTGGAGATCAGCAGTACCTCGTCGTGGTTGCGCAGCAGCACTGCGCCGACCAGCGGACCGTTGCGCTCGGTGGTCTGGATGCCGATGACGCCCTGCGTGCCGCGGCCCTTGCGCGGGTACTCCGACAGCGGCGTGCGCTTGCCGTAGCCGTTCTCGGTGGCGGTGAGGATGTAGGGGATGTCGTCGCCGGCGCCGACCTCGGCAATCGGCGTCTCCGCTGCGTCGACCACGGCCTCGTCGACCACGACCTCTTCGATCGAGTCCTCGCTGTCGTCCTCGATGCCGCCCGCCGGCTCGGCAACGATCAGGCTCACCACCTGCTCGCCCTTCGTCAAACGGATGCCCCGCACGCCACCGGCAGTGCGACCCATCGAACGCACGCTGTCCTCGGAGAAACGCACGGTCTTGCCGTTGGATGCGAACAGCAGCACGTCACGCTCGCCGTCGGTCAGCGCGACGCCGACCAGGGCGTCGCCCTCGTCCAGGCGGATCGCGATCTTGCCGCGCGCCAGGCGATAGGCGAACTCGGTCAGTGGCGTCTTCTTGACCGTGCCGAAACGCGTGGCGAAGAACACGTACTGGCCCTGCACGTACTCGCGCACCGGCACCACGGCCTGTACCCGCTCGCCGGCTTCCAGCGGGATCCAGTTGATGATCGGCCGCCCGCGTGCGTTCGGGCCGGCATCGGGCAACTGGTGCACCGGCAGCCAGAACACGCGGCCGGCACTGGTGAAGGTCAGCAGGGTGTCGTGGGTGTTGACCAGCCACAGCTGCTCGATGAAATCCTCGTCCTTGGTCGACGCCGCGTTGCGGCCCCGGCCGCCGCGCTTCTGCGCGCGGTAGGCACTGACCGGCTGGCGCTTGGCATAGCCCGAGTGCGACAGCGTGACGACGACGTCTTCCGGCGCAATCAGGTCGAGGATGTCGAGATCCTCCTCGCTGGCGCGGATCTCGCTGCGGCGTGCATCGCCGAATTCTTCCTTGACGTTGCGCAGCTCGGTGCGGATGAGCTCGAGCAGCACTTCGGGATCTTCGAGGATCTCGATCAGGCCGCGAATGGTTTCGAGCAGCAGCTTGTACTCGTCGGTCAGGCGGTCCTGCTCCAGCCCGGTCAGGCGGTGCAGACGCATTTCCAGAATCTGCTGGGCCTGGGCCTCGGTCAGCTGGTAGCCGCCATCGATCAGGCCCACGCCGTCGGGCAGATCTTCCGGACGCGAGGCCTCCGAGCCGGTCGCCGCGAGCAGCGCGCCGACCAGGCCCGCTTCCCAGCGCCGGCCGAGCATCCTTTCCTTGGCGACCTGCGGGTTCTCGGACGTCTTGATCAGCTCGATCATCTCGTCGATGTTGGCGAGCGCGACGGTCAGGCCTTCGAGGATGTGCGCACGGTTGCGCGCCTTGCGCAGTTCGAAGATCGTCCGGCGCGTGACCACTTCGCGACGGTGGCGCACGAAGGCTTCGAGGATCTGCTTGAGGTTCAGCAACTGCGGGCGGCCGTCGACCAGCGCCACCATGTTGATGCCGAACACCGACTCCATCTGCGTCTGCGAATAGAGGTTGTTGAGCACCACTTCGGCCGAATCGCCGCGCTTGATCTCGATGTAGATGCGCATGCCGTCCTTGTCGGACTCGTCGCGCAGCTCGCTGATGCCCTCGAGCTTCTTTTCCTTCACCAGCTCGGCGATCTTCTCGATCAGCCGCGCCTTGTTCACCTGGTAGGGAATCTCGGTGACGATGATCGACTCGCGGCCGTTGTCGGCCACTTCCACGTCGGCGCGCGCACGCATGCGCACACGGCCACGGCCGGTGCGATACGCCAGGTGGATGCCGCCGACGCCGTTGATGATCCCCGCGGTCGGGAAATCCGGCCCCGGGATGTATTCCATCAGACCGTCGATGTCGATGTCCGGGGTGTCGATCAATGCGATCAGCGCATCGATGACCTCGCCCAGGTTATGCGGCGGGATGTTGGTCGCCATGCCCACCGCGATACCGGCCGAACCGTTGACCAGCAGGTTCGGGAACCGGGTCGGCATGACCGTCGGCTCGCTTTCCTTCTCGTCGTAGTTGAGCTGGAAATCGACGGTTTCCTTGTCGATGTCGGCCATCAGCTCGTGGCTGAGGCGGGCCATGCGCGATTCGGTGTAACGCATCGCAGCGGCCGAATCGCCGTCGACCGAACCGAAGTTGCCCTGCCCGTCGACCAGCATGTAGCGCAACGAGAACGGCTGGGCCATGCGCACCAGCGTGTCGTAGACCGACTGGTCGCCGTGCGGGTGGTACTTACCGATGACGTCACCGACGATACGCGCCGACTTGAAATAGGCCTTGTTGCTGTGGGCGCCGAGCTCGTGCATCGCGAACAGCACGCGCCGGTGCACCGGCTTGAGTCCATCCCGGACATCGGGAAGCGCGCGTCCCACGATCACGCTCATCGCGTAATCGAGGTAACTGCGCCGCATCTCGTCTTCGAGATTGACGGGAATGATTTCTTTCGCGGATTCGACCATCGAGGGTGCTTGCATCCTGGCTGCGCGGCCCGGTTTTCAGACGCCGGCGGCATTCACCGGCGCTGCGCGTACCGGCCGCCGGCGACGCGTTGAAAACGACAGGAAATCATAGCACAAAACCCACCGCAGCCCCAAATTTTCCAACGTAAAAACAAGGACTTGGCGGCTGGCTTGTGCGCGGCACGGGCGGCGGCGGCAGTCAGCGGGCACCTGCCCCGCATCGACATCTTTCGGCGACGCCCGCGATCAGTACCGCTGCGCGGGGTTTTCCCGCTGCCGGTGCAGCGGGAGGGCGCGCATGCGAACGAAGCGGCGTGCACAACCTGCATCCGGGATCGCCGGCGGTTCCTGCCGTTGACGTTGCCGCCGATCTCGCGTCGAGCGCCCCGTGCCGCCGCGCTCCCACGAATCGCACGCGACGGGACGAAACAGACGATGCAGTCAGCGCCGGCCAAAGGGCGCCGCTCTAGCCGCCGAACAATGCGCGCATCGCTGCGGTGGTCGGACGTTCCACCACGCCCTGCTCGGTCACGATGGCATCGATCAGTTCCCCGGGAGTCACATCGAAAACCGGGTTCCACGCCTGGATGCCCTCGGCCACGGTGCGGCTGCCGCCGATGCCGAACAGTTCGCCCGGATCGCGTTGCTCGATCTCGATCAGGTCACCGGTCGCGGTATCCATGTCGACGGTCGACGAGGGCGCGACCACCATGAACTTCACGCCGTGGTGGCGCGCGGCGATCGCCAGCTGGTAGGTGCCGATCTTGTTCGCGGTATCGCCATTGGCGCAGATGCGGTCGGCGCCGACGATGATCCACTGCACCAGGCCGCTCTTCATCAGATGCGACGCCGCGGAATCGGCGATCAGGGTCGCGTCGATGCCGTCCTGCTGCAGCTCCCATACCGTCAGCCGCGCGCCCTGCAGCCACGGCCGCGTCTCGCCGGCGAACACCTTGCCGATGCGCCCCTGCGCCATGCCGGCGCGGATCACCCCCAGCGCGGTGCCGAAACCCGCCGTCGCCAGCGATCCGGTATTGCAATGGGTCAGCACGCCGCTGCCGGGTGCGATCAGCTCGGCGCCGAGCGCGCCCATGCGACGATTGGCGGCGAGGTCTTCTTCGGCGATCGCCTGCGCTTCACGCTCGAGCACTTCCCGCCAGTCGGCGCCAGCGGTCGCAAGTGCGCGGCGCATGCGCGCCAGTGCCCAGGCAAGATTGACGGCCGTCGGACGCGCCGCATTGAGTCGTTGCAGTGCGGGCTCAAGCTTCGCCTGCGCCGCAGCGCCGTCCTCGGCTTCCACCTCGCGTGCGCCGAGCACCGCGCCCCACGCGGCAGCAATGCCGATGGCCGGCGCGCCACGCACGGTCAGCGCATGGATTGCCTGGGCCACGTCGTCGCTGGTCCTGCAGCTGACGTGCTCGACCACGAAGGGCAGCTTGCGCTGGTCCAGCAGTTCCAGCGTGTCGCCGGTCCACAGGATCGGGCGGATATGGTCGTAGCGATCGAAATCGAGCAGGGATGTGTTCATGGGGCAATTGTAATTCGGGGATGCCGGATTGCCGTTGCGGCCCGGACTTCGATTGCACTGGCGTTTTCCGCGCTTCGGGCACGATCCACGGACGATGCCGGCATGAAGCGTGCGGAAGTCGCGTCGCGCTACGCCCGCGCGAAATCGAAGGCGATCACGTCCGCGATGCTTCCGGTGCCGAGCATCGCCATCATCAGACGGTCGACACCCAGCGCCACGCCGGCGCAGTCGGGGAAGCCGGCATCGAGTGCGCCGAGCAGGGCCTCGTCGAGCGGCGGCAGCGGCGCGCCGCGCGAGGCGCGGACCGCATGATCGCGCTCGAAGCGGAGGCGCTGTTCGAAGCCATCGGCCAGCTCGTGGTAGCCGTTGGCCAGCTCCAAGGCGCCCAGGTACAACTCGAAGCGTTCGGCCACCTGCACGCCGTCGCGTTCTGTGACGCGTGCGAGCATGCACTGCGAGGCCGGATAGTCGTGCACCACGAGAATGCGGTCGGCTGGATTGGCCGGCTGGATGCGGTGGGTCATCAACAGGTCGAGCCAGTCGTCGCGGGTAAGCCCCTGCGGATCAATCCGGATGTCCCCCAGGGCCGCCTGCAGTTCGGCCTCCGGCGCCGTCATCGGATCAAGGCCGAGCTGGTCGAGATAGAGCGCGCGGAAGCTCGTCTGCACGACATGCGCGCGCCGCTCCACCAGCGCGAGCGCGGTCTGCACCAGCGCGACGGTCTCGTCGGCAAGTGCCCGCTGATCCCAGCCCACGCGATACCACTCGAGCATGGTGAACTCGGGGTTGTGGCGGCCGCCGGCCTCGCCGTCGCGAAATACGCGGCCGAGCTCGTAACAGTCGCCGAAGCCGGCCGCCAGCAGGCGCTTGAGCGGGAACTCCGGCGAGGTACGCAGCCAGCGCGTCCGCGGACCGGCCGAGACATGGCCGCCGAATTCCGTGCGGAAGCTCGCGACGTTGGGATCGGTATTGCCCGCCTGCGACAGCATCGGGGTCTCGACCTCGATCACGCCACGCACGGCGAAGAATGCACGCAGGGCCTCATTGAGGCGTGCGCGCAGCCGGAGGGTCTCGAAGCTCGCCGAAGGCAGCCGTGGATCGCTCATGCCTGCGTCCGGAGGAAAGCGAGCAGCGCGGCCTCGTCCCAGATCTCGATCCCGAGCTCCTGGGCTTTGGTGAGCTTGGACCCCGCGGTCTCCCCGGCGACCACCAGCGAGGTTTTCCTGGAGACGCTGCCCGCGATCTTCGCGCCCAGTGCTTCCAGACGCTCACCTGCCTCGTCGCGGGTCATCGCCGCCAGGGTGCCGGTCAACACGACGGTCTTGCCCGCCAACGGGCCAGCCGCCTTCGACGCCCGCACCGGCGCGGCATCGAGCAGACGCCTCATCGCGGCGTCCTCTGCCCGCAGCGCGGCGAGCCCGTCGGCATTGGCGAGATACGCGGAAAGATTGTCCGCGCCCGCGCTGGAAAGCCCGGCGCCCGTCCAGCCGCTGGCGTTCGCGCGGAGCAATGCGTCGAGGCTGCCGTAGGTGTCGGCGAGGCGCTCGGCACTCTTGCCGCCGAGCTTGTCGACCGGCAGCGAGGCCAGCAGGTGCGCAAGGCCAAGCCGTTCGCGCAGCTCGGCGGCAGGCGCCGCCTCGTCAGTGAACGTGATGCCGGCCGCGAGCAGTGCGTCGACGACCGCGATGTTGCCCGGCTGCTCGAAGAACGTCGCGATCGAACGTGCCACTTCGCCACCGATATCCGGCAGCGCCTGGAGCAGCGCGGCCGGGGTCGAGCGCACGAACTCGAGCGAGCCCAGCCAGTGCGCCAGCGACTTGGCCGTGGTCTCGCCCAGGTGCGGAATGCCCAGGGCGAACAGGAAGCGCGGCAGCGTCGTGGTGCGGCTGGCGTCGATACCGGCCACGAGGTTCTCGGCCCACCGCGTCGCGAGCTTGCCGTCAGTGCCGAGTGCGAGGTGCTGGCGCAGGAAGCCGGCCTCCTTCCACACCGGCGCCTCCTCCGCGAGCACCGCCTCGCCCTCGGCATCGAGCACCAGCGCGCCTCTGCTGTCACGTACCGCCTGCGCGAAGTCGGCAGCCGTCGCGGCATCGAGCGCGGTCTTCATGCGTACCAGGTCCTCGACCGTGAGCACATAGAGATCGGCCGGGGAATGGACGAAGCCGAACTCCACCAGGGCTTCGGCCTGCCTGTCGCCGAGGCCTTCGATGTCCATGGCGCGGCGCGAGGCGAAATGGCGCACGGCTTCCTTGCGCTGCGCCGAACAGGTGAGCCCGCCCGTACAGCGCCAGGCTGCGGCGCCCTCCTCGCGCACGAGCGACGAGCCGCAGACCGGGCATGTCGCCGGCATCGACCACTCGACCGTCCCCGCCGGCCGCCGCTCCTCGATCACGCGCACGATTTCGGGAATCACGTCGCCTGCGCGGCGCACGATCACGGTGTCGCCTTCGCGGGCGTCGAGACGGCGGATCTGGTCCTCGTTGTGCAGGGTCGCATTGGTGACCGTGACCCCGGCGACCTGCACCGGCTCCAGTCGCGCAACGGGCGTGATCGCGCCGGTCCGGCCCACCTGCACCTCGATCGCGCGCAGCACGGTGCACTGTTCCTGCGCCGGGAACTTGTGCGCCAACGCCCAGCGCGGTGCCCGCGAGACGAAACCCATCGTCGCCTGCTGATCGAAGTCGTCGAGCTTGTAGACCACGCCATCGATGTCGTAGGGCAAGCTGTCGCGCACCTTGCCGATACGGCGGAAGTACGCGATCAACCCGTCGAAACCGGTGGCGGTATCCACCTCCGGCGCCACCGGAAAGCCGAACTGGCGCAGCAGTGCCAGCGTCGCCGAATGGGTCTCGGGCAGTTCCAGCCCGCGCACCTCGCCAACCGCGTAGGCGAAGAACGCGAGCGGACGCCGGCGGGTCACCGCCGGATCGAGCTGGCGCAGCGAGCCGGCGGCGCCGTTGCGCGGATTGGCCAGCAACTTCTCGTTGTGTTCGAGCGCCCTCGCATTCCAGGCCTCGAAGGCCTTGCGCGGCATGTAGATCTCACCGCGCACCTCGAGCACCGCGGGCGGCGGGCTGTCGGCGGTGCGCAGCTTCAACGGCACTGCGCGCACCTGACGCAGGTTGACGGTGACGTTCTCGCCGGTGGCGCCGTCGCCGCGCGTCGCACCCTGCACGAAGATTCCGTTCTCGTAGCGCAGGCTGATCGCCAGGCCATCGAGTTTCGGCTCCACCGAAAACACCGGTGCGGAGATGCCGAGTTTCTGTTCGATACGGCGCTCGAAATCGGCGACCTCGGCATAGCGCGTGCGATCGTCCGCGTCCTCGCCTACGCCGGGCGTCTCGAAGGCGTTGGCCAGCGACAGCATCGGGATCGCATGCCGCACTTCCGGGAAGCCGCCATCGGGTCTGGCGCCGACCGTGCGCGTAGGCGAGTCGTCACTGGCCAGCTCGGGATGGGCCGTCTCAAGGGCTTCGAGCTCGCGCAGCAGCGCGTCGTATTCGGCGTCGGGGATCGACGGGTCGTCGAGCACGTAATACCGGTGATTGGCGTCTTCGATGCGCGCGCGCAACTCGGCGGCGCGGTCGGCGGGGGATGGAGTCGGCATGCGGGAATTGTAGGCCTGCCGCGTTCGCAAAGCGGCAGGCATGGAGTGAAACCGCGCGTGTGAGATGCCTCCATGACCGGGCCTTGGACACGCGCAAGCGCCAGGATCAGGGCTGCATGGCGCTCCGCCGAGTCGCTGCGCTCACGGCAAGTCCTCTGTCGACCGGATACGCGCCTCGACCGATCGCGCGTTGCGTCCCAGAGGCCCCTCGCCCGCTCCAAGCCGAGCCGCGGTGACGGCCGCGCGGTAGGCCTGCAATCTGGCTTCGAGCGTCCCTGCGTGCAGTTCGAACAGGTGGTTGTCGAAGTCGTGAAAGTACAGGGACTCGCCCTCGCCTTCGATACGCGGCCTCGACGGCCCGAACTCGACACCCAGCGCTTCGAGTCTGGCGCGATACCCCGGCAGCTCGGCCGCCGCGACAGCGAAGGCGACATGGCGGTAGGAACGCGCGGGCAGCGGCTCACCCTGCATCGTCGCGATCCAGATGCCACCGAGCAGGAAGAACTTCTCGGGCGACAGCGAACGGCTGTCGGCACCACTGGCATAGACCTCCTGCGCGCCGAGCCCTTCGACGAACAGCCGGGTCGTCCGGTCGAGGTCGCGGACGACGAAGGTCAGGTGGCTGATGCCCGAGATCGCCACCCTGCCCGCTCCTACCAGCGCGGGCTGCGGGTCACCGGCGGGGCTTCGTGCTCGCGATCCCAGGTGCGCAGTTCTTCCCGCAGGCCGCCGATACGCTGGCGACCCAGGGCATTGCGCTGCTCGTCGAGCAGCACACCATCGAGCAGTTCTGCCATGCGCTCGGCGGTCGGCAGCATCGCATCCCAGGCATCGAGTGCACGGGTTGGCGCCGGCAGGGTCAGGAAGAACGCGATCGCCGGCGTCTCCAGCGACTGGATCTCCGCCATGTCGAAGCTGCCGGGACTGCGGATGTTGGCAACGCTGAAGATCGGGCCGCGCTCGGGATGGCCGTCGACCAGGCGGTGGAACACGTTCATGTGGCCGTAGGTCAGCCCGGTCTTCTCGGCGGCGACCACGATGTCCGGACCGCGCAGCACGCTGCCGGCGCGCGCCGCGATGTAGAGGGTGATGATCTTGTCGAAGTCGTCGGTATTGCGCTTGCCCAGCTCGCTGTTGGGCGAAACGCTGCCGACTGTTTCGTCGAGCAGGTCCATCTCAGCCTGCACTGCCTCGGTATCGCCCGCGGCGCGCGGCACCCCGGCGCTGCCGAGATCCTGTTCGAGCTGGGCGCCGAGTGTGGGTTCCAGGCGCTGCTCGCGCTCGTCGGCCGGGGCGATGCGCCGGCCCTGGCCGCTACGCGGACGTGTCCCGAAGTACCAGATCGCACCCATCAGCAGCAGGCCCGCGACCAGGATCCCGATCCGCATCATCCAGTCATCGGTCATTGGCAAAATTCTCCAGTCAGGCGGCGCCGGCGAGTCGCGCGGCTTCGGCAAGGTCAACAGACACCAGGCGGCTGACGCCGGGCTCGCGCATGGTAACGCCGCTGAGCTGCGATGCGGCCTCCATCGTCGCCTTGTTGTGGCTGACGAACAGGAACTGCACCTGCTCGCTCATCTCCTTGACCATCGCGGTGAAGCGGCCGACGTTGGCCTCGTCGAGCGGCGCATCCACCTCGTCGAGCAGGCAGAACGGCGCTGGATTGAGCTGGAAGATCGAGAACACCAGCGCGACCGCGGTCATCGCCTTCTCGCCGCCCGACAGCAGCGAGATGTTCGAGACCCGCTTGCCCGGCGGACGCGCCATGATCGCCACGCCCGTGTCGAGCAGGTCCTCGCCGGTGAGCTCCAGATACGCATGGCCGCCGCCGAACAGCCGCGGATACAGCGCCTGCACGCCGGCATTCACCTTGTCGAAAGTGTCCTTGAAGCGGCCGCGGGTCTCGCGGTCGATCTTGCGGATGGCTTCCTCCAGCGTTTCGAGCGCCGAGTTGAGATCTGCGTCCTGCGCATCGAGGTACTCCTTGCGCTGCGCGGCTTCGGCATGCTCGGCGATTGCCGCGAGGTTCACCGGTTCGAGACGACGCAGCCGCGCGTCGAAGTCGGTGACGATCTTCTCCCAGTCCCTGGCATTGGCCGAGTCGTCGAGCCCGTTCAGCACTTCCTCGACGACGAAGCCGGATTCGACGACCTGCGCTGCCAGCTGGTCGGCGGCGATCACCAGCGCCTGCTGGTCAAGCCGGCGCTGGCCGATCGCCTCGCGCTGGGTCAGCGCCTGCGCATCGCGCTGCTGGCGGACCTGCTCGAAGGTGCGCAGTTCGTTGTCGATGCCTTCGAGCAGCGAACGTGCCTCGCCGAGCGCGCGTTCGGTGCGCACGCGCGCCTCCAGTGCGACCTGGCGCTGCTGCTCCAGCGTCTCGACCGGCGAGTCGCCATGCGCGAGCTGTTCGGACAGTTCGCCCAGGCGGCTGTCGATCTGACCGCGCTGTCCACCCATGCGCGCCAGGGCCTGGGTCAGCGAGGTGATCTGGGCGCGTTGCGATTCCAGCGTCAGCGCGAGGGCGTGCGCCGCATCGCGCGATTCCCGCGCCGCCGCGCGGGCCTGGTCACGTGCTTCGACCAGGCTGCGACGCTCGAGCTCCAGCGCGCTGCGCGCGGCCTCGAACTCGGCCATCCGTTCGACCGCGTCCTCGAGCCGGCCGCGCGCATCCCGCGCCTGCTGGGCGGCGGTGTCGAGCGTTTCGTGCAGCTGGGCGAGATCGGCATCGATACGCTCGATCCGGTTGCGCGCCGCTTCCACCCGGCCCTGCTGGCTCTGCACCTGGCCGGCAAGCTCGGACACGCCGCGATGCGCGACGTACAGCGCACGTTGCGCTTCCTCGCGTTGCTGTTCGACGCCGAGCAGCTGCTCGCGGCCCTGCGCGATCCGCGCCTCCAGCGCCTGCTCCTGGTCCTGCAGCGTGGCGATCTGTTCGCGCAGCGACTGGATCTCCCGCTCGCGCAGCAGCGCACCCTGCTTGGCGGCGCCCGAGCGGGACACCCGCACCCAGCCCGCGCCGAGTCGCTCCCCGCCGCGGGTGATCACGGAATCGCCGTCGCCCAGGCGGGCCTGCAAGGCGCGTGCTTCGGCCAGCGTTTCCGATACGTGCAGTCGCGCCAGCAGGCGACGGATCGCCAGCGGGCCCTGCACCTTCGCGGCCAGCGACGTCGGCGCGAAGACATCGTCGCCCATGTCCGACGACACCAGCGCCAACCGGCTCTCGCCGAGTTCGCCGAGCGCATCGACCAGTTCGGCCGGCACTCCGTCGCCATCGACCAGCACGCCTTCGATCAACTGCCCGAGCGCACTCTCGACCGCGAACTCCCAGCCAGACTCGACCCGCAACCGCTCGCCCACGCGCGCGGCGGAATCGAGCCCGCGCTGGCGCAGCCATTCCACCGCGGCGCCCTGCTCCTGGCCGAGCGCTGCGTTCTGCAGGGTCTCCAGCGACGACAGCCGGCCACGGGCCTCCTGCGCCTGCTTGCGCACGCCGGAGATCTCCTCCTGCGCGCGCCGCTGGGCGTCCTGCAGCTCGACCGCGGCCGCCTTGCGGGTTTCCAGATCGTCGCCGAGCGTGTCGAGCGCGGCCTTCTGCTCGTCGTGGCGGATCTGCAGATCGGCGAAGGTTTCGCTGAGCGCGTCCAGATCAATGCCTGCGCGCTCGGCCTGCAGCTGCTCGCGCCGGCGCTCGGCTTCCAGCGCCTGCCTGTCCAGGTAATCGACGCGGGTCCGTTCGACATCGCCCGCGCGGGCGGACTCGCCCTGCTCGCGGTTGTGGGTCTCCCAGCGCGTCTGCCAGTCGGCGAGCGCGGTCTCGGCGTCCCGCAGCATGTCCTGGCGCACCGCATCGTCGTCCTGAAGCTGCGCCAGGCGCGGCTCGGCGTCGGCAATGCTCTCGTGCAGGGTGTCGAGCCGCAGCTGGTCCTGGTCGATATGCGCGCCGATCTCGGCGAGCTGCGCCTGGGCCTCGTCGCGGGCCTTGAGCAGCCGCGCCGACAGTTCGCGCTGGTGCTGGATCTGCTGCTCGACCCGCGCGAGCATGCCGCTGACTTCGTAGCTCTCGGCCTGGGCGCGGTTGAGTCCCTCGCTGGCCTCGTGCCGCCGCTCGCGTCCGGTTTCCAGTTCGCGCTCCGCTTCGCGCTGCTCGGCGATAATCTGCTCGAGCCTGGTTTCTTCCTGCGCCAGACCCTCGCGCAGTGCGCGCAGACGCGAATCGAGCGTGCGCCATTCCAGGGCCTTCCACTCGGCATCGCGGATCCGGCGCTCGGCCTGGATCGCGGTGTACTGCTCGGCCTGCTTGGCCTGCCGCGCGAGATGCTGCAGCTGCTTTCCGACTTCCTCGCGCAGGTCGCTGAGGCGGTCGAGGTTCTCGCGGGTATGCCGGATCCGGGTCTCGGTTTCCTTGCGGCGTTCCTTGTACTTGGAGATGCCGGCCGCCTCCTCCAGATACACACGCAGCTCTTCGGGCTTGGCATCGATGACCTGCGAGATCATGCCCTGCTCGATGATCGAGTAGCTGCGCGGCCCGAGGCCGGTGCCGAGGAACAGGTCGGTAATGTCCCGCCGCCGGCACTTGGTGCCGTTGAGGTAGTAGCCGCTCTGCCCGTCGCGGCTGACCGTGCGCTTGACCGAAATCTCGTTGAACGCCGCGAACTCGCCGGCGATCGTGTGATCGGAGTTGTCGAAGACGAGTTCGACCATCGCCTGCGACACCGGCTTGCGCGCGGTGGAGCCGGCGAAGATCACGTCGGTGAGCGAGTCGCCACGCAGGCGGCTCGCCGAGGATTCGCCCATGACCCAGCGCACGGCATCGATGATGTTCGACTTGCCGCAGCCATTGGGCCCCACCACGCCGGTCATGTTGGTCGGCAGGTGCAGCGTGGTCGGATCGACGAAGGATTTGAAACCGGCGAGCTTGATCGTGGACAGGCGCATGCGGGCTTTGGTGGCCTCTTGGCGCCTGCGAAGGCGCGATGGATGACGGAAGCGTGTCAGGCGCTACGCGAAATCCCCGCTGTAACCAGTTGATTCCAAAAGCCCAGACCGGCCTTCGCGCGCACAAGCAGCCAGTATACCGACGCGCGGGGCTGCCGCGGGCCGCAGGCCACCGCTCGCGCCGGGGTGTCGTGTGGCCGGATCCGGATACAGCGCCCCTGCGGGCAGCCCTGGCCACGGCCAGGGCAGAGACCAGGCGACGCTGACGGCGGAACAGCCAACTGCGCAAGAAGGCCGTCAGGCGCGCAACACGGGGGCGCCGGCCGAGGAACCATATCCCCCGGACCCAGGCTCAGGCGCGCGGCACCAGCCGCTCACCCGTCCCGACATCGAAGGCGTGCACGCGCCCGCTCGGGATCGACAGCGGCAGCGTCTCCCCCGGCACGGGCACACGGTCGGGGGGCAGCCGCGCGATCAGCGCATGCCTGCCCAGCCGCAGGTTGGCGAAGACCTCGCTGCCGACCGGCTCCACCACCTCCACCACCGGCGCAAGCGAGGCGGCGCCGGCAGCGGCCGGCAACAGGTGCTCGGGGCGGATACCGAGATCGACTTCGCGCCCGGCCCAGTCTGGCGGAAACTCCGCCTCGCCCAGCGCCAGCGACACCTCATCGCCAGCCTCCAGCGTCCAACTCCGACCGTCACGCTCGAGGCGCCCGCGCAGCACGTTCATTGCCGGACTGCCGAGGAAGGTGGCGACGAACAGATTGGCGGGGCGCTCGTACAGCGCCATCGGCGTGTCGATCTGCTGGATCCGCCCATCCTTGAGCACGACGATGCGCTGGCCCAGTGTCATCGCCTCGATCTGGTCGTGGGTGACATAGATCATCGTCGTGCCGAGCTTGCGGTGCAGCCGGGCGATCTCGACCCGCATGCCGCTGCGCAGCTTGGCGTCTAGATTGGACAACGGTTCGTCGAGCAGGAACACCTGCGGCTGCCGGACCAGGGCGCGGCCCAGGGCGACGCGCTGGCGTTGTCCGCCGGAGAGCTGACCCGGCTTGCGGTCGAGCACCTGGTCGAGTTCGAGCATCTGCGCCGCTTCGGTCACCCGCGCGGCGATCTCGGACTTGGACTGTCCGCGCAGCTTCAGGCCGAACGCGAGGTTCTCGGCCACGCTCATGTGCGGATACAGCGCGTAACTCTGGAACACCATCGCGATGTCGCGGTCCTTGGGCGCCACGTCGTTGACCACGCGATCGCCGATCGTCAGCGTGCCGTCGCTGATCGCCTCCAGCCCCGCGACCATGCGCAGCAATGTCGACTTGCCGCAGCCCGAGGGCCCCACCAGCACCAGCAGTTCGCCATCGACCACCTCGAAACTCGCGCCGGCCACGCCGACGAAGCCATTGGGATAGACCTTCCGTACCGCGTCGAACCGCACCTGTGCCATGCAAGCTCCCGTCTGCTGCCGTGTCCACCCCGCCCGCGCACGATGCAAGCGTGGAGCGCCATCGCGCTGTTGCGCTATTCTCGCATGTAAGCGGTTCCAGACATGACCGTGGTGGCGCGTCGCCCCCGCAACCGTGACGCACGATGCTGCGGCGGCGTGCTCGACACGCAGGCAGTTCGGCGCCGGACACACCGCCGCGATCCTGCAGTCGAGCATCGCCACCGTTGCGGTTCGAGCGCTTCCGACGACACACTTCGTGATCTCCCACCTGAACCAAGGCAGTTGCGGCGCCCATGCACGATTCCCTGCTGTTGTTCGGCGCCACCGGCGACCTGGCTCAACGCTACCTGTTCCCGTCACTCGTGCACCTGCTGCGCGATCGACTGTTGCCGGCGCAGTTCCGCGTGATCGCGATCGCGCGCAGCGAACACGATGACGAAAGTTTCCGCGCGTGGCTGCGCGAGCGTCTGTGCGAGGACTATGATCCCGCCGCGCTCGACGAGCTGTTGCGGCGCGTCCAGTACGTATCGGTCGATCTCGCCGACGCCGACTCGATGGCCGTCGCGCTGTCGAAATTCGCCGACCGTCCGTCGGTCAGCTATCTGTCCACTCCGCCCAACCTGTTCGCCTCCGCATGCCGCGGCCTCAAGGCGGCCGGTCTGCTGGAGGCGCCGTCGCGCCTGGTGCTCGAGAAGCCCATCGGCCACGACCTTGCCAGCGCGCAGGAAATCGACGCGACCCTGAAGGCAGCGCTCGACGAATCACGCATCTTCCGCATCGACCATTACCTGGGCAAGGCGCCGGTGCAGAACCTGCTCGCGTTGCGCCTGGGCAACACCTTGCTCGAAGCGACCTGGGAGCGCCGCTGGATCGAGTCGGTGGACATCATCGTCGCCGAAACCGCGGGCGTGGATGGCCGCGAAGGCTACTACGCCGACTACGGCGCGCTGCGCGACATGGTCCAGAACCACATGCTGCAACTGCTGGCGCTGATCGCGATGGAGCCGCCCGCAGCAATGGACACCAACAGCATCCGCGAGGAGAAGCGCAAGGTGTTGCGCGCGCTCCGTCCGATGACGGCGGCCACTGCCGACGTCGACAGCGTGCGTGGCCGCTACGTCACCGGGGTCGTCGATGGCCAGGCAGCCAAGGGTTTCGATCATCGCGGCCACGAGGATGTCGAGACCTTCGTCGGGCTGCGCGCATGGATCGACAACTGGCGCTGGGCCGGCGTGCCGTTCCGCCTGGTGACGGGCAAGCGCATGCCCTCGCGCACGACCGAAGTGGTGATCACGTTCAAGCCGGTGACCCACTGGCTGTTCGGTGCCGACGAGCGCAGGCGCGCCCGCGCCAACCAGCTGCGCGTGCGGCTGCAGCCCGAAGAGACGATCGAGCTGGGTCTGATGGGCAGCCTGGCCGCGTCGGAGTGGAGCGCGAACGAGCTGCAGCCGATGTCGCTGGACCTGGCGATGCTGCCCCCCAAGCGCCGCATCGCCTACGAACGCCTGATGATCGATGCGCTCAAGGGCGACCAGACCCTGTTCGTCCGCGACGACGAGGTCGAGGCGGCCTGGCGCTGGATCGACAGCGTCAGCGCTGCGTGGCGCGAGGCCGGCACGCCGGTGCACGACTATCCGGCCGGCAGCTGGGGACCGGCCGAAGCGCAGCCGTTCCTGCCGCGTACGCTCACCACGACAGCAGGCCGCAAGCCGTGACCGCCGCCAACCTTGCCCTGCTCGCCGACATCGGCGGCACCAACGCACGATTCGCGCTGGCCGACACCACCAGCCCGACGCCGCTGCAGCTCGATACCGTGCGCGGTTTCCCGGTGGCGGACTTTCCTTCGCTGGCCGACGCGGCCCTGCACTACCTGGCGCAGATCGGCCACGACGGCAGGCCCGGCGAAGGCACGCACGCCTCGTTGCCGCGCGCCGTGTTCGCCGTGGCCGGGCGCGTGGACGGCGACGATGCACGCATCACCAACCATCCCTGGGTCATCTCGCGCACGCGTACCCGTCAGCGGCTCGGCATCGACGATGTCGTCCTGACCAACGATTTCGCCGCCCAGGCGATGGCCATCCCGTTGCTGCAGCCCGGCGACTACGCGCTCGTCGGCGGCGTGCAATGGTCGGTGCCCAAGGATCCCGACGGCCCGTGTACCTACGCCGTGATCGGGCCGGGCACGGGCCTGGGCGTCGGTGGCCTGATGATCCGCGATGGCCGCCATCATCCGCTCGAGACTGAAGGCGGCCACGTCAGTTTTCCGCCAGGCACACCGGAGGAAACCATGATCCTCGAGCGCCTGTCGGCGCAGTTCGGCCGGGTGTCGAACGAACGGCTGATCTGCGGCCCGGGCCTGGTCAACATCCATCGCGCGCTCAGCGAGATCGCCGGCGTCGATCCCGGTCCGATGCAACCGGCCGACATCACCGCGCGCGCAGCCGCCGGCGACGCCCTGTGCGGGCGCGCCGTGGACGTGTTCTGCGCAGTCTTCGGCGCGATCGCCGGCGATCTGGTGCTGACCCTTGGCGCCTGGGATGGCGTCTTCCTCACCGGCGGCCTGGTACCGAAAATGCTCGACTCGATCCGCCATTCCGGCTTCCGCCAGCGCTTCGAACACAAGGGCCGGTTCTCGCCGAACATGGGGCGCGTGCCGACCATCGCGATGCTGCATCCGCATGCCGGCCTGCTTGGCGCCGCAGCGATCGCCGCGCGCAGGGCCGCGGCATGACGGCGCAAGGCGCCCCGGCCTTTGGCATTGCCGGCGGAATCGGCGACGATGGGCGCATGCAATTGCATGCCTACGAATCGGCGACCCAGTGGACCTGGGGCGCCGCGATCGCCATCTCGTCCGCCATCGCCCGCGATCTGGAACACAGGCCGCGCGCGCGCCTGCTGCTGTCGGGCGGCAAGACGCCCGGCCCGGTCTACGAAGCGCTGTCGAAATCGCCGCTGGCCTGGGATCGCGTCGACGTGGCCCTGGTCGACGAGCGCTGGCTGCTGCCCGACGACCCCGACAGCAATGCCCGCCTGCTGCGCGAGACGCTGATCCAGAACAAGGCGCAGAAGGCGCGGCTCGAGACGATCACCCGTGCCGGCCGTCCCTTCGACGAGGCCATCGCCACAGCCAACCTGCACGCGCGCCAGCCGGCCGGCGTGGTGGTCCTGGGCATGGGTGACGACGGCCATACCGCATCGCTGTTCCCCGGCATGATCGATCTGGAAGGCGCGCTTGCATCGCCGTCGCCCTATGTCGGCGTCGATGCCGGCGGCAGCCCCGGCGCCGGTATCTGGCAGCGGCGCATCAGCCTGACGCCGGCGGGCCTGGCGCCCGCGCACACGCGCATCCTGCTGATCCGCGGCGAAAAGAAGCGCGCACTGCTGGACCGGCTGCTGCAGAGCGACGATGCCACCGAGTTTCCGGCTCGCATCGCGTTCACCACGCCCGGCGCCACACTGCACGTCCACTGGTGCCCGTGACCGGCGAATGATGCCGTCGAACTTGCCGAGCCGGCACAGCATCGCGCGCACCCGGCGCGCATCGGGACGGTCGTCCCGCCTCCCTGCCCGTCCCGCGCCTGTCGGGGCCACTGGATTCCATTGCCGACGCCCATGAGCCTGCATCCCGTTCTTCATTCCGTGACCGAACGCATCCGCGAGCGCAGTGCGCCGTCGCGGCGTGCCTACCTCGAAGGCATCGCGCGCATGCGCGACGAAGGGCCGCTCCGCGGACGCCTGAGCTGCGCGAACCTCGCCCATGGCTTCGCCGCGTCCGGTCCGGTCGACAAGCAGCGCCTGCGCGGCGCGCCGACCGCCAACCTCGGCATCGTCACCGCCTACAACGACATGCTCTCCGCGCACCAGCCCTACGAGGTGTACCCGGAGTTCATCCGCGAGATCGCCCGCGATCTGGGGCATACCGCCCAGGTTGCAGGCGGGGTACCGGCGATGTGCGACGGCGTCACCCAGGGACGCGCCGGCATGGAGCTGTCGCTGTTCTCCCGCGACGTCATCGCCCAGGCCACCGCGATCGCGCTGTCGCATGACATGTTCGATTCCAGCGTCTATCTGGGCATCTGCGACAAGATCGTCCCCGGCCTGCTGATCGGCGCGCTCGCCTACGGCCATCTACCGGCGATCTTCATCCCGGGCGGACCGATGACGCCGGGCATTCCGAACAAGACCAAGGCCGAAGTGCGCGAGCGCTACGCCGCCGGTGAGGCGACGCGCGAGGAACTGCTGGAAGTCGAAGCGCAGTCCTATCACTCGGCCGGCACCTGCACCTTCTACGGCACTGCCAATTCCAACCAGACCATGCTCGAGGCGATGGGCGTGCAGCTGCCGAGCGCGGCCTTCATCAATCCGGGCACGCCGCTGCGCGAAGCCTTCACCCGCGAGGCGGTGGAACGTGCACTGGCGATCACCGCGCTGGGCGGTGACTATCGTCCCATCGGCGAACTGATCGACGAGCGCGCGATCGTCAACGCGGTCGCGATGCTGATGGCGACGGGTGGTTCCACCAACCACACCATCCACTGGATCGCCGTCGCTCGCGCCGCCGGAATCGTGCTGACCTGGGACGACATGGACCGCCTGTCGCAGGTCGTGCCACTGCTGGCCCGCGTGTACCCGAACGGCGAGGCCGACGTGAATCGTTATCACGCCGCCGGCGGCAATGCCTACGTCTTCCGCGAACTGCTCGAAGCCGGCCTGATGCACGGCGACATCCCGACCATCGTCGAAGGCGGCATGGCCCGCTACGCCGAGGAGCCCAAGCTCGACGGTGCGCGCGTGCGCTACGAGCCGGGGCCACGGGTCAGCGCCGACGAGGGCGTGCTGCGACCGGTCTCGGCGCCGTTCGAAGCCCAGGGCGGCCTGCGCCTGCTGCGCGGCAACCTCGGGCGCTCGCTGATCAAGCTCTCGGCGGTGAAACCGGAATTCCGCACCATCGAAGCGCCCGCCGTCGTCGTCGACACGCCGCAGGCGCTCAACCGCCTGCACGCCGCGGGCGCACTGCCGCACGATTTCGTCGCCGTCGTGCGCTATCAGGGCCCGAGGGCAAACGGCATGCCGGAGCTGCATTCGCTGGCACCGCTGCTGGGCATGCTGCAGAACCAGGGACGGCGCGTGGCCCTGGTCACCGACGGCCGCCTGTCCGGCGCGTCCGGCAAGATACCCGCCGCGATCCACATGACGCCCGAGGCCGCACGCGGCGGCCCGCTCGCCTACCTGCGCGAAGGCGACATGATCCGCCTCGACGGCGAAGCGGGCACGCTCGAAGCACTGGTGGACGCCGACGAATGGCGCGCGCGCGAACCTGCATCCGACACGGCGCCAGCCGCGACCGACTACGGCCGCAACCTGTTCGGCTTCAATCGTGCGAATGTGTCGCCCGCCGACCAGGGCGCGCTGTCGATCAGCTGCGGTCCCGCGACCAGCAAAGGCAGCCTGTGGGACTACGATGCCGAATACGATCTCGGCGCCGATGCCGCGGCCGCCGATGCGCCGCATGACGAAAAGGACAATTGACCTGATGCCCGACGTTTCTTCGATGCCCGAACGCCAGCAGCGCGCTGCCGATCTCCTGCGTCATGCCGGCGTGCTGCCGGTGATCACCGTCAACACTCTCGACGAGGCACGCGCCCTCGCCGATGCCCTGCTCGAAGGCGGCCTGAGCACGCTGGAGCTGACCCTGCGCACGCCGATCGCGATCGATGCACTCGCCATGCTCAAGCGCGAGCGTCCCGGCATCGTCATCGGCGCCGGCACCGTGCTCGACGCCAACAACATCCGCGCCTCGATCGATGCCGGCGCGGACTTCCTGGTCACGCCCGGTACGCCGCCCGGCCTGGCCGATGCGCTGGCCGCCGCCGACATTCCGGTGGTGCCGGGCGCAGCGACGCCGACCGAGTTCATGTCCCTGCGCGAACGCGGGTTCCGCAACTGCAAGCTGTTTCCGGCGAGCGCCGTAGGCGGGCTGGCGATGCTCAAGGGCCTGGCCGGGCCGTTGCACGACATGCGCTTCTGCCCCACCGGCGGGATTTCCGAAGCCAACGCGGCGGAGTTCCTGTCGCAGCCGAACGTGCTGTGCATCGGCGGCTCGTGGATGCTGGACAAGGCATGGATCGAAGCCGGCGACTACGCCCGCGTCCGCGAGACCGCGGCGCGTGCCGCCGCGATCGTCCGCGAGGCGCGCGCGCAGCGCTGATCCGCGTCAGCTGCGCAGCAGAGATGGCAGGGTCGCTCTCCTGCCCGAGCGCGGAAACAGGGTGCGCGCCACCATGCCGGGTTCCAGCGAGAAACATTCGCCGACGGCGGACGCGATCAGCGCATCGAGATCCATCGTCGGCCGCAGGTCGCGTCCCTCGTAGAGATCACCCGGGGCGAGACCCGGCCAGTCGGCCAGTACCCGCCCGCCCTTGACCGCGCCACCGACCAGCATCGCCGCCGAGCCGGTGCCGTGGTCGGTGCCGCCGGTGCCGTTGATCGAGGCGGTGCGCCCGAACTCGGTGGCGACCAGGACCACCGTCTGTGCCCAGGCCGGGCCGAGGCCATCGCGCAGCGCCCCGAGCAGCCGGTCGAGTGCGCCCAGGTGGGTCGCCAGGCGCGCCTGCTGCCGGCTGTGCGTGTCCCAACCCTGGGTTTCGATCATCGCGATGCGCGGACCGTCCGGGCGCGCCAGGAACCCCGCCGCGAGCGTGCCGATCGCCTCCGCGTCCCGGCGTGCAGTGCCGGGACCGCCAACCGCCTCGCCGGCGATGCCCCGCGTGCGCAGGGCCGATTCCCACAGGCTGCCCAGGAGCGGGTCCGACGCATACAGCTGGCCGACCCGCAACAGCAGGTCGTCGCTAGCATCTGGCAAGGCCGACGGCGCGTAGGACGCGACCTTCGCATCGCCGCGCAGGGCGGTCGGCACGGTGGAGGCCAGCGCAAGCGGCTCCCGGCCGTCGGAGGGCAGCAGCGCCGCCAGCCGGTTGAGCCAGCCGTCCTTGAGCCGGTGCGGTGCCGCGCCGCCGGTTTCCAGCACGTTCTGGCCATCGAAATGCGATCGTTCTCGATAGGGCGACGCCACCGCGTGCACGAACAGCGCCTGCTTCGCAGCGAACAGGTTGGCCGCCTCATTCAACGCAGGATGCAGCGCGAAGCTGCCGTCGAGCCGGTGCGCGGCCGAGGCATCGATTGCCAGCCCGCCACGCAGCGCGGCGTACGCCGGGTCGGCGTACGGCACCAGGGTGTCGAGACCGTCGGCTGCGCCACGCTGGATCACGAACACGAAGCGACGCTCGGTCGCGGCGTTCGCCAGCAGCAGCCGCGGCGCGAGCAGCGCCAGGCCACCCGTCATGCCCGCCGCGCGCAGGAATCCGCGTCGTGTGCAACCTCGGGTCGGGGTCGACGTCATGCTCACCTCCTCATGAATTCCGGTGACATCAGCAGCAGCGCCAGCGCCGATGTCGGACTTTCCGCGCGCGCCACTTCATCCGCCGTTGCCTGCGACAGCACGCCGGGCAGCAGGACCGGCCCGAGCGCGCGTGCATCGACGTCAGCGCCGGCGTGCCTCGCCAGCCGCTGCGCCATTTCGACCCGGCGCATCAGTGCGTCGGGCGCCGCCCAGGCCGCGGCGGTATCTTCGAAGCCGGCGGGCGAACCCGGCCGCCACACCGGCTGTCCCAGCTGCACCAGCAGGCGGTCGGGCTGCAGGGCCGAACGCTCGGCCAGGCCCGTGCCACGCATTGCCGACAGCAGCCAGTCCCACGGCGTCTTGAACTTGGCCGGCGCCGGCGCCGGCGCCCAAGCCTCCGGCGATTCCACCAGGGCGCGGTAGACATCGGTGAGCTGGCCGCCACTCCGGAGGAACGCCCCCACAAGACGATCGACCAGTGCCCGGGGCGGTGTGTCGGAGACGAAATGGCGCGCGAGCTTGCCAGCCAGGTATCGCGCCGTCGCCTCGGACGTGGCCAGGTCGTGCAGGATCGCCAGCGCCTGGCCCTCGTCCGCCTGCGGGTAATCACGGCCCAGCACGCGGCGGGAGCCGGGCTCGTGCAGCACGGCGCGGAACACGAACCCGGGCGCATCCGGCCACGTCGGTGCGGCGCCCGCCTGCCCGGCCGCCCCAGCGGTGACGACGCTCCATCCGGTCAGCGCACGGGCGAGCTCGGTGACATCGTCCTGGTCGTAGCCGCCGCGCACGCCCAGCGTGTGCAGTTCCAGGATCTCGCGCGCGAGGTTCTCGTTGAGTCCGCGCGCCCGCCCATCGCGGCGCGCCGCCCGCCGCGCGGCCAGGCTGTCCGGTCCGGCCGACTGCGGCTGGTCGAGGTACAGCAGCATCGCCGGATGCCGTTCCGCAGCCACCAGCAGATCCTCGAAGCGGCCGAGCACGTGGGGACGGATCGCGTCACGCTCGAAGGCGCCAGCCAGCGCCTCGACCGCGGGCTTTTCGACCGAGACGGCGAAATGGTTGGCCCAGAAATGCACCAGCCGCTCGATGAACGGCGTGGACGTGTCCAGCGCGGAGGCGAACCGCGCGCGGACATCGACGGCATGGCCCTCGCGTATCCGGTCGCGGACGCGCTTGTGCTCGGCCGTCCGCGCGGCAGCCTCGTTGCCCTCCCCGCCGAGCGCCTGTAGCTGCGCCTGCGCGCGCAGCGACTGCAGTGTCCCGGGCGTCGCGGCCCAGGCGGGCGGCAGTGCTTCGTAGGTGTCCAGCTGCCGCAGCAGCCAGCGCCGGGGATCGGCCGGCAGCGCGGCACCGGCAGCGGCGCCGAGACCGAACCGGTTGATCGCGATCGCGACGTGCGGATCGACGTTGCGGGGTGTATTCATGGCTGCAACTGTGTTGGCGCCGCTGCGGCTGGTGGCGGGACATGGAACGTCCCCTGTCGTGACTGACGGCCCACCAGCGCACGCCGCTGGTCCAGCGCCAGCGCTTCCCCAAACGTCACCACGCTCGATGCGAGTCCTGCGCGTGCGTCGGGATCGGCATCGCGTGTGCACTGCAGGGCCGCGGCGATCGCCGCGCGATTCGGAGGCCCCTGCAACGGATCCAGAGCCTCGCGAGGCCAGCGACGCACCTCGGCGCTGCAGGGTTCGAGCCAGCGCATCAGCGAATCAGTCGGCATGTCGTGTCTCCATCGATGCGGCCGGTCCCGGCGCGCAGATTGGGCCGTGCCCGGCTCCGCAAGCCAGGGCGTGGATGCCCAGTTGCATGGCGTCGGCGCCCCCGGTATTGGACAGCTCCTGGCCGTCGTGCAGGATCAGGGCCTTGTCGCATGGTCGCCTTCGCGTGCGCCGGGATCGGTCAGGCCCGGTCCGGCGTCGACCAATCCCTGCGCCGGAATGCCCAGGCGCAGGATCGGGACCACGCAGCCGTCAGCAGTGAGACTTCGGGGCTCTGGGCCTCGCCGATCGCGAAACCGCCGCGGATCAGCGCGCACTTCCCGTCGGGCTCATCACCGCGACCGGCAGCGCGGCGCGCGCCAGGTGACATGGTAACGCCCCTCCCCGGCTGCGAACCCGTCGCATCATGCGCGAATGCGGCTTGCAGGTCAGCAACGCCCGCAGGCGCATCGACGTCCTGCTCCATCGAACTGCGCTTGCCTCTAAATGTGTCCGCCGGCGCGCAACGGGCCTCGCCCGGAATGCCCGTTGCGCGCCTGCGGCAAGTGCCTGCGAACACCTGCGTCCACAGGGTGTCGTCGGTCAGTCCGCGCCCGCGATCCGCACCTTCGCGCCCGCGCGGGTGATCCGCAATTCATTTCCCTCCCACTGCGCCACCTGCCCGTCGATCGTCGTCGCGCCGGGCACGCTTTCGTAGGGCCATTGCAGCACCAGACCGCCCTCGGGCAGGCCGCTGCAGGCTGCGATGTCGAGCAGCAGTGCATCGCCATCACGGCGCAGCGAATACCCCACCGTGCCCTGCGGCGTGCGCATGCCGCGCAGCGCCACACCCTCGTTCAACCAGTCGGCCGGCACACCGGCGGCTAGCACCAGGCTGTCGTCGATTTCGCGCACGTAGGCAAACATGTCGAGCGCCGAGCGCACGAAGTCGGAACCCACCCAGGCATGCGGCAGGTCCCCGAGGAAGAACGGCGTACGCGGCGTCGGCGTGACCACCTCGCCCCACTGGTTCCAGGCGAGCGGCGCGCGATGGCCGAAGAACCACTCGCGCGCCTCGTTGGCGCGCTCGCGCCAGCCCAGCCGCACGAATGCGGCGACATTGCGCCACTCGTAGGGCGTGTAGTCCTTCCATGGCTCACGGCCGTCGCGACGATCGGTGAACCTGGTCCAGTAGTGCTCGAAGGTGTTGGTCAGCAGCGGTTCGGGCAGGCGGCCCTGCTCGCCGCCGGGCGCGAGTGCGATCGTGGTCGAGGTGGCATCGAAATCACCAAGCTCGGCCGCGCCCGGCAGGAAGTCGATGCCATGCTGCTCGGCGGCGCTGCGCAGGGACGCGTCCAGATCGACGCGGAACTCGTCGCGCGCCGCCGCCATGCGCCTGGCGTCATCGGGCTTGCCCAGCGCCTCGGCGATCGCCACCGCGTCCTTGTAGCCACGCAGCGCCCAGAAATTGTCCCAGTACGAATGCATCGGCTTGGCCGAATAGCCTTCGTGGCTGATCGAGGCCGGCATCATCCCGTAGAAGGCCGCATTGAGCTTGCGATTCTCCTCGGTGCGTTCGCTGGCGCGCAGTTCTTCCATATAGGTGTACGCACCCAGCACGTGCGGCCACATCTTCTGGAGGAAGGCGTCATCGCCGGTGTAGCGCCAGTATTCGGCGATGTTGAAGATCAGCTCGCCATGGCTGTCGTTCTCCGGCACCGGATCGCTGCCGCGGTCGTCGACGCAGCACGGCACCTTGCCGTTCTCGAACTGATAGGGCGCATACCACTCCACATATTCCCTGACGACTTCTGGCCGGCCCATGCGCAGCAGGCCCTCGGAGATCATCGCGCCGTCGCGGATCCAGCTGCGCGCGTACGAGCGCGTGCCCGGTTGCAGTCGCGGGCCGATCCGCGAGATCAGCATGTGGGCGAGCGACGTGCGCAGCGTGTCGGCCAGCGCCTTGCCCGCGGCGGGCACTTCGAAGCCCACGGCATCGAGCTTGCCGCGCCACGCCTGCGCGGTCGCGTCCTGCCAGGCCTGCGGGTTCCAGTCCGCGGGCGCGGCCGCCATGTCGCCGGTCATCGGGATCAGCAGGTCGAACTCGCGCGACTCGCCCGGCGCCAGACGCACGGTATAGACCAGCGCGCCGGACGCCATCGACTGCGGATCGTCGACTTCGGTCGTCGTCGGCCAGGTGCCGGCTGCCAGGTGTTCGACGTCCATGCCGGCATCGAACGTGGTCGCGAACGCGGCCTGCGCCGGCTGACGCGCGAACACGCGCCGCCTGCCGTCGACGCGCACGCCATCGGCGGTGACGCCGAGCCGGCGCAGCGGGCTGACGCCGCCGGTGATGTTGAGGAACTGGGTCGGCGGATTGACCTGCATCGGCCGCACTGCGAGCGCCAGCTGGTAGTCGCGCGTCTCGCTGCCAGGGTTGCCGAGACGGTATCGTGCGACCAGCTGCGAATCCTGCGGCGTGCCGTGGGCGAAACCGGTCACCCGCAGCGCAAGCGCGTCGTGGGTCCAGTCGACGCTGGGAATCGGCAGGTAGTCGTCCTGCAGCGATTGCGCGACCGTCACGTCCGCCCAGCTCACCAGCGTTTCGCCGATGCGCACGAAAGGCTCGATCGAGAAACCACCGGCGGCGACCTCGATCGCGCCGTCCTCGTTGATCAGACCCTGCTGAAGGCCACCATCGAGCCCGAGGATGGTCCAGTACGCCTGCTCCCCACTGAAGCCGCGCGGGAAATGCCCCTTCGGGGCGTCGGCGGCGACGGCCTCGAGCACATCGTTCGGATGCTCGGACATCGCCAGTGGCTGCACCGTCCCATCGGCCAGTGCGAAGCCAGGGCCCTGTCCGTCACGCAGGTCGAGGCCGATATAGCGCGCCTCCGCTTCGGGCAGCGCCAGCCAGTCGATGCCGCCGTTGCCCTGCGTCACCACGCGGACCTCGCGCCACTGCTCGCCGTCAGCCGACAGCGAGACCGCATAGTCCGACGCATGCCGCTCCGGCAGCCACTGCAGGCGAAGGCCACCGAACTCGCGCAGCGAGCCGAGGTCGAGCACCAGGTTCTGCGGCGCCGCGCCCGTCACCCAGGCACTGGCCGCGTCGCCGTCGACCACCTTGCCGACCCCGTCCGGCGTCGTGGTCGACGCGGCGGTGGCGGTCAGCGGCGAGGTGTCATCGGGGGGCAGCGCTTCGAACGTCAGCTGATCGAAGCACACCGTGCCCTTGCCGCCTGCGTTGTTGTAGATCGTGAACTCGAGCTTGTCGCTGGCGCGCAAGGTCTTGTCCGGCTCCGGACCCCAGGCCTTGTCGATATGGCGCTTGCGGTAGCGGACCTCGGTCCAGTGGGTCGGGAAGTCGTACTTCGGGCGATTGACCCACCAGACGTTGTCGCCGCTGGCGTCGATGAGCTTGAACTGCAGATCGTTGGATGGCGATTGTCCGCGCATGCGGAAGGCGAAGCGGTAGTTGTCCGGATAGTCCATCGGCAAGTTGCGCTGGATGCCGACGTATCCGGACACGCCGTTGTAGTCGTAGTCCAGGCACAGTGCGCTGGCGCCGTCGACATCGACCTCGCGCAAGCTGCCGGTGACCTGGTTCGAGGTCACGACGGTCCATGCCGATGGGTCGTCGAAGTCGTCGAGGATGCGGACGCCGCCACCGGCCGCAGGCGCCGCGGCACTGCCGGTCGGCGTCGACGACACGTTGCAGGCCGCCAATGCGAGCGCGAGCGCGGCAATGCCGGCCGCGCGAGCGCAGCGGAACGGTTCGAACGGCACGGTAGTCGGCTCGGCCGGGGTCATGTCGGTGTCGGCAGGCGCGCGCGCGGCGCGGGTGTCGAGAATCTTCATGCGGTACGGTGGCTCCGTGGTTCGACGATTGCGGTTGATCTGCAGGCGCGGGTCGACGTCGCTCCGAATGCGCTTGGGAACGCATCACCAGAAGTTGCTTCAGCCGGCGATGGCGCTACTGCACGGCTGCCGGCGATACGACCCGGCCAGCGATCGCCGGCCCCTGGGATGATCGCGTCAGTGCGCGGATCGATCCGACGCCGCGTGTTGAAGCCTGCCAGCACTGCCGCGGCGGTCCCCCTGCGGATGGCCCCGTGCTTCCATCCGTGGCCGGTCGTCGCAGACGCGCGAACATGGGTGGGCACGCGCTTCGGATCACCCCTTCACGCTGCCGAGCAACAGGCCCTGGATGTAGTAGCGCTGCAGCGCGAGGAACAGCAGCAGCACCGGAATCACGGTGACCACGGCTCCGGCCATCATCATCTCGACATCCTGGATGTGTTCGCGCGACAGCGCAGCCAGGGCCACCGGCAGCGTGTAGTTGGTCTGGTCGGTCAGCACGATCAGCGGCCACATGAAGTCGTTCCAGGCGGCCATGAAGGTAAAGATGGTCAGGGTCACCAGCACCGGCTTGAGCATCGGCAACACGATCTGGAAGAAGATCCGCATCTCGCCGGCGCCATCGATGCGCGCGGCCTCGAGCAGTTCGTCGGGGATCGAGCACGCGTACTGGCGCACGAGGAAGATGCCGAACACCGTCGCCAACGCCGGAATGATCACGGCGCCGAAGCTGTCGACCAGACCCATGCCCTTCATCATCAGAAACAGTGGCAGCATCGCCACCTGGGCCGGGATCACCAGCGCCGCGAGCAGGAGCTGGAACAGGCGCTCGCGGCCCCTGAAGCGCAGCTTGGCGAAGGCATAGCCTGCCATCGTGTTGACCAGCAGCGCGCCGGCCGTGATCGCCGCCGAGATCATGAGGCTGTTGGCGAAGTAACGCCCCATGCCGGCGCGCGCGAACAGCTCCTGGTAGTTGTCGAACGTGATCGCCGACGGCAGCAGCGGCGGCGGAAAGCCGCTGGCCTCGCCGGTCGGCATGAAGGACACCGACAACATCCACAGCAGTGGCGCCAGCGCCACGACTGCCAGCGCGACCAGGGCACCGTTGACCGCCCAGGCCGACCACCGCGTTGCGCCGACTTCGCGATGGGCCGCAACCCGGCTCATACCAGCTCCCGCCTGCGTCCGAAGCGCAGCAGCAACGTGGTGACGCCGAGGATGATCAGGAACAGCAGGAATGCCACCGCCGACGCGCGGCCGAGGTTCCACCACATGAAGCCTTCCTCGTACATGAAGTACAGCACGCTGACCGTGCTCTGCAGCGGATCGCCGCGGGTCATCACATAGGGCTCGGCGAACAACTGGAAGTAGCCCGATACGGTGATCACCGCGACCACCAGCAGCACCGGCCCGAGCATCGGCAGGGTGACGTGCACGAACTGCTTCCAGCGCGACGCGCCGTCGATGCGCGCGGCTTCGTAGAGGTCTTCGGGGATCGCGGCGAGGCCCGCGATGAAGATCACCATGTTGTAGCCGAAGTTCTTCCACACCGCGAAGAGGATGATCGTCGGCATCGCCCAGGTGGGATCGCCCAGCCAGTCCACCGGCGCGATGCCGATATGGCCCAGCGCCCAGTTCACCAGTCCGTAGCTGGTATGGAACAGGTAGCGCCAGATGACAGCCACGGCCACCAGCGTGGTCACCACCGGCGCGAACAGCGCCGTGCGGAACAGGCCCTTGAAGCGCGCAGCCTTTGCGTTGAGCAGCAGCGCGGCGCCGAGCGACACGGCGATCGACAACGGCACGCCGATGACGACGAAGTAGGCGGTGTTGCCGAGCGACTTCCAGAACAGCGGCGTCTGCAGAAGCTCGAGATAGTTGCCGAGCGCGACGAACCGCAGGTTCGACATGTCCGACAGCGCGTAGAGATCGAAGTCGGTCAGGCTCAGCAGCAGGGCCGAGACGACCGGGATGCCGAAGAAGATGCCGAGCACGATCAACGCAGGCCCGGCGAAGATCCAGCCTGCGGTACTAGCGCGCATCGGCGGCTCCCCGATCGGTGCTGGCCTGCGGCCTACCGGGCAGGCCGATGGCGCTGCCCTCGTCCACTTCCCGCTCGCGTACCCAGCGCCGCTTCTCGAGCAGCGCGTCCACGCGCGCATCGAGCTCGCGCAGTGCCTGCTGCTGCGCCATGCCACCGCGCACCACGCGCTCGCTCATCAGCCGCATCTCCTGCACGATCCGTTCCCACTCCAGCACCTTCGGTGTGGGCTTGACCCGCTCGAGCTGGTCGCGGAATGCCTGCGCATACGGATCCTCGCGCAGCTGCGGGAACTCCCAGGTGCTGCGGCGCGGCGGCAGGTTGCCGATCATCGCGTGGAAGCGCTGCTGTATCTCCGGCCGGGAGAGAAACTCCATCAGCTTCCAGCTCGCTTCCTTGTTCGGCGAGTCGCGGAACATCACCAGCGAGGTGCCACCGGCGATGCCGGCACCCGGGCCATCCGGCCCGGGCAGCGGCGCGGTCCCCCACTGGTCCTGCAGTTCGGCCGGCATGCGGTTGCGGAACTCGCGGATGTTCCAGGGACCGGACACGTAGAACGAGAAGAAGCCGCGGCCGAACTCGTCCCAGACATTGGAGATCTGGGTCTCCGACATCCGCGGCGCCCAGCCCTGTTCGAACATGTTGGTGTAGAAGGCCAGGGCGCGAGTGAAGCCCGGGCTGGAGAAATTGCCGCGACTCTCGTCGTCGCGCAGCAGCGGGTCGTCCTGCTGCAGGCCGAACGAAAGCAGCTGTTCGAACTCGTTGAGCGGCAGCATCACGGCATAGCGATCCGGCCCGACATGGGCCTTCACCGCCACCATCGCCGCCTCCCACTCCTGCCAGGTGCGTGGCAGCGTGTCCACGCCCGCCGCCGCCAGGATGTCCTTGCGGTAGAAGATCAGCCGCGTATCGACATACCACGGCACACCGAGCAGCGTGTCGTCGATGACGTTGGTGTGCCAGATGCCAGGGAAATAGTCGGATTCGTCGATGACCTCGGACGCATCGACACGCGACTGCAGCGGCTCCAGCGCGCCGAGCACCGCGAATTCCGGCACCCAGGTATTACCGAGCTGGCAGATGTCAGGCAGCGCGTCGGCTGCGAAAGCGGTCAGCAGCTTCTCGTGCGCCGACGTCCAGGGAATCTGCTGGATCTGCACGCGGATGTCCGGATGCTCGCGCTCGAACTCCCGTACCAGTTCCGAGACCACCTCCGCCTCACGACCCATCGCCCAGAAGCGCACCACGGTGCGTTCGTCGCGCGGCATGCAGGCGGCGAGCACCAGCAGCGAGAGCAGCAGGCAACCCAGGCGCGTCGCAAGGACGCGCCAAGCCGGCAGACCCCGGGCCGGTGCTTGCACTCGCCTACTCCGCCGGCACCGGCTCGGAGGCGCGCGCGGGTGCAGGCGCCGGTGCCGGTCCATTCCGGTCCGCACCCCGGCTTGTGCTGCGCGATTCGGCGATGCCCATCGAACGCGCCGTCGCAGCCTCGGCATCGGGCGGGCCCGAGTCCTTGGGCTCGTCTTCCCCGGCCAGCCAGCCGCCGGTGAAGCCGGCCCGCTCCAGTCCGGCGCGGATGTAGGGGTTGCGCTTCATCACATTCCAGACAAAGTCGTTCCGGTAGTTCGCGATCATCGCCAGGATCGGGCCCTGGTCGATCGCGATGTAGTCGCTGGCCACCCAGCCCTTGCCCGGCACGATGCGCCCCGTCTTCAGCGGCACGTCCTCGTAGCTGAAGCTGGGGTTGAACGCGTCGAGGAAGCCATAGCTCGAATACAGATAGTCGCCGTAGCGGCGGTGCAGCTCCTCGGTGGCCGGGATCACGATTTCGGGGGCGAACGCCACCGAGGCCACGGCAGCGGTCGGCGCGATCGTGCCGTCGTCGAATGCGACATCGAGGCCGGCGCCGCGGGCACTGTAATGGCGGAACTCGCGCTGCTCGCCGTTGAAGTCCTGGTCGGTACGCTGCGGCCCGTCGCTGGCGGTGAGGCCCCAGACGTTCTCACCGTAGTCCTTCCAGCCCATCGGGTTGTCCATGGCGTACTGACGCTGGGCGTAGGTCGCGCGGCGGCTGTTCTCGAAGTAGTCGATGCCGCGGCGACGCATGTAGTCGTCGCGGATACCGCGGAAATCCACCCAGACATGCGTGTACTGGTGCCCGAAATGCGGCGCGAAACTCAGGTACTCCTGGCCGCGGAACACGCCCCAGGAGCGGTCGTAGGTCCGCGTCCACACTTCCCAGGCTTCCGGTGCGATGGAATGCGTCGGCGACCCCAGCGCCAGGATGTAGACCAGCATCGCTTCGTCATAGCCGGTCCAGTCGTGCTCGATGAAGCCGCTCTCGGGATACCAGCCCATCGAGATCAACGGCTTGCGCTGCTGCAGGAACGGCCAGCGCACGTTGCGGTACAGCCGGTCGGCGAGTTCGCGGATCTCGACTTCGCGCGGATCGTCACGGTCGAAATACGACTGCGCGAACAGCACGCCCATCATCATCAGGCCGGTATCCACGCTCGACAGCTCCACCCATGGGGCGAACCGGTGGCCGTTGTCCATGTCGACGAAGTGGTAGAAGAACCCCTGGTGGCCGCCCGTGCCGGTCGCCTGGGGGCCCATCTTGACGTTGCGGAAGAAGCGCAGCGTGGTCAGCGTGCGATCCACTGCCTGGGTGCGGCTCACCCAGCCGCGTTCGATGCCGATCGGATAGGCGGTGAGCGCGTAACCCACCGCTGCCACGCTGGAGAACGGCCGCGACGGAAAACGGTCCGGCGTGAGGCCGTTGACCTCGTTGGTGGTGTCCCAGAAGTACTGGAACGTGCGGCGCTCGATATCGGCAAACAACGGTGGCAGCTCGGGCGGCCCCTGCTGCGCCTCCACGACCGGCTCGGGCTCCGGCACCTGGTCGATCGGTCCCGGCTTGGGCGGCGGCACCGCCGGCTCGGCGGGCTCCTGCTTGCCGCAGCCGGCCAGCAACAATGCGGCAAGCGCGACGAGAAGCAGGCTTTGGATCGCACGCAGACGGAATTGCATCGGAACAGGAACCTCGCGCTGAAATCGTTTTCAGTTACCAGTATAAAACTGCCGGCCCCCGGAAAGGGACCGGCAGCGGGACTCGCTTACCAGTCGATGCCGAACGACAGTTTGAATGTGCGGGTCGGCAGCTGGATGCCATCGGAGTGAGTGCCCCAGTTGGCATTGGCGACGCCGTCCGAGCCCCACCAGTCGTCATAGGCGTTCCAGTTGCGCCGGTCGGTCACGTTCAGCACGTCCGCGCGCACACGGAAGCTGATGTCGTCGGAGGGATGCCACACCTTGGCCGCTGCGAGATCCAGCTGGAACAGGCCGACCGAGCCGTCCGGCCGGTAGCTGTCGATGAAGCAGTCGCCGTCGCCCGGGAGGCGATCGGACAGGCAGTTGGTCCCGATCCGGTTCTTCATGCTCTCCAGGACGACCTTGCCCGACCAGGTGATGCCGCCCGGGCCATCCCAGATTGCAGTGCCGACCAGCCGGTGCCTGGGAACGGGGGCAACCGGCAGCCAGCCGTAGTAGGTCACATCCGGGTATTCGAACGCGGCGGCACCCTCTTCGGCCGAATTGCGCTTGGCATCGGTGTAGGTATAGGCCAGCGTCACCCCCCAGCCCGAACTGTTGGTGTAGGGCTTGTCCATCTTGGCAAGCACGGTGTTGGTCCTGGTCTCGAGGGCGTTGTCGACCAGGATCAGACGGCCGAACGGCGGATCGAAGTCCCAGGGCGTGCCCCACTGCGCGCCCGGCGGGAAGAAACTGCCGTCCGGGCGACGGTTGGCGAGACGGATCGCGACACCGTCCTGGCTGCGGATATGCGCCACCGCGATCTCGCTGTTCCAGACGGTCTCGCCGAATTCCCATGCCTTGCGGAAGCCGAGACTGAACTGGTCGGAGTACGGCACCTTCAGATCGTTGTTGATGACGTAGTACTCGCGGGTCGCGAGGCCCGACAGGGCGTCGGTGCCCCCGGGCTGCAGGTACGCCGGATCCCACGGCAGGCAGCCGCTGGCATTGCGGCAGACCCCGTCGGCGTCGACGAAGTTCACCCGGTACGGCGCCGCATACGAGATGGTCTGCTGCTCCTTCTGCAGCGAGTCGAACAGGTTGCGGTCGTAGGACCGGCCGGCGCCGCCGAACAGCACGTGCCGCTGGTCGGCGCCGAAGTCATACGAAAAACCCAGTCGCGGCTGCCAGGCGCCCTGGTAGGCGTCCCGGTTGTTGCCGGTGCTGATGTAGTTCTCGATGTCGATGTCCGAGTTCTGCCAGTTCGGCCACGCGCGCATGCTTTCCGCCAGATCCGCAGGCGTGACATGGTCCTCGTAGGCAGGGGTGGTCTCGTAATCCCAGCGCACGCCCAGGTTCAGCGTCAGCCGGTCGTTGACGTTCCAGTCGTCCTGCACGTAGATGCCGAACTGCTTGTTGTCCGACGTGGTGAACCCCTGCGAGGTGCCGGGGATGCCCTGGCCGAACTCCACCCGGTACGGCTGCACCGTGCTGAGGTCGATGTCGTAGTAGAACTGCGGGTTCGAGAAGTTGCGCTCGGTCGCATTGACGTCGACCTGCTTGAACTTCACGCCCATCTTCAGGTTGTGGCCTTCCCAGCCGGTGAAGCTCAGGTCGTTCTGGATCGAATAGCCTTTCTGGCCCTTGTCCTGGTTGTTCGAGCCCGCGCCGGCGCTGACCACCGTCTGGGTGTTGCTGCGCTCACCGGGCGTGCCGAGATCGGAGACGGTCAGCACATAGCCGTTGCCGCCGATCAGGGGCTGCGGGCTCCACGAGGTGTCCTCGTAGGTGACATGCAGATCGTTGAGCCAGCGCTCACCGCTGTACTGCCAGCGCAGGTCGTAACGGGCGACCTCGTTCTTGATGTTGCTGGCACGGTCGCGGGTGAACGCGCCATCGTTGCGGATGGTCTCCTCCTCGTCCCGGACCTGCGCCGACAGCTCGACCAGGTTGTAGTCGTTGACCGACCAGCTCAGCTTGCCGAAAAACAGATCCTGCTTGAACGGCGAGTTGGCGGCTCCGAGCCCGGCGAGCAGATCCGGCGGCACGGCCGACACGTCGTAGCGGCTCGGCGCCCCCAGTTCGAGCGTCTTCGGCGTGACGTATTCCTTGGCCTCGTAGGCCGCGAAGAAATGCAGCCGGTCCTGGAGCAGCGGCCCGCCGAAGGAGACGCCGTACTGCTCCTCCTTGGAATCGACCTTCTCGCCGCTGCGCTCTTCAGCCGGTGTCCTCGCCCGCCAGTCCGAGCCGGTGCGGTCCCAGAAGAAGCCGCCTTCGAACTCGTTGGTCCCGCTGCGCGTTGCCGCAACGATCGCCGCGCTGCTGATCTGGTCGTACTCGGCCTTGTAGTTCGAGGTGATGACCTTGTATTCGCCGATCGCCGACTGGGGGAAGGGATTGCCGCGACTGGTGTCCTGTCCCGGCACGCCGCCCGGCAGCGTGTAGCTCTTCTGCCCGACACCATCGATGAAGATGTTGATGGCGTTGGCCGACTGGCCACCCGAACGCAGCTTGGTGTTTCCATTGCCGTCCTGCTGGAACAGCATGCCCGGCACGGTATCGGCGAACGCCAGGAAGTTGCGCGTGCCCTGGGGCAGCGATTCGATCTGCTTGCGCGAGATGTAGGTGGCGACTTCCGAGGTCCGGGGTTCGACGGCAGCCGCGGTGACCTGCACGGTCGCCATATCGGTCGCTTCACCGGCGGTCGCGTTCTCGGCGAGCCCGCCCACCCCGAGGTCGAGCGTGGCGGTCTGGCCGACCGCGACGGTGACTGTCTGCGAAGCAGACTGTCCGCCAGCTTCGACCTGCAGGCGATAGGTGCCCGGCGGCAGGCCCGCCAGCGTATAGCTGCCGCTGGCGCCGACCCCGACGCTGCGGGTGAGGCCGGTGGCGGTATTGGTGGCGGTGACACGCGCTTCGGTGGCCGGAGCGGAGTCGACCATTACCTGGCCGCGGATGGTTGCAGCGGTGGACTGGGCCAGCGCTGCCGGCGCGGCAACTGCCATGCAGCCGGCAAGGGCGATGCTCAACAGCGATCGCGACAGGGGACGGAAGCGCACAGGGGTTGGCGTCATGGTGTTTTCGCTCGTTGAAGAGTGTCGCGGGGAATGCCGGCCGGTGAGTCTGCGTCGCCCCCTGCAACGCCGCCCCGCCCCGTCCGGATGCAGGTGAGTCAGTGTGTGAAGGAATTGGCCGTGGCGGCGCAGGACCGGATGCGATGTCGCCGAAGTCGCCCGCGAGGCCCGTGATTGAACGCAAGGCCGTGCATACGGCCGCGTCCGCTGCCGGGCGCACCCGGGCTGTCAGCCGCGTCGATTTTCATCCCGACCCCTCCCAGGGCATACATGCTTCCAGTCTCAGACGGCGGGCGGTCCCCCGAGCGCCCGCGTTCCGCACGATTCCCGGACCACCAGCACCGGCTGCAAGCCGCGCGAGGCATTGCCCGCAGGTGGGGAACCATCCGGGTCGAGCAGCGCCCGTAGCGCGCGCGCACCGAGTTCAGCGATGTCGACGCGCATGGTCGTTAGCGTAGGGTGAACGTAGCGTGCAAGCGGAATATCGTCGAACCCGACCACGGCAATTTCTGCAGGCGTGCGGACGCCGCCGCGGCCGAGCGCATAGATGCATCCGATGGCCATGGTGTCGTTGGCGGCGAATACCGCGTCGGGCCGCGCTTCCATCGCCAGCAGGGTCTGTCCGGCGAGATGCCCGGACGCCTCGTCGAAGCTGCCCGGCAATTCCGACGGCGCCACCCCTGCGTCCGCCAGCGCATCGCGGTAGCCACGCAGACGTTCGCGCGCATCGTCGTTGTCCGCCGGGCCACCGACGAATGCGATCCGCCGGTAGCCCAGCCCGAGAAGGTGCTGAACCATCTCGCGCGCACCGTTGTAGTTGTCGATACCGATCGAAAGCCTCTCCACCGGCCCTGCCGCGTTCATCAGCACCACCGGCAGGCTGGCATCGACATTGCGCGAAAGGAAATCGGCGTCGTGGACATAGGGCGACATCAGCAGTAGGCCATCGACGCGTCCGCGCATCGCGCGCAGCGCGGCGCCCTGGGCCTCGGGGTTACCGTGATAGCTCGACACCAGAAGATGCTGGCCGCGGGTGCGGGCGACCTGGTCGATCCCGCGCATCAGTTCGGAGAAGAACTCCCCATGCAGGTCCGGAAGCACGACACCGACGGTCTGGGTGCGGCGACTGCTGAGGCTGCGGGCCGCATGGTGGGGGCTGTAGCGGAGCTCCGCGGCGACCGCGACCACCCGTTCCCGCACCGGTTCGGCCACGTTCTGATGTCCGTTGAGGGCCCGCGACACGGTCGCCACCGATACGTTCGCGGCCTTGGCTACATCCTTGATCGTGACGCCCAAGCAGACTCCTCCGGACTGTTGATGGACCGACAGTAAGCGCTTTCAGAACGCGGTGTAAATCGGACGAGTCCCTGTGGAGAGCCCCGCTCCCGGCACTGCACGCCGAAGCGGGAGGCCGATTTCATGCGCCTGCGGCGATCAGGGCAGCACCTTGCGGAACGGCCGCACCTCCACCCGCGCGTAGACGCCGGCCGCCACGTACGGGTCGGCGTCCGCCCAGGCGCGCGCGGCATCGAGCGACTCGAACTCGGCAATCACGATGCTGCCGCTGAAGCCGGCCGGACCCGGGTCCTCGCTGTCGATTGCCGGGCACGGCCCGGCCAGCAGGAGGCGCCCCGCATCCCGCAGTTCGACCAGGCGCGCGAGGTGCGCGGGCCGTGCTTCACCACGCCGCCCGAGGACGTCCTGCCCGTCATACCCTTCGATTGCGTACCACATGCATGAACCCCGATCTGCAGAGGCGCGCAGTGTAGCGACCTCGCCGGCTGGACAGTGCCTGCCGGCACCGCGTACCCTTGTCGCCAGCACATCGGCCAGTCCGCCGCCCGGCGCCCGCACAGGGTCTGCCGCACGCGGTCATCCGACCGGCCCGGTCCAACGCCCTCACGATCCCTCGCCTGCCCTGCATGCAGACGCGCACCGCGCTTGGCGCCGACCGACGTTTACGAAGATGTTCCGCAGCACCGTTGTTTCCGCGCCGGCCCGAGCCGCGCTACCGACCGGACCCGCACCTGCGGCCCGCCGATCCGTCGCCAGCCCTGCCTGCGATCCACCGACAGTGAACCAGCTCCCGAGCAACCCGCCGCGGTTGCGCACCGAATGACCCAACCCGCATCCGACGCTCCGGCGTCCGTCATCGCCGCCGCCTCGCCCCAGCAGCAGGAATTCCCGCTGGCGCTGGTGCATGGGCAGCCGGTGCTGCAGATCCCGCAGGATCTCTACATCCCGCCGGATGCGCTGGAAGTCATTCTCGACGCGTTCGAGGGTCCGCTGGACCTGCTGCTGTACCTGATCCGTCGCCAGAACCTCGACATCCTCGACATCCCGGTGGCCGACATCACCAGGCAGTACGTCGCCTACATCGGCGTGATGCAGGAGCTGCGCTTCGAGCTCGCCGCCGAGTACCTGGTGATGGCCGCGATCCTGGCGGAGATCAAATCGCGGATGCTGCTGCCGCGGCCGCCGGTGGACGAAACCGAGGAAGGCGACCCGCGCGCCGAGCTCGTGCGCCGGCTGCAGGAGTACGAACGCTTCAAGCAGGCGGCCGAGGATCTCGACCGGTTGCCGCGCCAGGACCGCGACACCGCGCCGGCGCAGGCGATGCTGCCCGAGCGCACGATCAACCGCGATCCGCCGCCGGTCGATCTGCGCGAGATGCTGCTGGCGCTGCACGACGTGCTCAAGCGCGCCGAGCTGTTCACCGGCCACGCGATCCGCCGGGACGCGCTGAGCGTGCGCCAGCGCATGGGCGAAGTGCTGACCCGACTCGCGGGCGGACACTTCCACCGCTTCGAGTCGCTGTTCGAACCCGAGGAAGGCCGGCTGGGCGTCGTCGTGACGTTCCTGTCCATCCTCGAGCTGACCAAGGAACGCCTGCTCGACATCGTGCAGGAGGCGCCGCTGGCGCCGATCTACGTCAAGTCGCTTGCCGACGCCGACGGCGCAGCGCCGCCGACGATGTTCTCCAGCGAGTTCGACGACGACGTGCCCGAACCCGACCAGCCCTGACCGCCGAATTCGATCCCAAGAGATCCGATGGACCAGACTTTCATCAATCGCGTCGTCGAGGCCGCCCTGCTCGCCTCCTCGCAGCCGCTGAGCCTGTCGCAGCTCGAGACGCTGTTCACGCTCGACGAACCCGCGCCCGAGGGCAGCCTCAAGCAGGCGCTCGTCGAGCTGCAGGCCGCGTGCGTCGATCGCGGCGTGGAACTGGTGGAGCTGGCCTCGGGCTGGCGCTACCAGGTACGCAGCGACGTGCATGCCTGGGTGTCTCGGCTGTGGACCGAGCGCCAGACCAGGTACACCCGTGCCACGCTGGAAACCCTGGCGCTGATCGCCTATCGCCAGCCGATCACCCGCGGCGAGATCGAGCAGGTGCGCGGCGTGGCGACCAACAGCAACATCATCAAGGCGCTCGAGGAGCGCGAGTGGATCCGCGTCGTCGGCCACCGCGACATGCCCGGCCGCCCGGAACTGCTCGGCACCACCAAGGCCTTTCTCGATTACTTCGGCCTGCGGCGGCTCGACGATCTGCCGCCGCTCTCGGAGCTCAAGGATTTCGCCGAGCTCGATCCGCAGCTTCGGTTCGCCGGCACCGATACCGAGACCGACCGCACGGTCGGCGGCATCGGGTCGTCGGACACTGCGGAAGCGGACGCCGACACCGACACCGACACCGATGCAGATACACGGGGCGCACATCCGTCCGACCCCGACCAGGAAACCGGCGCGGTCGGCACAGATGAGTCCGCTGGCGAAGACGACGCTGATATCGACGCCGGCTCCATTTCCGATGCCCGTAGCGCCGTATCCGACGATACCGATGTTCAAGCCCCTCAACGGGACGATGGCGGCACGACTGCCGACGCCGCTCCCGACGCCATCCCGCCGGACGATACGTCCGGCGACGACACCTCGACAGACGAAGACAACGCCCTCGCCGTAGACGGCGACAGCGATCGGAGCCATACATGACGCAGCAACGCAATACCGACAAACCCACCCGCTCACCGCTTTCGCTCAAGCGCGGTGAAGCCGCGACCGCCGATGCCGCCCCCAAGCTCGAGGAGCGCCTGCACAAGGTGCTCGCGCAGGCGGGCCTGGGCTCACGGCGCGCGCTCGAGCAGCGCATCGCCGATGGCCTGGTCAAGGTCAACGGCGAAACCGCCCAGACCGGCATGTCGATCAAGGGCGGCGACCGCATCGAGCTCGACGGCAAGGTGTTCGTGGCCAGCGCGCTGACCGAGCCTGCGCGCGTGCTGATCTACAACAAGCCCGAAGGCGAGGTCACCACGCGCGAGGATCCCGAGGGCCGCCCGACGATTTTCGATGCCCTCCCCGCGCTCAAGGGCGCACGCTGGATCGCGATCGGCCGCCTCGACATCAACACCACCGGCCTGCTGCTGCTCACCACCGATGGCGAACTCGCCAACGCGATGATGCATCCCTCCTACGAGGTCGAGCGCGAGTACGTATGCCGCGTGCGGGCGCCCGAGGGCGAGGACACCGTGTCTGACAAGATCGTCGACCGCCTCAAGCGCGGCGTTGCGCTGGAGGACGGCCCGGCCAAGTTCGACGCGATCGAACGCATCGGCGGCACCGATTCACATGACTGGTTCCAGGTTCTGCTCAAGGAGGGTCGCAACCGCGAGGTGCGCCGCCTGTGGGAATCGCAAGGCTGCCAGGTCAGTCGCCTCAAGCGCGTGCGCTACGGCAATGTCACGTTGCCCCAGCCGTTGTTGCGCGGACAGTCGCAGGAACTTCCCGACGCCCAGGTCGAGGCCTTGCGCAAGGAGCTCAAGCTCGAGGAAGGCCCGCCGCCGGCACTGACGCTGCAGCCGGTCATCGGCCAGCGCAAGGCCACCAAGTCGACCGTACACCTGGGCAAGGGCGGTGCGGGCAAGGCCTATGTCAACGGCCAGAACAGCGGCGCCGACGAAGGTCGCGAGCTGCGGCGCTTCGACAACGTGCGCGAGGACCGCGGCCGTGGCCGTGGCGGCCCCCGCAAGCCGCACGGCGGCCTGACCGTCACGGGCGACGCCGCGGCCAAGCAGTCGCAGCGCCCGTTCAAGCAGCGCGCCGACAAGGGTGCGCGCGGCCTGCCCGAAGGCAATCCCGCCGCGTTCCGCACCTGGTATGTGCCCGATGGCGTGGAGACCGGCCCCAGTGGCCACCGCAATGCCGACGGCCGCGGCCCCAAGAAGCCCTATGGCGGCGCCGGTGGTCCCGGTGCAGGCAAGAAGCGTGGACCCGGCGGTCCGGGCGGTGGCGGACAGGGTCCGCGCGGCGCCGGCGGCGGTGGTCCGCGGGGCGGCGGCGGACCGGCGCCATGGGCGTCCCGGCCAGCCGGTGGCGGCGGTGGTGGTGGCGGTGGCGGTGGTCCCGGCCGGCCGCGTGCACCCTACGGCCATCCCGACAGCGCGCCGAACTTCCCGTCCGATCACGCCAACCCCGGCAGCTTCAATCCCAACGCCGCGCCGCGCGGCCCGCGTCCGGGCGGCAATCGCGGACCGAAGGGTCCCGGTGGTCCGGGCGGTCGCGGCCCGGGCGGCCCCGGTGGCGGCAACCGCGCTCCGGGCGGACGCCCGCCGGGCGGCGGCAACCGCGGCCCGCGCGGCGGCGGTCGCTGATCGCACATTTGCTGCATGATCTGACGCACGGGGCCTTCGGGCCCCGTGTCGTGTCTGCCGGAGGGACTCCGCACATGCGCAGATGCATCGGACGCATCCGTCTCACCGGGGCATTGGCGCGGCGCTGACCTGGCCTGCTGCCATACGGCGCTTGAGCGCGGTGCTTCACTCGAGGCGGACGACCCCCGGCGGAATCCACAAGCGCTCCGTCACTGCGACAGCGACGGAGCAGGCGCGCGGTGATCGCATCGCCCCAACCGGCGCCGCAGGATCAGTGGAAATCCCGTGAGGGCAGCTGCATGCCGCCGAGCATGCCGCTGAGGTCTTCGAGATCGCCGGCGATCAGGTGGGCCACGCCGTCCACGCGCTCCCAGCGTCCGCGCACCGCCATCAATCGCGATTCCAGCAAGGCCCGGCGGCGACGCAGCGCCAGATGCGGCCAGACGATCACGTTGATCATGCCGGTCTCGTCCTCGAGGGTGACGAAGATCGTGCCCTTGGCCGTGCCCGGTCGCTGCCGCTGGGTCACCAGCCCGGCGACATGCACGCCGCTGCCGTGCCTGCGCTGCTGCAACTCGCGCAGGCCGATGATCCGGCGTTCGGCCATGCGCGGGCGCAGCAGGGCCATCGGATGCGGCCCCAGGGTCAGGCCCGTGCTGCGGTAATCGGCGAGGATCTCCTCGCCGGCACGCGGCCTGGGCAGTTCGACCGGCACTTCCTCCGGACTGCCCGGCAACAGTGGCCGCTGCCGCTCGATGCCGGCGACAGCCCAGCGCGCCGCATTGCGATGACCGGCCAGAGACGCCAGGGCGCCGGATTCGGCAAGCACGCTGCGGGCCTTCTCGTCGAGGCGCGCACGCAGGCACAGATCCTCCACACTGGAAAAGGGCCGCTGTCGCCGCGCCGCCACCACGGCGTCGGCCATGGCCATGGACAGGCCGGCGACCATCCGCAGGCCGAGCCGGATGTCGGGCTGGATGCCGGCATCGCCCTGCCCTTGCGCGATGCGCCCGCCGACCAGGGTGCAGTCGTGCTCGCTGTGCATCACGTCGACCGGCAACACGGTGACCGGTGCGCGATGGGCACTGCCGCGGCGGGCGTCCTGCACGATCTGGCTCGGCGAATAGAAGCCCATCGGCTGCGAATTGAGCAGGCCGCAGGCGAACGCGGCTGGCTCATGACGCTTGAGCCAGCAACTGGCATAGACCAGTTTGGCGAACGAGGCGGCATGACTCTGTGGGAACCCGTAGGAGCCGAAGCCCTTGATCTGTTCGAAGATCTGGTCGATGAATTCCGGCGAGTAATCCTTTGCGGCCATCAGTTGCCGGATCCGCGCACGATGCGGCTCCATGTCGCCGCCGCGTCGCCAGGCGGCCATCGAGCGCCGCAGCTGGTCGGCTTCCGCATGGGAGTAGCCGGCATGGATCACCAGCTCCATGACCTGCTCCTGGAACAGCGGCACGCCGAGCGTCGGACCGAGGATCTCGCGCACCCCCTCCGACGGGTACGTGACCGCTTCGTGACCCTGCCGGCGGCGCAGATAGGGATGCACCATGTCGCCCTGGATCGGGCCGGGGCGTACGATCGCGACCTCGATCACCAGGTCGTAGAACACCTTCGGCTTGAGCCTGGGCAGCATCGCCATCTGCGCGCGCGACTCGATCTGGAACACACCGACGGTGTCGGCGATCTGGATCATCTCGTAGGTCGGCTGGTCTTCGGTCGGCAAGGTCGCGATCTCGAAGTCGCGCCCGCGATGTCCGCGCACCAGGTCCAGCGTCTTGCGGATGCAGGTCAGCATGCCAAGTGCCAGGCAGTCGACCTTGAGCAGCTTCATCGTCTCCAGATCGTCCTTGTCCCACTGGATGATGGTGCGGCCGTCCATTGCCGCGTTCTCCACCGGCACCAGATGCGAAAGCGGTTCGTTCGAGATCACGAAGCCGCCCACATGCTGCGACAGGTGCCGCGGATGGCCCCGCAGCATCTCGGTGATGACCAGGATCTTCGTGATCAGCGGATTGTCGAGATCGAAGCCGGCCTCGGTGATGCGCTCTTCCATCGGCGTTTCGCCGTTGCCCCATCCGTAGCAGTTGGCCAGCAGCGCGATCTGGTCGGGCGGCAGGCCGAAGGCCTTGGCCACATCACGCACCGCGCTCTTGCCGCGATAGGCGATCACCGTGGCCGCCAGTGCGGCGCGCTCGCGGCCATATTTGGCATAGACGTACTGGATGACCTCCTCGCGCCGTTCGTGCTCGAAGTCGACGTCGATGTCCGGCGGCTCGTCGCGGTTGTCCGACAGGAAGCGCGCCATCAGCAGGCGGGTCTCGTCGGGATTGACCGCGGTGATGCCGAGCGCGTAACAGACCGCGGAATTGGCCGACGAGCCGCGGCCCTGGCACAGGATGTCCTGGCTGCGGGCGAAGCGGACGATATCGGCCACCGTCAGGAAGAACGCTTCATAGCCCTTGCGCGCGATCAACTTCAGTTCGTCCTCGATCAGTGCGCGCACCTTGGCGGTGGGACCCTGCGGCCAGCGGATCCGGATGCCCCGTTCCGTCAGCTCGCGCAGCCAGCTTGCCGGCGTATGTCCGTCGGGCACCAGTTCCACCGGATAGTCGTAATGCAGCTCGCGCATGCCGAAGCTGCAACGCGCCGCGAGATCGGCGGCGGCCTGCATCAGCTCACGGCCGTAGATGTTGCCCAGTGCGCGCCGGCCACGCAGATGCCGTTCGCCGTTGCGGAACAGGTGTGCGCCGCAATCGGCGATCGGCGTGGTGTGGCGGATCGCGGTCAGCGTGTCCTGCAGGATGCGTTCGCGCCGTGTCGCCATGTGCACATCCCCACTGGCGAGCGCGGGCATGTCGAGCGTGCGCGCAAGCGCCTGCAGCGACGCGAGGCGTCCGGTGTCGTCGCATTCGCGGTGCAGTTCCACGGCCAGATGCGTGCGCTTTGGGAACACGTCCTGCAGCCAGGCGCCCTGTCCCGCCTGGGGCGTCGCGCCGGGCAGCCATACCGCGAACACGCCGGGCGTCTTTCCGCGGAATTCGGCTTCGACATCCGTCCGCGACAGCCGGTAACCGCCCTTGGTGCCAGCGCGCCGCCCACGGGTGATCAGCGCACACAGCTGCGCGTAACCCGCGCGGGTCTCGACCAGCAACACGAAGCGGGTGTCGTCGAGCAGGCGGAACTCGCTGCCGACGATCAGCTTCAGGCCGGTTTTCTCCGAGGCCTCGAGCCCGCGCACGATGCCGGCGAGCGAGCATTCGTCGGTGATCGCGAGTGCGCTGTAGCCGCACTGCACGGCGCGTGCGAACAACTGCTCGGCGCTGGAGGCGCCGCGCAGGAACGAGAAGTCCGACAGACAATGCAGTTCCGCATAGGCGGGCAGATCGTCGGCGGTATCGTGCGCGACGTCGTCGTTGGCGGCAGGGCGCAGGCGCGAGGCCACGCGCAGGGCGCGCGGAACATGCGCCCCCGGTGTGTCGCGGCCGACCCCGTCGGTCGTATCGTCCCAGCTCATGCGAACCAGCCGTGCAGCATCCAGCCATCGAACCGGCCGGGCGGCACGAATGCCCAGCCGCGCTGGCCGTTGCCGGTTTCGACGACGTAGTAGTCACGGCGGGCGTCGCCGTCGTCCCACCAGCCGCTTTCCAGGCGTTCCGGACCGGAGAGGATGCGCAGGCCGGCGTCGCGCAGCGGCAGCGGCTGCGGTAAAAGCCAAGCCGGGCGCTCCGGGCGCACCGGCGCTTCGGGAACCGGGCCGCTGCAGTCGCCGATCACGCGTGCCCAGGCGCGTTCCGGGCGAGGATCGTCGGCCGGCACGACCCGGTATACGGCATCGTCGCCGAGCCGGGCGCGCAGGCGTTCGCGCAGGTGCGGCCAGTCCAGCGCCTGCTGCGGCCGGCTGTCGAACAGGTCGCGCGCCGCGGGCACGAACGGCGGCAACTCGCGCGCGAGCAGGCGCATCGCGACCACCGGCCGCGCGATCGCCGTGCGCTCGAGCCGGTTGCGCGCAAGTTCGAACAGCATCGCCGGCGAACGTTCGGCCGCGAGCAGACCGACCTCGACATCGGTCAGGCCTTCGTCGTGCTCCAGGCGCACGACGAAGCGCTGCACCCCGCCGTCTCGCGCTGACAGATAAGTGCACAGGTCGTTGACCAGCCGGCGCAGCGGAAACAGCAGCGGCGGATGCGCTTCCACCTCGTAGCCGAGTTCGACGCGCATGTCGAAATGGTCGGGCGGCGTGTAGCAGGCCACCGGATCGTCGGCCTCGCCATAGAGCCGGCGCAGGTGCGACAGCACCTCGATGCCGAAACGCCGTTGCACCGAGGCGGTAGGCAAGGCGCGCAAGGTGCCGAGCGTGCGCACGCCCATACGGTACAGATGCTCGCCGGCCTCGCCGGGCAGTGCCGCCCGGCGCACCGGGGTGCGGTCGAGCAGTACTGCCAGTTCGTCGGTCTTCCACACCGCCAGTCCATCGCGCAGCCCGACCAGCACGCGCGCGGCGGTGGGCGTGGGCGCCAAGGCGATGCGATGGCCGAAGCCCTGGGCCGCGAGTTCCTCGCGCAGCCGCGGTTCGAACCGCGACCAGGGTCCGAACAGGCGAAAACTCGCCTGGACCTCGAGCACGATCGCGCGCGGCCATTGCTGGCTGACCAGCGAGCTGTGGCGGTAGGCCCAGGCCGCGAGGAAACGATGCCAGCGCGATTCGTCCTGCAGGTCGTAGGCCTGGGTACGGACATCGGCCAGCAGTGCATGGGCAGCGGACAGCCGCATGCCGGGTTTCAGCCCGTGGTCGGCAGCCGCGGCATTGACGCTGTGCAGGCGGCGCAACTGCGCGGGCCCGTCGACTAGAACGAACGGCGCGTCGGATTCCGGCTGACGGCGGAGAACGGCGTCGAGCGCCAGTTGCGGCAGGAGAATGCAGGCCCAGAGCATGGCGGGATCATCAGCCCGCCAGTCGCAGGGGCTGCGACGGAATCCGTCCGCCGCGACATTTGCGCACCTGCCAAGCCTGCACCTCGGGCAGGAACTCCAGGCGCAACGCCGCCGGGGAGGAATTGGCCGCATGCCGCCGGTCGCGGATTGCGAAGGCATGGCAATCGCCACTGTCGGCCGCCACCTGCAGCCGTCGCATCAGCCGGGCATCGCCGGTGTCCGGCCACCCCAGCACCGCAGCGCAGGCGCCGCTGCGCAGGCATTGCTCGAAGGCCCAAAGCGCTTCGTCCTGCGTCGCCTCGACGACATCCAGTACATCCAGCCGCACCCCGGCCGCCTGCCAGGCCGGCGCATAGGGAATGCAGGGGGGCGCGATCAGCACCACCCGTCCGCCCGCGGCGGTGATGCGCGCCAACACGGGGAACAACAGCGAGATCTCGCCGACCCCCTCGGCCGGCAGCAGCAGCTCGGTCAGCGCACGTGGTGGCCAGCCGCCGCTGGGCAGCACCGCATCGAGTGCGGCATGCCCGGTCGGCTGCCCCGCATCGAGCTGGGGTGCACCGCGCCCTGCTGGCCACACGGTACGTCCGGCCAGCAGGGCGTCCAGGGTCTGCGGGATCGCGGCCATCTCAGCCCTGCCGCAGCAGGCCGCAGTACAGGCCTTCGATCGAAAAATCCGCATCAGCTGCGACCACGATCGGTGCATGCGCCCGATTGCGGGGCAACAGGCGCACACCTGCCGGCCGGTGTTCGAGCCGCTTGATCGTGATCGCATCGTCCAGCCGCGCAACCACGATCTGGCCATCGCGCGCCTCGCGGCTGCGGTGCACCCCGACCAGATCGCCATCGAGGATGCCGTCGTCGATCATCGAGTCGCCCTCCACCCGCAGCAGGTAATCCGGGCGCAGCGAGAACAGGCTGCGGTCCAGCCACAGCACCCGGTCGCTGCCGATGTCCGCGCCGATCGGCACGCCTGCCGCGACCCGCCCCAGCACCGGCAACGCCGTCATCCGATCGCCCTGCCCCGGCAGCCGCAGGCCGCGCTTCTGGCCGGTCTGCAGTTCGATGAGGCCGGCGGCAACCAGGGCCTGCACATGCTTTTGGGCGGCATTGCGCGAAGCGAAACCGAAGGCCTCGGCGATCTCCGCCAGGCTCGGTGGCGCGCCGGCGGCGATGCGTTCACGCAGGAATTCAAGGATTGCCGCTCGCTGGGGGGACAGGCTGATCATGGTGTACATTTGTACACCTTGCGCCGTCGCGGCGCCATCGATTCCGCCTCGCAGGCCAGGACCTTCCGGCCCGGCCGCTGCCGCTGCCGCTGTCGCTGTCAGCTTAGCCCCCTGGGCGCGACCCCAGCTGGCGAGGGCAATGCCCGGGTCCTAGCATCAGCGCGTCCCGCACCGGAACCTCCCATGCAGCGTCAACGCCTCCTGTTTCCGGCGCCCGCCCAATGGACACGCTCGGCCTGGCAGGCGGCCGCGATCGTGCTGCTGGCGCTGCTTGTCGCATCGAATGCCGCCTGGCTGCACGCCAGCAGCAGCGGCAGCGACAGGGGCGCCCATCCGCGCCAGCTGCCAGTGCCCCAGCGCGTGATCTATGAATACCCACGGCCCGCCGCAGGCTCCGCGAACACGCCCATGCAGGAGGCCTACCGCGCGACGCCGCTGGAGGCCGGCGAACGATGTGCTGGTGGGCAGATCATCCGCCGCCTGCCCAATGGCTGGGAAGGCAGCAACCGGCCCTGCAATCCCTGAGATCCATGAGGCGCCACGCGGTCACTGCCCGCGATGGTTGCAGACCGCCGAGACCCGATCGTTCAGACGACGCAGATCGTCATAGCGACGGCGGGTGCCGAGCTTGTGCAACACGGCTTCGCGATTGGCACGGGCCGCGGTGCAGCGTGCTTGCTGATCGTCGCCACGGCTGCGGGATACCCGCGGGGACACTCCGCGGCGTTCGCCGGCCCCGGGCGTCCGCCGTACAGGCGCATGGGAGACCGGGCTGGATGCGGCAGGCACCTCCGCCAACACAGGCGGCCCGTCCGCCGTCCAGGTCCGCAAGGGCGCGCCCTGGCTACACGGTTCCGACTGATAGCTGTGTCCACCCCGGGCGTCGGCGCACTTGAACACCGATTGGGCATCCGTCGCCGACATCCCGCCCCACCACAGCACCAGCACACAGGCCATCCGCATCGGCACACCTCAGGCTCGAACAGCCGCCAAGCCTGCGGGCCGGCATTGCGGCGGGCCATCGTCGATCGCCGCGATCCCATGCGGGTCTGTTTCGGGGCCACCGGTCAGGAAACGGCGTGGGCTCAATCGCCGTCAGCGGACTGCGCATTGCGGACCGCATCCGCCCGCGCGGCGCGCAGGGCATCGAGCTTGTCCTTGAGCTTGAGTTCCATGCCACGCGCGACGGGCTGATAGTAGATCCGCTCGCCCATCGCATCCGGAAAGCCCGTCTGGTCGAGGGCAATGCCGCCTTCCGCGTCATGGTCGTACTGGTATCCGGTGCCGTAGCCCAGCTCTTTCATCAGTTTGGTCGGCGCATTGCGGATGTGCATGGGTACGTCCTGCGTACCGTATTCGCGCACGTCGCGCTTGGCCTGGTTGAAGGCCATGTAGGCGGCGTTGGATTTGGCGGTGCTGGCGAGATAGATCACCAGTTGCGCGAGGGCGAGATCGCCCTCGGGACTGCCGAGGCGGTCATAGGTTTCCCAGGCATCGATCGCCATCTGCAGGGCGCGCGGATCCGCCAGCCCGACGTCCTCGACCGCCATGCGCGTCATGCGCCGTGCGAGATAACCGGGATCGCAGCCGCCATCGAGCATCCGCGCCAGCCAGTACAGCGCGGCATCTGGATTCGAACTGCGCACGCATTTGTGCAGGGCCGAGATCTGGTCGTAGAACTGCTCGCCGCCCTTGTCGAAGCGGCGCGTGCGATCGGCCAGCACCTGCTCGATGGTGCCGGCCGTCACTTCCCCGCCCTCGCCCGCCAGTTCCGCTGCAATCTCCAGCAGCGTCAGCGCCCGGCGCACATCGCCATCGGCGGCCACCGCGATCAATCGCAGCAGGTCCTCGGCGATCCGCAGCCCGCGATCGCCGAGACCGCGCTGGGCATCGTCCAGGGCGCGGTGCAGGGATTGGAGGATGTCGTCGGGCGACACCGATTCCATGACGTGGACGCGGCAACGCGACAGCAGCGCGGAGTTCAGTTCGAACGACGGGTTCTCGGTGGTCGCGCCGACGAACACGATCGTGCCGCGTTCGATATGCGGCAGGAACGCATCCTGCTGGGTCTTGTTGAAGCGATGTACCTCGTCGACGAACAGCACCGTGCGGCGCCCGCCATCGAAACGGTGCGCAGCTTCGGCCAGCACCTGGCGCACTTCGGGCAGGCCGGACAGCACCGCCGAAATCGCCTTGAACTCTGCGTCCGCGTAATGGGCCAGCAGCAGCGCCAGGGTGGTCTTGCCGCAGCCCGGCGGCCCCCACAGCACCATCGAATGCACCTTGCCCGCCTCCACTGCCGTGCGCAGCGCCGTACCCTCGGCCAGCAGGCGTCGCTGCCCGACCATCTCGTCGAGCGTTGCGGGCCGCATGCGTTCCGCCAACGGGCGCATGGCGCTGCGATCGACCTGCAGCAGATCGCCGGTATCGGCGCGGGATGGGCGGGAACGGGGCACGCGGTTCAACCTGTCGGTGCACTGCAACGGAATGCGGACATGGCGATATTGCGGCAAGCGGACGTGATCACAACCACAAGCCGTCGTCTGGCGCAGCTGGCGCAGCTGGCGGGCAGCCTGCTGCTTTTCGCCGTATCGATGACGGCGGCCGCGGATTGGCGCCGCGATGCGGTGGAGACACTGTTACGCGAATCGGGCGAGCACCGGCTCGTGGTCCTTGGCGAGATGCATGGCACCCGCGAGGTTTCGTTGCTCGCCAGCGATCTGGTCGAGCATTGGAGCAGGACCGGACCTGTGCTGCTCGCACTGGAAATTCCGGTGCGTGAGCATGCGGCACTGAGCGCGGCAGTCACGGGCGGCAAAAACCCGATGACGGCGTATCTCCATGATCTGGATCCCGTCACGATTGACATCGCCGCCGAGCGCGGACAGTTCTGGGCCTGCCCGGAGGTCGACGCGTGCGGCGTGGTGACCATCAACCGCGCGCGCCCCAGTGGCCGTCAGCCTGAGCGCCTTACGACTATCGACTGGTGCTGCCCGCATTCACACCGATCCGTCAGGTGGGCGACACGGATCGATAGGCGCTTCGGCAATCGTTGCCTGCCACGGTAGAAACAGAAACGGCCACCCGAAGGTGGCCGCTCGTTTGCATGCAGCTCGTAGTGTGCGGGCGCGCGTGGTTATTCCTCGCCGACCACATCCACGCCCGCGGCAGGCGTGTAGCGGAAGGTGTCCGCCGCGAACGTCGGATTGCGCTTCCACCCGCTGAAGCCGATGGTCGTGCGCTGGCCGAGGGTGTCGTGGATTTCCATCCGGGTCGGCGTGCCGTCGCCGCCGAAGCCGATGCGTGCGCGTTCGAATGCGGCATTGTCGCTGCGCTTGGGCCGCAGCTCGAGCCAGTCCAGGCCACCAGATGTGCCGGCCTCGGTCACGACGAAATCGCGGTCGATCCGGGACGGGTCGATCAGTGCAGCCAGCGGGCTGTCCTGTTCCTGGCTGCCCTGCGGGCGGCGCGTGACCTGCTGCAGGTCGGGGTCATACACCCAGACGGTCCGTCCGTCGGCGACGATCAGCTGCGGATACGGCTTCACGTATTCCCAGCGGAACAGCCGCGGCGCCGACAGGGCCAGCGAGCCGCTGGAGCTTTCCTTGGTCCGGCCATTGCCATCGGCCACCTGCTGGGTGAACTGCGCTTCCAGGCCCTTGAGCCCACGGGTGAACTGATCGAGCTGCGGACGCGCATCGGCGGCCTGGGCGAGGCCGGCGACCGTGAGCACGGCGGTCGCGACGAACCAGCGGGAGTGGCGGAGCATCGTGCGCATGGCAAGGGCCTCGAAGTACTTGGGACGTAGGACCGGAGTGTGCGAATCAGCACCTGAATGCGGCAACGACAACGGAGCCCGGTGCCGGTTCCGTCCAGCACCGATTCACCGCGGGCCCGAGATTCAGCGCGGCGGCGGCGGTGGCGCGAGCACGCTGCGGTCGCCGTTGTGCTCGGGCGGGGTCACCACGCCCGCCGCTTCCATCGCCTCGACCAGCCTCGCAGCGCGGTTGTAGCCGATCTTGAGTCGGCGCTGCACGCCGGAAATCGATGCGCGGCGCGTTTCGGTGACGATCTTGACCGCCTCGTCGTACAGCGGATCGCTCTCGTCGCCACCACCGCCGCCGCTCTCCGGCAGGCCGGTCGCACCGACCACGGTCCCGTCGCCCATGGTCTGCACTTCGTCGAGCACGCCTTCGATGTACTCGGCCTTGCCGCTCTGCTTGAGGTGTTCGACGACGCGGTGCACTTCCTCGTCGGAGACGAATGCCCCGTGCACGCGCTCGGGCAGCGCGGTGCCCGGCGGCAGGTAGAGCATGTCGCCGTGGCCGAGCAGCGTTTCCGCACCCGACTGGTCGAGGATGGTGCGCGAGTCGATCTTGGAGCTGACCTGGAAGGCGATGCGGGTGGGGATGTTGGCCTTGATCAGGCCGGTGATGACGTCGACCGAGGGGCGCTGGGTGGCCAGGATCAGATGGATGCCGGCCGCGCGCGCCTTCTGCGCCAGGCGCGCGATCAGTTCTTCGACCTTCTTGCCGACGATCATCATCATGTCGGCGAATTCGTCGATGAAGATGACGATGTAGGGCAGCGGCTCGAGCAGTTCGGCGACGTCGCTCGATTCCGGGTTCGGCCGGAACAGCGGATCGGACATGGGCTGCCCTGCCTCCTGAGCGTCCCTGACCTTCTTGTTGAAACCGGCCAGGTTGCGCACGCCCACCGCGCTCATCAGCTTGTAGCGGCGCTCCATTTCCGCCACGCACCAGCGCAGGCCGTTCGCGGCCTCCTTCATGTCGGTGACCACCGGCGCCAGCAGGTGCGGGATCCCCTCGTAGACGCTGAGCTCGAGCATCTTCGGGTCGATCATCAGCATGCGCAGGTCTTTCGGCGAGGCCTTGAACAGCAGGCTCAGCACCATCGCGTTGACCGCCACCGACTTGCCCGAGCCCGTGGTACCAGCGACCAGCAGATGCGGCATGCGCGCGAGATCGGCCACGACCGACTGTCCGCCGATGCCCTTGCCGAGCGCCAGGGTGAGCGGACTGGCCGACTTGTCGTATTCCCTGGAGCGCAGCAGCTCGGAGAGATAGATCATCTCCCGGCGCACGTTCGGGATTTCCAGGCCGATCACCGACTTGCCCGGAATCACGTCGACCACGCGCACCGCCTTGACCGACAGGCCGCGCGCGATGTCCTTGTCGAGCGAGCTGATCTGGCTGACCTTGACCCCGGGCGCGGGCTCCATCTCGAAGCGCGTGATCACGGGACCGGGCTGTGCTTCCTTGACTTCCACGTCGATGCGGAAGTCCTTGAGCTTGAACTCGATCTGCCGCGACAGGGTTTCCAGCGTCTCATCGTCGTAGCCGTTGGGCTGCGGCTTGGGATCATCGAGCAGCGACAGCGGCGGCAGGTCCGAACCGTTGGCGCCCACGCCATGGAACATCGGGATCTGCTGCTCGCGCTTGGCGCGTTCGCTCTTCTCGACCACTGGCGGCGTGGCGGGCGGCTCGATCCTGACCGGTGCGCGTTTGGCCCGCAGTTCGCTGTCGACCTTGCGCGCCTCGGTGCGCTCCTCGCGATGGACGCGCGCTTCCTTCCACTCGGTGGCCTGCTTGCTGCTGCGGCGGAACAGCTCAGGCAGCTTCAGGGCCCAGCCGCCGAGGCGATCCATCAGCGCAAACCACGACAGCCCGGTCGCCAGCGTGACCGACACCAGGAACAGCGCGAGCAGGAACAGATTGCCGCCGACCGGCCCGATCGCACCGAACAGCGAGTTGCCCACCAGGCGGCCGAGGATGCCGCCGCCACCGGCCGAGAGGTTCTCCACCGCCGGCAGCCGCAGATACAGCAGGCCGGTCGCCGAGACCAGAAAGCCCACGATGCCCACCAGCCGCAGCGCCGGCCCGAAATCGGCGACGCCTTCGCGGTCGCGCTCCAGGCCGAACAATGCGATCCATGCGACCGCGCCGAGGATCAGCGGCAAGAGGAAGGCGACGTAGCCGCACAGGTGCAGCAGCACGTCCGCGATCCAGGCGCCGACCGGCCCACCGACATTGTTCAGCGGCACGCTGACGTTGCCGGCGTTGGTCCAGCCCGGATCGGTGTGCGAGTAGGTGACCAGGCACGCCAGCAGATACAGCAGCAATGGCGCGATCAGGATCAGCGCGATGTCCCGGACCAGGCGCTGCCGGCGCGGATTGGGCACCACATGGGCCGATGCCGCGGGAGCGGACTCCTGGGCGGCGCGGCGCGGGCGCTTGGCGCGGTCTGAAAGCGGGAGTGCCACCGTGCGTCTTTACCTGAGAAAGTCGGTACAGGCCTTTGATCTTACGTCAAAGTTTCATGCCCTGCAGCGCAGGGTGTACCAGCTTGCCGCCTTCGACGTTGATACCCCGGACCAATGCCTGGTTGTCGCGCCACTGGCCCGAGGCCAGCTTGTTGACCCACGGCAGGATCGCCGCGCAGATCGCCTGCGACGAAGTCTGCGGCACGGCGCCGGGCATGTTGGTCACGCAGAAGTGGGTGAGGCCCTCCTCGACGTAGGTGGGCTCCTTCCAGGTCGTTGCGCGCGAACTTTCGAAGCAGCCGCCCTGGTCGATCGAGATGTCGACGAGCACGCTGCCGTTCTCCATCGACTTCATCATCTCGCGGGTCACCACATGCGGCGCGACCGCACCGGTCACCAGCACCGCGCCGATGATCAGATCGGCCGATGCAACCTCGCGCGCGACCACTTCGTCATACGGATACAGGGCGGTCACGTTGTTGCCCAGGCGCATCATCTGGTCCATGCGGTCGGCGCGCTTCTCGAACACCACGACGTTGGAACCGCCGGCCGCGGCCAGTGCCGCCGAGGCACCGCCTGCCACGCCTGCGCCGAACACCACGACCTTGCCGCGCTCGGTCGACGGCAGGCCGCCAAGCAGCTTGCCCTTACCGCCGAGCGGCTGGTGCAGGTAATGCGTGCCGACCTGGACGGCGATCTTGCCGGCGATCACCGACATCGGCGCCAGTAGCGGCAGGTCGCCGTTGTCGAGCTCCACGGTCTCGAAGGCAACGCCGGTCAGGCCGATGTCGAGCAGACGCCTGGTCAGCTCCGGCAGCGGGGCCAGATGCAGGTAGCAGAACAGCAGGTGGTCAGGGCGCAGCAGGGCGAGGTCGCCTTCGATCGGCTCCTTGACCTTGACGATCAACTGGCCCTTTTCGTACAGCGCGGCGGCATCAGGCGCGATCTTCACGCCCAGCCGGGTGTAGGCATCATCGGCGAAGCCGGACTTCAGGCCTGCGCCCTGCTGCACCCACACTTCGTGACCACGGTTGACCAGATCGCCCGCCGCGGCAGGTACCAGGGCCACGCGGCCTTCGAGGGTCTTGGTCTCACTGGGAATCCCGATACGCATGTCGCCGACTCCTGCACAAAAAACGCCGCTTGGGGCGGCGTGTCGCGAATGGATTGTTCCGGTCCGCTGACACGGCCGAACCTTGTTTTGCGGGGGGCGCACCGCCAAGCTATGGCTCACGTCAGGCCGCAGTGCCGCAAGCCCACGAGTATACATGAGCGTCTCCAGCACCAGCCCCCGCCACATTCGTCTGCTGATCCTCGGATCGGGTCCTGCCGGATGGACCGCGGCCGTCTATGCGGCCCGTGCCAACCTCAAGCCGGTCGTCATCACCGGCATGCAGATGGGGGGTCAGCTGATGACCACCACCGAGGTCGACAACTGGCCGGGCGACCCCCACGGCCTGATGGGTCCGGATCTGATGGCGCGCATGCAGGCGCATGCCGAGCGCTTCGATACCGAGACCATTTTCGACCATATCCACACCGCCGACCTGTCGCAGCGCCCGTTCCGCCTCAAGGGCGACAGCGGCGAGTACACCGCCGACGCGCTCATCATCGCCACCGGTGCGACCGCCAAGTACCTCGGCCTGCCGTCGGAAGAGGCGTACAAGGGCCGCGGCGTCTCCGCGTGCGCCACCTGTGACGGCTTCTTCTACAAGGACCAGGACGTGGCCGTGGTTGGCGGCGGCAATACCGCGGTCGAGGAAGCGCTGTACCTGTCGAACATCGCGCGGACCGTCTACCTGGTCCATCGCCGCGACACGCTGCGCGCCGAGAAGATCATGCAGGACAAGCTCAACGCGAAGATCCAGGCCGGCAAGATCGTCCCCGTCTGGCACCACACCGTCGATGAAGTGCTCGGTAACGAGGCCGGCGTGACCGGCCTGCGCCTGAAGTCGGTGCAGGACGGCAGCACACGCGAGATCGCGGTCCACGGTTTCTTCGTCGCGATCGGCCATACACCCAACACCACGCTGTTCGAAGGCCAGCTGGCGATGAACAACGGCTACCTCGAGATCCGCTCGGGCATCGACGGCAACGCGACCGCGACCAACGTGCCCGGCGTGTTCGCCGCCGGCGACGTGACCGACCAGCACTACCGGCAGGCGATCACCTCGGCCGGGTTCGGCTGCATGGCCGCGCTCGACGCCGAACGCTTCCTCGACCAGCAGAGCTGAGCCGGCGGCGTCGACGACGCGCATGGACAACGAGCTACGGCAGGGCTTCTTCCCCGTGAGCTGGCGGGTGTTGCCGCCGCTCACATGGCGGCTTCGGCGGGCGGGATCGCTCCGCCGCCGTCCGCATCGCTGCTCACGCCTTGCGCCGGCCAGGCCCACTTCGAGGCGCCTCGGATGATCCAGGCCCTAGAGCTTCGGCCGTGACGCAGGCCGCAGGCGAAATCCGGGTATTAACGTCGCTGACCGGCGTTGCCGCGGGCGACTGGGATGCCTTGCACGATGGCGCCAACCCCTTTGTCGCCCACGCATTCCTGAGCGGCCTGGAACTTCACGGGTGCCTGCGCGAGGACTGGGGCTGGACGCCCAGGCACCTGACGCTCTGGCGCGATGGAACGCTCGTTGCGGCGGCGCCCGCGTACGCGAAGACCAATTCCCACGGCGAGTTCGTGTTCGACCATGCCTGGGCACGCGCCTACGCGCAGTACGGGCGGGACTATTTCCCCAAGCTTCTGTGCGCGGTGCCCTATTCGCCGGTCACCGGCCCGCGCCTGCTCGCGAGCGACGCGCATGATCGTCGGGCACTGGCGGACGCATTGCAGGCGCTGGCGCGCGCAGCCGGTTGGTCATCGGCCCACGTGAACTTCCACGCGTCAGCCGAGGGCGACGCCTTCGACGCGGACTGGCTCGCCCGCATCGACGTGCAGTACCACTGGCGCAACCCGGGCGACTGGTCGACCTTCGACGACTATCTCGGCGCGATGGACCACAAGCACCGCAAGAACATCCGCCAGGAGCGGGCCAAGGTCGCGCGCGCCGGCGTGACCTTCCGCGTGCTGCACGGCGACGAAGCCAGTGATGACGATCTCGCGACGATGTACCGCTTCTACCTGCAGACCTTCGCCGAGTACGGCAACTCGCCCGCGCTGACGCTCGATTTCCTGCGCCACCTCGCCGCGACGATGCCGCGCCAGCTGGTGCTGGTTCTGGCCGATCTAGGCGACACGCCCATCGCCGGTGCATTGTGTCTGCGCGGTGCCGACACGCTCTACGGCCGCTACTGGGGCGCGATCGCCACCCTGCCCGGCCTGCACTTCGAAACCTGCTACTACCAGGGCATCGACTACTGTCTGCGGATGGGCCTGCGCCACTTCGAACCCGGCGCGCAGGGCGAACACAAGCTTGCGCGCGGATTCCTGCCCACGCTGGTGCACAGCCGGCACTGGGTCGCCGATCCAGCGTTCCGCGAGGCGCTGCGCAACTGGTGCGGCCAGGAGGCCGAGGCCGTCCGCGCGCACGCAGCGACGCTGGCCGCCGCCAGCCCGTTCCGCGGCGCCGGACCATGAGTCAGCATCTGCCGCGCCTCGGGCTGGATCCGGAGGCGCCGTTTCCAGCGGTCGAGACTGCGCTGCGTCGGCCCGATGGGCTGCTGGCATTTGGCGGGGATCTGTCGGTGACACGCCTGCGCAATGCCTACCGCCACGGCATCTTTCCGTGGTTCTCCGAAGGCCAGCCGATCCTCTGGTGGTCGCCTGATCCGCGCACCGTCTTCGAAACCGCGACGCTGCGGCCCAACCGCCGGCTGGCACGCGCACTGCGCAACAGCGGCTGGGCCCTGCGCGCCGACAGCGCCTTCGAGCACGTCGTGGCCGCATGCGCGAACGCACCGCGACCCGGTCAGGACGGCACCTGGATCACCCGGGCGATGCAGGATGCCTATGTGCGACTGCATGCGGCAGGCCTCGCCCACAGTGTCGAGGTATTCGACGGCGACGAGCTGGTCGGCGGCATCTACGGAGTGGCGATCGGCCGGATGTTCTTCGGCGAAAGCATGTTCAGCGCGCGATCCGGCGGTTCCAAGGCGGCGCTGATGGGGCTGGCCCGGCAGATGCGCCGCTGGGAGATGCCGTTGATCGACGCTCAGCTCGACAACCCGCATCTGCAGATGCTGGGGGCGACATCCTGGCCGCGCGAACGCTTCGTCGCGGCGCTTGCTGCACTGGTCACGCGCCCCGCCGCAGTCGAAGGGAGTTGGCACGGAGCGTTCGGCCGGCTCGAAGCAGCCCGGCTGGCTGAACCCGACTGATCCGAGCCGCAGGATCTTTTGCATCGTCTGCCGCCGCGTGCGAGAATACCCCGCTTTGCTGGCGAGAGCCCGGTCGTGACCTGGCCGCCCGCCGCATCCCTCAACAACGGATATTCCAGACGAATGGCGAAAGATGACGTCATCGAGTTCGAAGGCGCGGTCTCCGAGACCCTCCCGAACACCATGTTCCGGGTGAAGCTCGAGAACGGCCACGAAATCATTGCGCACATCTCCGGCCGCATGCGCAAGAACTACATTCGGATCCTGACCGGCGACCGGGTGAAGGTCGAGATGACGCCCTACGATCTCACCAAGGGCCGCATCACTTACCGCATGAAGTAAGCGCAGGCATTGCGATGCGTGTTGGAAGGCAGCCTTGGCTGCCTTCTTTCGTTTGGGTGGCCGCAGCGCGCGGGACGGGTGTCCTGCGCGTCATGCGGCACGCGCCTGTGGGATTGCTCACGCAGCGCTTGTCGCGCTGCCTTCCTTGGCACTGGCAGGGGCGCTGCGAATGCCTGGGCGGATCCGCTCATCGCTGACGACGCACCCTGCCGATGCTGCTGATGCCAGGAGTCTTGGCCGCCCGCAGCGTCACGACACGTCCCGAGCCGGCTACGATCGTCCGCAGGCAAGAAGAAGGCGCCCGCAGGCGCCTTCCGGGTGACACCACGTCAGCACACTCACTCCACGGCCACGGTCAGAAGACGCTCGGGTTCGGCCCAGGTCTCCACGGTCAGCTCGCCGTCCTTGACGTCGATCGCGACCCGGCCGCCACCCGCCAGCTTGCCGAACAGCAGCTCGTCGGCCAGCCGACGCTTGATCTTGTCCTGGATTACGCGGGCCATCGGACGGGCGCCCATCTGCGGGTCGAAGCCGTGCTGGGCCAGCCAGTCGCGCGCGGCCGGCGTCGCCGAGACCGAGACATTCTTGTCGTGCAGCTGCGACTCCAGTTCGATCATGAACTTGTCGACGACCCGCAGGATGTGGTCGAAGCCCAGCGACTGGAACTGCACCACCGCATCGAGACGGTTGCGGAATTCCGGCGAGAAGCTCTTGCGGATCACTTCCATCGCATCGCTGCTGTGGTCCTGCTGCATGAAACCGATCGACCGCCGCGACGCCTGGGTGGCGCCGGCATTGGTCGTCATCACCAGGATCACGTTGCGGAAGTTCGCCTCGCGCCCGTTGGTGTCGGTGAGCACGCCTCGGTCCATCACCTGCAGCAGGATGTTGAAGATGTCCGGATGCGCCTTTTCGACCTCGTCGAGCAGCAGCACGCAGTGCGGCGTCTTGACGATCTTCTCGGTCAGCAGACCGCCCTGGTCGAAGCCGACGTAGCCGGGAGGCGCGCCGATCAGCCGGCTGACCGAATGCGCTTCCATGTACTCGGACATGTCGAAGCGCACCAGTTCGATGCCCAGCTGCAGGGCGAGCTGGCGTGTGACCTCGGTCTTGCCGACGCCGGTGGGGCCGGCGAAGAGGAAGTTGCCGATCGGCTTGTCCGGACTGCCCAGACCGGAGCGTGCGAGCTTGATGGCCGAGGTCATCAGTTCGATCGCAGGATCCTGGCCGAAGATCACCATCTTGAGGTTGCGCTCGAGATGCTCGAGCACGTCCTTGTCGGTGGCGCTGACCTGCTTGGCGGGAATGCGCGCCATCTTCGCGACGATCGTCTCGACCTCCTCGACGTCGATCAACGCCTTGCGCACGCCCTCCGGCAGCAGGCGCTGACGCGCCCCCGCCTCGTCGATGACGTCGATGGCCTTGTCCGGCAGCAACCGGTCGGCGATGTGTTTGACCGACAGGTCGACCGCAGCCTGCAGCGCCTCGTCGGCGTAGGTCACGTCGTGATGCGCCTCGTAGCGGGGCTTGAGTCCCTGCAGGATCTGGAAGGTCTCGCTGACGGTCGGCTCGACGATGTCGATCTTCTGGAAACGCCGCGCGAGCGCGCGATCCTTCTCGAAGATGCCGCGGTATTCCTGGAACGTCGTCGAGCCGATGCAGCGCAGCTCGCCCGCCGACAGTGCCGGCTTGATCAGATTGGACGCGTCCATGGTGCCGCCCGACGCCGAACCGGCACCGATGATGGTGTGGATCTCGTCGATGAACAGGATCGCGCCGGGATGTTTCTTGATCGCCGCGAGTACCGCCTTGAGGCGCTTCTCGAAATCACCGCGGTACTTGGTCCCCGCGACCAGCGCGCCGAGATCGAGCGCGTAGATCGTTGCCTCGCTGAGCACCTCGGGCACCTCGCCATCGACGATGCGCTTGGCCAGCCCCTCGGCAATCGCGGTCTTGCCCACGCCCGCCTCGCCGACATAGAGCGGATTGTTCTTGCGGCGGCGGCACAGGACCTGGATCGTCCGCTCGACTTCCTCGGCGCGGCCGACCAGCGGATCGATGCGGCCCTCGCGCGCGGCGGCGTTGAGATCGCTCGCGAACTCGGCCAGCGCATCGCCCTTGCCCTCGCCGTCGGAGTCGCGTCCCTGGGCGGCGTCGTCAGGGGTGCCCTCCGGCTCGTCGCCGCCGGTCTTGGCGATGCCGTGCGAGAGGTAGTTGACGACATCCAGACGGGTGACGTCCTGCTGGTTGAGGTAGTAGACCGCGTGCGAGTCCTTCTCGCCGAAGATCGCCACCAGCACGTTCGCGCCGCTGACTTCCTTCTTGCCCGAGGACTGCACGTGGTAGACCGCCCGCTGGAGCACGCGCTGGAACCCCAGCGTGGGCTGGGTGTCGCGCGTGTCGTCCTCGGCCAGCTTGGTGACCGACGTCAGGATGGCCTGTTCCAGGTCGCTGCGCAGGCGCTCGAAATCGGCGCCGGTGGCCTTGAGCACGGCCTCCGCGGACGGGTTCTCGAGCAGCGCCAGCAACAGGTGTTCGACCGTCATGTACTCGTCGCGGGCCTCGCGGGCGCGCTTGTAGCACTGGCCGATGGTGAATTCGAGATCTTTGCTGAACATGGGGCGGACGCCTCCGGCTTCACTGACACCCTAGATGGGGCCCGAATCCGGCAATCAAACCCTGCCCCCCGTAGGCCTTATTAGGCCTTTTCCATTGTGCAGAGCAAGGGATGAAGATTGAGGCGCGCGTATTCGTTCACCTGGGCGACCTTGGACTCGGCCACCTCGCGACTGTACACACCGCAGACGCCGCGGCCGCGCGTGTGGACATGCAGCATCACCTGGGTCGCCCGCTCGAGATCCAGGGCGAAGAACCGCACCAGGATCTCGACGACGAAGTCCATCGGCGTGTAGTCATCGTTAAGCAGCAGCACTGAATAGAGCGGCGGCGGCGCCACGTCGGGGCGACTTGCGGCGACGGCCGTGCCGTGCGCGTCTTCGTGTTCGGGTCTGCGACTCATGCGCCGATTATACCGCCGGGGCGGCGATGGACGCCCCGGACCCCGACCGTCAGAATGGCCGGCACTCCCCCCGATACCGGTGCCTCGATGCATCCCAGCCGACTGTTGCGGGCCTCCCGCCCGGCCTCGCTCGCCTGCCTGCTGGCCCTGTCGCCGCTGGCCGCTGCCGAAACGCCGCCCGCAGCGCCAGGTGACACCTTGGCCCAGCGACTCGATGCACAGGGCGTGCGCTACGAGCGCGACGAGGACGGAGATTTCCGGGTCGTGTTCGCCTGGCAGCAGGAGGACCGCTCGCAGATCGCCTTCGTCAGCGGCAGCGCCCACGCGCTCGGCGACACCTCGGTGCGCGAGGTGTTCTCGCCGGCCGCGCCGGTTCCGGCGGGCGGCTTCAGCGCCAGCCAGGCGGACATGCTGCTGCGCGAGAGCCAGCGCAACATCCTCGGGGGCTGGGAGATCGCCGGCGAGACGCTGTTCTACGTCATCAAGCTGCACGACGATGCAGACGGCACCCGGATCGAGCAGGCGCTGGAGATCGCTGCGCAGCTCGCCGACGATATGGAACTGCAACTCACCGGCGGGGACGCGATGTGATGGCAGTGTCGGCCGATCCGCGTTTCTGGCAGCCCGATGTCACGGTCGCCACCGTGGTCATGGATGGCGGCCGCGTGCTTTGCGTCGAGGAGCGCGTGGACGGGCGCCTGGTCATCAACCAGCCGGCCGGCCACCTGGAGCCGGGCGAATCCCTGCTCGAGGCCGCGGTGCGCGAGACGCTCGAAGAGTCGGGCTGGACTGTGGAACTGACCGCTTTCGTCGGCAGTTATCTGTGGACGTCCGCTCCGCGTCCTGGTGAACCGGAGGGCCGACACTTCCTGCGGTTCGCGTTCGCCGCGCGCCCGCTCGCGCACGATCCGGCACGCACGCTCGACGAGGGCATCGAGAAGGCAACCTGGTTCACGCCGGCCGCGCTGCAGGCCGAGCGTCACCGGCACCGCAGCCCGCTGGTCTGGCAGGCGGTGGCGGACTGTCTCGGTGGCCAGCGCCATCCGCTGTCGCTGGTCCGCCACATCACATGAGCACACCGGACATCATCGTCGGCATGTCCGGCGGCGTGGACTCGTCGGTGGCGGCGTTGCTGCTGCGCGACGCCGGCACGCCGCTCGCCGGGCTGTTCATGCAGAACTGGGCCGACGACGGCAGTGGCGAATGCCGGGCCGAGGCGGACCGTCGCGATGCGGTCGCGGTGTCGGGTCGTCTGGGCATTCCGATCCATTTCCGTGATTTCTCCGGCGAGTACTGGGGCGGCGTGTTCGAGCATTTCATCGCCGAATATGCCGCCGGCCGCACGCCCAATCCCGACGTGCTGTGCAACCGCGAGATCAAGTTCAAGCACTTCCTGGATGCGGCGCATGCGCTGGGCGCGGCGCGGATCGCGACCGGCCATTACGCGCGCGTCGACCACGAGGGAGGCCGCTGGCGGTTGCTGAGAGCGCTCGATCGCAACAAGGACCAGAGCTACTTCCTGCACCAGCTCGGCCAGCGGCAGCTCGCGGCGACCCTGTTCCCGCTCGGGGGACTGCCCAAGACCGACGTGCGTGCCCTCGCCCGTGCGGCAGGCCTGCCGACGGCGGAGAAGAAGGACTCGACCGGTATCTGCTTCATCGGCGAACGCGATTTCCGTACGTTTCTTGGCCAGTACCTGCCGGCCCGCGAAGGCGAGATGCGCACACCCGACGGCCGCACGGTGGGCACGCATCCGGGCGTGTTCTATTTCACCCTTGGCCAGCGCGAAGGCCTGCAGATCGGCGGCGTTCGCGGCTTCGAGGCGGCGCCCTGGTACGTCGTCGGCAAGGATGTGGGCGACAATGTGCTCTACGTCGCCCAGGGCGCCGACACGCCGTACCTGCTGTCGTCGCACCTGACCAGCGAACCCGCACACTGGATCGGTGGCGATCCGCCGGCGCAGCGTTTCCGCTGCACCGCCCAGACCCGCTACCGGCAACACGAGGAATCCTGCGAAGTGACCATCGACGAGAACACCGGCCGGCTCGACGTGCGGTTCGACCGCCCTCAACGCGCGGTTACACCCGGCCAGTCCGTGGTGCTCTATGACGGCGACGTGTGCCTGGGCGGCGCGATCATCGCGCGTACCGACGCGCCGCTGGAACTGCGCGCCCGCGAGGTGGCGGCATGATGGAACAACGTGTGCTTGCGCTCGCCGGCATGGCCCAGGCGCTCAAGCAGGTCCGGCGCATCGCCGAAACCGGCCAGGCCGACGCCGCGGTGCTTTCGACCGCGCTCGACAGCGTGTTCCGCATCGATGCCGAATCGCCTGAAGCCGTCTATGGCGGCCGCGATGCGGTGGTGCCGGGCCTGGTACTGCTGCGCGACTATTTCAGCAACCAGGGCAGCGATCCGGTGCTGCCCAAGCTCGGCCTGGCGGTAGTGCAGCTCGAACGCCGCTTCATGCAGGACGCGACGGTCAGCGGCGAGGTCCATCACGGCATTCTCGAGATCAAGCCCAAGGCCGAGCAACTGGGGCACACGCACCCCGAGGTGCTGGCGGCGCTCGGCGCGCTGTATGCCGACACCGTCAGCCACCTGCGCCCGAAAGTGATGGTCCAGGGCAACCCGCATTACCTGGGGCAAGCCAATGTCGTCGCCGAGATCCGGGCGGTGCTGCTGGCCTCGTTGCGCTCCGCAGTCCTCTGGAGGCAGATGGGCGGCAGCCTGTGGGACTTCCTGCTGCGCCGTCAGCAGATGCTCGCGGCGATCTGAAGCCGCGACGCGGATACATCACCAAGGGCGCGCGATCTCGCTGACCAAGCTAAAGCCGCGCACATGGGTGCCGATACCGGGGATGTAGGAACCCCCTGAGACCGCCCATGTACGCACGCATCCTGATCCGCCTCGCCGCGCCCCTAGCCCTGACCCTGCTGCTGCCGCTTGCGTTCGTCCTCGATTGGGCGGCGCCGGTGCGCTGGGCGATCCTGATCACCCTGACCGCCAGCTGGCTGGTGACCGCCGGCTGGCTGGCGCTCCGTGACGCCCGCCCGACTGCCGAGCACTCCCGCGCGATGAAGGAGCAGGACGACCTGCTCGGTGAACTGCGCCAGTTCGTCGGCGCGGAAATCGAGGGCTCCCGCGTGGAGGTCGAACGCGCCCGCGAGCTGATCCGCCAGGCGGTCAGCGGCCTTGGCAGCAGCTTCGATGCGATGAACCGCAAGTCGCGCCAGCAGGCCCAGGCGATGAGCCGGCTGCTCGACCGAGCCGGTGACCAGGACGGCATGGGCGGGGCGGACGTCGCGCGCTTTGCCCAGCACGCCAGCCAGCGCATGGAGCAGCTGGTCGAGGCGCTGGAGCAGGTCAGCGGCCAGAGCGGCGTGACCGTTACCCACATCGACGAGATGGCCGGACATCTGGACGGCATCTTCGCCCTGCTCGAGGACGTGAAGTCGATCGCCGACCAGACCAACCTGCTGGCCCTCAACGCGGCGATCGAAGCGGCGCGCGCAGGCGAAGCGGGTCGCGGCTTCGCCGTGGTTGCCGATGAGGTCCGCAACCTGTCCGAACGCTCCACTGCGTTCAACGAGCAGATCCGCAAGCTGGCGCATTCCTCGAAGGAATCGATCGCCAAGGTCCGCGACACCGTTTCGGGCATGGCCTCGCGCGACCTCGACCGCTCACGCGAAGCTAGGACCGAAGCGGCCGGCATGCTCGAACAGGTCGCCACCATCAACCGCTCGCTCGGCGACGGCATGCGCGAGATCTCCGAGTGCGGTCGCGCGATCGACGCGAGCGTCAGCGAGGCCGTACGCGCGCTGCAGTTCGAGGACATCGCCACGCAGGCGCTGGGCGGCGTGCACACCCACCTCGAACGCCTCAACGCGATCAACCGTGAGGCGATCGAGCTGCAGGACCTGCTGCGCCGTAACGGCGGCGTCTTCGACGAGGAGCTCACCAAGGCCCTGCAGCGGATCGGACAGCGCCTGCGCGAACTGCGCACGACCTGGGAGCGACCGCCGCACAAGCCGGTGACTCAGGATTCGCTGGGTGCCGGTACGGTCGAGCTGTTCTGACCGAAGCCCGAACTTGGACCTTCCGAGCCCCGGCTGGATCGACCCGCACGCCCCGGCCCTGTCCGGGGCATGCGCGTTGCCGCCCTCCGGGCCCGATAAGGTGCAGCGGATAGGCGGCGACCTGCTCGAGCGGTTGGAACTCGCGGGCCGCCAGGAACTGCAGACGCTGCTCGGCCCGGCAGCGCCGGACGGGCATCACGCGCCCGCACTCGACCCGGTCGAGTCGGTGATTGCCTGGGATCTCGCCGCCGGGTTCTGAGCGGCGGAGTGCGTAGTCGCACGCGGGATGCACGCGGGCGACGGTCGATCAGGTCCCTGCACCGCGACAGCAGTTGCGCGCATATACGTACTGGCGGACCTCCGCAGCGCATTGACGCGCCTGCGCTCGACCGATCGGGTCGTGGGGCGCGCGCGCCACATGACCGCCGCACATCCGGGAGAACCGGGCAGGACTCAGCCAACGGGCCAGGAAGGCGCGGCCGCCTCGTCGCCGCTCGTGCCCAGTTCTTGCCTCGATGACGGTGCATCGCCCACGGAGGATCGGGACTTGTCCGGTCGCAGCAGGGCGCTTGCCGACCGGCCGCGCTTTCTGGGCGGGACCCCGCTCGCCGTTTCCGACGGGCTGCGTCGGTTACGCAACGACGCCGACGCTCGCCATACAGGCGCGGCGCGCTGTGCAACACGCCCCCTTGTCCACGACGCGCATGACGATGCCGGCGGGTTCTGCGGGGCTGAGACGCAGCCTTACGCCCGCCGCGCCGCGCTGGGCAGCGCGCGGCGGATCCGTGCAGCGGGGGCGACCACGCGAGCGTTCAAGTCCGTTTGATTGTCCAAGATGTGCCCCATCGCGGCGCCGGGAATGCGGGCGTGCGATCGCAGCTGGCAGGAGCCGGACTCACCACGCGTGGCGCGCGGTCTGGGCGGCGAGGCCGCTACGGAACGGTCGTGTCCTGCAGCGCGCATGTCCGGCGCTGCAGCTTCATCGATGCAGCAGCCCGAGCACCAGCCGCCGCGGTTCAGCCCATGGACGCGTGGACCGGCTCGACATGATCGGCGCTCAGCGCGCGAGCCTGCAGCCAGCGCACCATCTCCCGCGGAGCCAGCGGCCTGGAATGCAGATAGCCCTGCACCTCGTCGCACCCGTATTCGCGCAGCAGCCGTTCGTCCTCGTTCGACTCGACCCCTTCGGCCAGCACCTGCATGCGCAGCGCCTTGCCGAGCTGGATGATCGCGCGCGTCACTTCCACCGCCCGCCCCGTCCCGTCGGATGCCGCCAGGCCGGCAATGAAGCTCCGGTCGATCTTCAGCCGCCCTACCGGAAAACGGCTCAGGTAGCTGAGGCTCGAGAATCCGGTGCCGAAATCGTCCACGGCCAGGGCAACGCCAGCGCTCTGCAATGCGCCGAAGCACTCCCACAAGGCGTCGGTATCGAGCAGCAAGGCGGACTCGGTGATCTCCAGTTCGAGCCGGGCGGTGGACCATCCCGTGTCGGCGCACGCCAGCAGGACGCGCTGGGTGAACCCGGGATCGCGCAGTTGCACGGCCGAGACATTGACCGACATGCGGCCAAAGCGCAGGCCCGACGCATCCCATGCGGCGGCCTGCCGGCAGGCCTCGCGCAGGACCCATTCGCCGATCGCGACGATGTCGCCTGTCGCCTCGGCGATTTCGATGAACTCGCCCGGCGCGCAGGGTCCAAGCTCCGGATGGTGCCAGCGCAGAAGCGCCTCCATGCCGCAGACGCCGCCGTCGGCCAGATCGATCAGCGGCTGGTAAGCCAGCGAGAACTCCTCCTGCTCGAGCGCGCCGCGCAGCGCATGCTCGATCTCCAGGCGGCGCCGGGCCTGCAGCCACGCCGTGGGGCTGTAGAACTCGATGTGGTTGCGCCCTTCGCGGCGGGCACCATGCAGGGCCACGCCGGCGGCGCGCAGCAGCTCATCGAAGCCCACGCCCGGCGGACGCACCGCGATCCCGGCGCTGATCCCGAAGCGCAGTAGCTCGCCGGCAGCGGGCACGGGGTCGGACAGGCCGTTGACGATGCGTTGGGCGGCAAGCGTCACCTCCTGGCGACTGGCGCCCTGCTGCAGCAGCACCACGAACTCGTCGGCGCCGATGCGCCCGAACACGTCGCCGGCGTCCACCAGCATGTGCAGCCGGGCCGCGACCGCCTTGAGCACGAGATCACCGGCGGCATGGCCATGGGCCTCGTTGATTCCGCCGAAACCGGAGATATCGAGGAGCAGCAGCGCCTGGCACAGCGATCCGCCCTGGCTCAATGCCGAATCCACGTCCTGACGCAGACGGGTGCGGTTGGGCAGTCCGGTGAGCGCATCGTAGTGGGCCAGCTGCTCGATGCGCTCGCTGGCCGCACGTTCGCCCGAGATATCCCGGAACAGCACCAGGTAACGCGGCGGTAGACCCGGCTCGCGGACGAAATCGACCACCGCCTGGGTCCAGACCTGCGCCCCGTCCGGGCGGTAGAAACATAGTTCGATCGATGCCGCGGGCGCGCCCGATGCGACCCGGCTCATCGCCGCCTGCAGGGCCTCGCGGGATTCGGTGGTGTAGTGCCTCAGCAGATCGTCGAGCGGAAGCGACTGCCCTTCCCGCCCGTGCAGCCCGGCACACTCTCCGGTCCAGTGCAGCGTGCGTGTCTCTGCGTCGATCTCGCAGCCGCCGATCCGGCCGAGCTCGGCAACTCGGCGCAGCAGCGCGCCGCGCCGACGGGCTTCGGCATCACTCTGGCGCTGGCGGGTCACATCCTGCACCTGGGCCAGTACCGTAAGCGGCCGGCCATTCCCGTCGCATTGCGGCGAAGCCCATATCTGCAGGACGTTGGCCGCGCCCTTGCCGGACAGGGTGAGCTCGAAGTGCGCCGGCTCGGTGCGGTCGCGCAGTTCGCGCCACGCGCGGCGCAGCACGGGGAACTCCGCCCGTCGACAGCGCCGCAGCCAGTTGCGCAGCCCGGCGCCCTCCTCGATGTCGAGCAGGGCGCGCAGTTGCGGCGCGCAGGAGACGCGATCGTCATCGATGGCCCATTGCCAGCTGCCCATGCCCGCCAGGCGCTGGGTGTCCTCGACCAGGCCGCGTTGCTCGCGCAGCGTGTGCTCGAGACGCTTCTGGTGATCGATGCAGGTCAGCGTTCCGGCGACCTTCGATGGACGGCCCTGCGCATCGCGTGCGGTGACCTGTCCGCTGTCGCGCACCCAGCGCCAGTCACCGTCCTCGCGAAGGCATCGGTACTCACACAGGTACTGCGCGAGGGCGCCTTCGAGATAGGCGCCCAGGGCAGTACGCCTGGGGCCGCGGTCGTCGGGATGGATGCGCTGCTCCACCGCGTCGAATGGCAGAGGCGCGTCGTGTCCCGCGCGACCCACCCATTGGATCCAGGCCGCCGACCCGCGCATCTGGTCATGCCGCAGCTCCCACACCCACAACGCGTGCCCGCCCGACTCGGCGGCTTCCAGCCAGTCATCCAGATCCTCCGACAGGCGCACGCTCAGCGAGAACGCCAGCGGCCCGCTGTCGTCGACCTGCACCGCCCGCAGCAGGCCGCGCAGCGGCATGCCGGTATCGGGCAGTTCGCAGGGCAGCTCGTCCACACCGTCGAGCAGGCGTGCGTACAGCCCCGCCAGCGACGCCGCATGCCGCTCGACCAGCCGGTCCAGGCCGCGCCGGCGAGCCGCGGGGTTGGCCGCAATGCAGCGCCCGCCCCGGTCGAGCAGCAGCACGCCATCCGAGACCGGATGGTCGAGGAGGCTGGAAATGAGGCCGGGTTCCATCGCGCTGCGGTCGCTCCATCTGTGGCCTCGTCCGCGGAAGCGGCGGGGCGTCCCGAGTGTTAGCGGCGCCGGCGCACTGAAGTTGAGCCGCCACTGCGCGCGCGGGCGTTAGACTCCGGGGCCACATGCATGGAAGGAGATGCGCCGGAAATGGCGTCCGGACCCACTGCCCCCGATCCGACCCATCGTGGCCGCGCTGTCGAGCGCATGGCCGACCCCCTGACCGCCGTGCACACGGCAGCAGGCGAATTTCGCGAACTCATGCGCCTGCTTCCCGATGGGATCTTGCTGCTGGTAGAGGACCGGATCGTCCACGCCAATCCGGCCGCAGAGGCGATCTTCGGCCATCCCCCCGGCGGGCTGTGCGGCATGCATGCCGGTCGCCTGGTGAGCGACGGCACACGCGAAGCATTCCTGGGCTGGCTGACGACCCCGGCCGGCGCGGGGGACGCACCACCGCCATCGCTGCGCATGTGTCGCCGCGACGGCTCGCGGTTCGAGGCCGCACTCACCTGTGCGCAGGTCGGCCTGGACGGTCGCCCGTGCACGCTGCTCGTCGTGCGCGACCTGACAGAGGTGGAGCGCATGCGCGACGAACTGGCCCGTGGCAACCGCGAGCTGCAGGCACTGGCCGCGCGTGTGTTCACGGTGCAGGAGGACGAGCGCCGTGCGATCTCGCGCGAGCTGCATGACGACATCGGACAGTCCGTCACGGCGATGAAGATGGCGGCGCTCAGCGCGCTCGACGAATCCGACGAGCATCGTCGGCGCGACGACCTTGGCGACATTCTCGTGCTGGCCGACGCGACCCTAGAGCGGCTGCGCGATATCTCGATCCTGCTGCGCCCGCCGCAACTCGATGCGCTGGGCCTGGAGGCCGCGCTTCGCTGGCATGCCGAGCGCCTGCTGCGCGGCGCGGGCCTGGTTCCCGCGCTGCAGATCGACCCCCTGCCCCGCCGGCCCGACGCTGCGGTCGAACAGGCCTGCTTCCGCATCGCCCAGGAGGCCCTGACGAACATCATGCGCCATGCCGGCGCCAGCCGGGTCGCCCTGTCGCTGCGTGACGACGGCGAAGGCCTGCACCTGTGCGTGGAGGACGACGGCGCGGGATTCCTCCCCGGCGCGGCGCGTGGCCTCGGCCTGGTGATCATGCGCGAGCGTGCGCACATGATCGGGGGCCGGTTCGACGTGGAGTCGCGGCCGGGCAACGGCACGCGGATCGAAGCCTGGCTCCCCTATGCCGGGGCATCGACAACGCCGCCCGATCCGCACGCCGGCGGCTAGAATCGATCGATGCACATGCCCGATGCCGTTCCCACCCCTCCGACACCCCGGCTCGGCGCAGCGCATCCCGTACTGGTGGGGATGATCCGGGACGCCGGGATTTCCGGCGTCCCGCTGGTCCTGCTGCATGTCGACATCGAACACTTCGCCTCGGTCAACCAGAACATGGGCGTGGATGTAGGCGACGCCGCGCTCGACGCCGTGGGCCAGCGGCTGCAGGACCGGGTGGCGGGCCGCGGCCAGGCGTGGCGGCATGGCAGCGACGAGTTCATCGTGGCTGTCTCACAGGCCGGCGCCGATGCCCAGGCGGCACAGACGCTGGCCCTCGAACTGATCGCCGAGATCGAGCGCCCGCTGGAAGTGCTGCCCTACACGCTGTTCCTCGAGGCCAAGATCGGCATCAGTCTCTGCCCGCACCATGGCGACGACCCCTCGATGTTGCTGCAACTGGCGGAAACGGCCGTGCGCCGGGCATCGGAAACCGTCGACGAGCCGGTGCAGCTGCACGCCACCGGCGTCCACGAACGCACGCAGAGCGAAAGCACGATCGCCAGGCAGATCGTCGACGCCCTGCCCAACGGCGAGTTCCGGCTGCGCTACCAGCCCAAGATCAGCGCCCGCGACGGACGCGTGATCGGCATGGAGGCACTGGTCCGCTGGCAGTCGCCGGTGCTGGGCCCGCTGCTGCCCGAACGCTTCCTGCCCACCGCCGAACGTATCGGGCTGATCCTGAAGATCGGCGACTGGATGCTCGAGCGGGTCATCGTGCAGGTGCGCGCCTGGCGCGAACAGGGCTTCGACGACTTCTTCGTCGGCGTCAACGTGACGACCCAGCAGCTGCTGCAGCCGGATTTCGTCGACCGCTTGCTTGCGCGCATGCAGCATGCCGGCCTGCCGATGTCGTCGATCGTGCTGGAACTCAACGAACGCGTGCTCACCCAGAACAGCACCGACGTGGTCTATCGCACCGTGTCGGCGCTGCGCCACGAGGGCATCGCCGTCACCCTCGACAACTTCGGGACCGGTGACGCCAGTCTCGGCGCGCTCGTGCGCTACCCCGCCGACATCCTCAAGATCGACCGCAGCTTCATCAGCGCCGCACCCGCCGGCAGCCGCGAGACGGCCATCGTGCGCGCGCTCATCGCAATGGGCCACCAGCTCGGCATGAAGGTCATCGCCAATGGCGTGGAGAGCGAGGCGCAGCTGGGCTTCCTGCGCCGCGCGGACTGTGACTATTTCCAGGGCTACCTGTTCGGCGAGCCGATGAGCGCCGACGCCGCGGGCCAGGCACTTCGTCGCCGTTACCTGAGGCCCGAACTCTTCACCGCCACCCAGTCCGACCGCACGCTGTTGCTGGTCGACGACGAGCAGAACGTGCTGCGTTCGCTGGTGCGGCTGTTCCGCCGCGACGGCTACCGCATCCTCGCAGCCGGCAACGTGCGCGATGCCTTCGGTCTGCTGGCCACCAACCAGGTCCAGGTCATCCTGTCGGACCAGCGGATGCAGGAGATGGACGGCACCGAGTTCCTCGGTCGGGTCAAGATGCTCTATCCCGACACGATCCGCCTCGTCCTGTCGGGATATACCGACCTGGCCACCGTGACCGACGCCATCAACCGCGGCGCCATCTACCGCTTCCTGACCAAGCCCTGGGACGACAACAAGCTGCGCGAACACATCCGCCAGGCCTTCCGCACGTACGAAGCCCAGCGCGTCCGCGAGCCGGAGTAAGTCAGCCCTCCACCGGCTGCGGCTGGCGCACCGGCAGGATCACCCGGAACCGGCTGCCGGCCTGCGGCGTGCTCTCGACCTCGATGCGCCCGTGGTGCTTGGCCACGATCCCGTAGGAGATCGACAGGCCCAAACCGGTGCCCTTGCCCACCGGTTTGGTGGTGAAGAACGGGTCGAAGATGCGCTGCAGGACTTCGGGCGGAATGCCGTTGCCGGTGTCGCCGATCTCCACCCACACCTGCCCCGGTTCGTGCCCGGTCCGCACGCTGATCACGCCCTCGCCATCGATGGCCTGGCCGGCATTGAGCAGCAGGTTCATGAAGACCTGGTTCAACTCCGACTGCAGGCATTCGATCATCGGCAGCGTGCCGTAGTCCTTCTCGAGCCTGGCCTTGTAACGCAGCTCGTTCCAGACGATGTTGATCGTCGAATCCAGCCCTGCATGCAGATCGGCCAGCCGCCAGGCGTGTTCGCGGTCCGAGCGCGAGAAGTCGCGCAGGTCGCGGACGATCGCGGTCACCCGCTCGATGCCCTGGCGCGACTCGGTCAGCAGCTGCGGCAGGTCGCGGCTGATGAAATCGACGTCCAGACGCTCGCGCGTGTCGTCGATCTCGGCCCGCATCGAAAGCGGGTCGTGCGCGCGCATCGCGCGTTCGTAGACGTCGATCAGCGCGAACAGATTGCCCACGTATTCCTGGAGGCTTCCCAGGTTCGAGTGGACATAGCCGATCGGATTGTTGATCTCGTGCGCCACGCCAGCGGCCAGCTGGCCGATCGAGGCGAGCTTCTCGGACTGCAGCAGTTGTTCCTGCGCGGCATTGAAGCGGACGTTGAGTTCCTCGTGGCGCTGCTGGAGCTCGCCGTCATCGCCGTTGCCTGGCTGCGCGTCGCTGCGCAGGAGCAGAAGAAAGCGGCCCGCTTCGGCCCCCAGCCAGTACAGCCGGACCTCGAGCGTCGTGGCCGGCAGGACGATGCTGTCCGCCCAGCTGCCATGCGCGCGGGCGTCGCGTGCCGCCTGCAGTGGCACCAGGCGATCGAGACGTCCGCAGGCGTCGACCCAGACCGGGTGCGCGCGCAGCATCGCCTCGGCCGCAGGGTTCGCATAGATCAGGCGGCCGTCCGCCTCGTGCAGGCAGACGCCCTCGTCGACGCGGGACAGGGCAATGGCGGCCAACGGGGCCGGGGGAGCGGACAGCGGGGAAAGCGGCGGCACGGCGTAGACCCGTTGGAGGGGGCCCACGATTCTAAGCCGGGCTCAGGCGACCGCCAGCTCGCGCGGACGGCGGGCAGTCTCGGCCCGGCCGCTGGCGTCGTAGGCCGGGGCGCTTTCCATCCGCCCGAGGTGGCGCAAGGCCCAGTTGACCTCGCGCCGGCGCCGCGCCAGCAGCGCGCCGTTGGCCCGGTTGAACTCGGCCAGTTCGGCAAGCGGGCCCGACAGTTCGCCGCTGGGATAGGTTTCCAGCTCGCGCAGGGCGACGATCTTGTCGCGCGTGGAGCGCATCAGCGCGTCCACGTCGTGACCGATCAGCGCCTCGCGCTCGGCCGACAGCGCGGCCGCGAGACGTTCCAGGCTGGCCTGAGGGTCGGACATCAGCCGGCCAGCCGGGCGTCCAGGTCGAGCATGCGCGAGGCGATGGCCTCGGCATCGACCTTGTAGCTGCCCGACGCGATCGACTCGCGCAGGGCCTGGACGCGGGCTTCGTCGAATGCGGGCTTCGTGGCGAGGTCGCGCTGGAGGGTCTGCAGCCCGGTGGCTTCGCCGGTCAGGCGCAGGCTGTCCGCGGCGGCGGCAGCCTCGATCGGCCTGGCGCGCGACTCGCCTGCGCGGCCGGCCTGGGCGGTGCCGACGGCAGCCAGGGCGCGACTCACGGGGGCGGCGGTGCCTTCGATCCTGTTGGTCATGTCGGAGCTCCTGACACGAGGGTCTTGTATGGGGTCATGGCCGGTATCGGCCGGATCGGGAGAAGCTTGAGGGGCAATGTGACCACGGCTTCAACGCCCGACCCGCACGTCGCCGGCCTCGTCGACGGTTCCCTGCACCACTCTGCGCGAGCTGAGGTTCTCGACGCTGACGCGCTCGCGAACCCCGGCATCGGCCAGCGCCCGCCCCGCCATCCGCACTTCGATCCCGCCCTGGCTCGACACCAGGGCGATGGTATCGCCCCGCCGCACCAGGCGCGGCGTCACCAGGTCTCCAGCGGTCAGCACGCTGCCGGCCACCAGGGTGCGCCGGGCGCTGCGGCCGATCGCTTCTGCCGGATCGGCGATCGCCGCGCCGGCGATGCGGGTGGCATCGCGCTGCTGGGTCATGAAGGTATCGGCCGTGATCGCCTCGCCTGCAGCGACGCTGCGCGACAGCACCAGGACGCTCTGCTGGCGGCGCACGCGCAGCGGCACGAACAGACGCCAGCCTTCCGGGCAGGCCACTTCCACGGTGGCGGCGCCGGTCCGCCGGGCCTGCAGCGCTTGCGCGCAGCGCGGCATCCGCAGCGCCGGGTCGAGGCTCGCGTCCGCCTCTTCGCCCGCTTCCGCGGTCGACAGCGCGGCGGCGCGGATCGATTCCACCGGCTGGAAGGGATTGGCCACGGCGCTGGCGCCCCAGGCCGCGAGCAGCGCGCCCACGGCGAGGCGGACTGCCAGTCGGCGCCATGCAATGAGGGTGGGCAGCGGAAGGAGCATGGGGCGGTCCGGTACGGGATGCCGGCACTGGTGCAAGTCCCGTGCCGGGCGGCTTGCCGCACGCCGCGACGGGCGGACCGCGCGGCGGTTGATCGGGCCACCCTCAAGTGCGCGGCCGTGGCGCCGATACCGGGACCATGTCGCAGGATCTGCTCGACCGCATCGACCAACGCACCCGTCTCGCCGGCCACAACCGGCTGGCGCTGCTGCTGTTCCGCCTCGGCGGGCGCCAGGTTTTTGGCGTCAACGTGTTCAAGGTGCAGGAAGTGCTGCGCCGGCCCAACCTGTTCCAGGTACCGGGCCTGCCGTTGCAGTTCGCCGGCGTGGCCGACGTGCGCGGACGCAGCGTGCCCGTGCTCGATCTCGGCCTGGGAATCGGCCATCCCGAGCGCGCCCAGGACGACCTGCCCGGCTACCTGGTGGTGACCGAGTTCAACCGCTCGGTGCAGGGTTTCCTGGTCAGCGACGTCGAGCGCATCGTCAACATCGCGGTCGAGGACATCCTGCCGCCCCCCGATCTCGGTGCCGATGGCGGATATCTGACCGCGGTGACCCGTTTCCAGGGCGAACTGATCCAGGTCATCGACGTGGAAAGCGTGCTGGCGGACATCTCCCAGGCACGCATGGACGCCGACCTGTCCTCCGAATACGCGCTGCCCGAGGGCGCGCCGCCGATGCAGGTACTGGTGGTCGATGACTCCCGTGTCGCGCGCCAGCAGATCCGCAGCGTGCTCGACCAGCTCGGCGTCGGCGTCACCCTGCTCTCGGACGGGCGCCAGGCGCTCGACCACCTCCTGCAGCTGCACGCGGCCGGCGAGCCGCCGTCGCAGCGCTACGCCCTGGTGGTGTCGGACATCGAAATGCCGGCGATGGATGGCTACACGCTGACGACGGAAATCCGTCGACACCCGGGCCTGTCGGACCTGTTCGTGCTGCTGCACACGTCCTTGTCGGGCGTGTTCAATACCTCGATGGTGCAGAGCGTGGGCGCCGACGCGTTCGTCGCCAAGTACAGCCCCCACGACCTGGCCGACGAGGTGCTCAAACGCCTGAACGCCGTGGCCGAGGCCGCCGGCGGGCGTCTGGTCGCGAACGCCTGAGCACCGGCGGGCAAGGCCTCCGGCAGCGCCAGCCCGGCGCAGGACCTGTCGCCTGACCGAACCGCGGCACGCCTGGCTCCCGCCCTACGCGCGCGGAGCCGCCGCGAACGGGGTCGCGACGACGCACCGGACGAACCGCCGCAGCGACTGTGGACGTGGCCTGCCGCCGTGCTACGTGCCGCTGCGCATCCGCGCGCAACGTCCGAATCCGGTCGCGCCTCGTGCCCGCCGCAGCGCGTTCTGGCACGCCGCTTGCAGCTGTCCCGGCACAGGTTTGCCGGAGGCGCCGATGTCCAATCCGATCTCGTCCTATCTCGGGCTGCAGGCCGACGCTCTGCCGTTGCGCGAGCAGCGCATGAAGCTGATCGCCAGCAATCTGGCGAACGCGGACACTCCCGGCTACCAGGCACGTGACCTGGATTTCAACGCCGCCCTCGCCAGCGCCGCGCGGGTCCGCGAGGCGGGCAACGCAACGGCACGCGAACAGGGCAACCGGATTCCGCTGTCGGGCTTCGACACGTTGCAACCCTTCGAAATGGCGCGCATCGCCAGCCAGGGCAGTCTCGACGGCAATACCGTCGATCCCGACGCAGAGCGGGCCGCCTACGGCCGCGCCGCGCTCGAGTACCGCGCATCGCTGAGCTTCCTCGAGTCGAAGGTCCGCACCCTCCTGACCGCCATCACGGGACAGTAAGCCATGAGCAATCTGCCGATCTTCGACGTCGCCGGCTCCGCCCTGCAGGCGCAGTCGGTGCGCCTGAGTACGCTGGCCAGCAACCTGGCCAATGCCGACTCGGTCGCCGGCTCGCCCGATCAGGTCTACCGACCGCTCGAGGCCGTGTTCCGGGCCACCGCCCATGGCAGCGATCCGTCGCTGACCAACGTGCAGGTGGCGGGCATCGTCGAGCGCGACACCCCGCCGGTCCAGCGTTACGAGCCGGGCCATCCGCTGGCCGACGAACAGGGCTACGTCTACGCGCCGGACGTCGATCCGGTCTCGCAGATGGTCAACATGATCTCCGCCTCGCGCAGCTACCAGGCCGGCGTGGAGATGCTCAATACCGCCAAGGAACTGGCGATGGCCACCCTGACGATGGGCCGCTAGGCCCTCCGCCCCATTCCCCGAGCATCCGCCGATGAGCACGATCGCCAACGACATCTACAGCAGCCTCGGCATTGCCGGCGCGCCGAAGGCCGCCGACAAGAAGGCCGAGTCCCTGGGCCAAGCCGATTTCCTGCGCCTGATGACCGAACAGCTCAAGCACCAGGACCCGCTCAAGCCGATGGAGAACAGCGCGTTCCTCGGCCAGCTGGCGCAGTTCTCCACCGTGCAGGGCATCGAGGGCCTCAACGCGACCGTCAATGGTTTCGCCGGCTCGATGGCGACCGACCAGCTGCTGCGCGGCGCGACGATGGTCGGCCGCGAGGTGCTGCTGCCGTCCGCCAAGCTCGCACTGCCCGATGGCGGCGAGGCCGGCGGCATCGTGGCCGCGCCCTCGTCGGGCATGGTCACCTTCGAAATCACCGACCCCAACGGCTTGCCGGTGCGCCAGTTCACCGTGCCTGCCAAGGCCGCCGGCGAGGTGGCGTTCGAATGGGACGGCACCAATACCGCCGGCGAAAAACTGCCGCCCGGCGCCTACGGCATCACCGCCAGACACGTCACCGAGACCGGGACGGCGACCAGCCTCGGCACCTACGTGCGCGGCAAGGTGCAGAGCGTCTCGGTGGGCTCGGACGGGCTCTACCTCGACCTCGAAGGCCTCGGCACCGCCCCGCTCGCCCACGTTCTGCGCGTCGGCTGAGCCGCCCGCCCCTTCCCGCTTTTTTCGCGCACGACCTCACGGAGTCCGCCATGAGCTTCAATACCTCGCTGTCCGGCATCAACGCGGCCAACGCCAATCTCAACGTCACCGCCAACAACATCGCCAACGTCAACACCACGGGCTTCAAGGAATCGCGTGCGGAGTTTGCGGACCTGTTCTCCAACAGCTCCTACGGCCTGGCGCGCAATGCGATCGGCTCGGGCGTGAAGCTCAGCAACGTGGCCCAGCAGTTCTCGCAGGGCAACATCGATCCCACCGGGCGCAGCCTGGACATGGCCGTCGATGGCGAAGGCTTTTTCACGCTCAACAAGAACGGCGCACGCGTCTACAGCCGCGCCGGCAACTTCCAGACCGATGCGCAGGGCTTCGTCGGCACGCCCGAGGGCGCACGTCTGCAGGTCTACCAGCCCCGTGCCGACGGCGAGGGCTTCGATGTCGGCCGGGTGGGTGATCTGCAGTTGCTGACCACCGACAGCCCGCCGCGCCCCAGCAGCCGCGTCAACCTGATGTTCACCCTGCCCGGCACCGCGCAGCCGCCGACGATGACGAGCTTCGACCCGGCCGAACCCAACAGCTACAACGCGTCGACCGGCGGCATCACCGTCTTCGATACGCTGGGCGTAGGCCATGTGCAGACCTCCTATCTGGTCAAGACCGCCAATCCGAACGAATGGCAGGTGCACAGCTATGTCGATGGCGAAAGCGTGGGCGCACCCACTACCCTGCAGTTCTCCGACAGCGGTGCCCTGCTTACGCCCCCCGACGGCCGCATCGCCCTCGACCCGTTCACCCCGGCCAACGGCGCGGGCGTGATGGAGCTGGATCTCGATCTGGCCGGGACCACCCAGTACGGCGACCGCTTCCAGCTGCGCGACACGCGTCAGGACGGCTACGCCGCCGGCAAGCTCAACGAGATCAGCATCTCCGCCGACGGCGTGGTGTTCGCGCGCTATTCGAATGGCGCCGATGCCGCGCTGGGCCAGATCGCACTGACGACCTTCGTCAACCCGCAGGGGCTGCAGCCCCAGGGCAACAATGTGTGGGCCGAGACCCACAGCTCCGGCGCGGGTCGCACCGGTGCGCCGGACAGTTCGGACTTCGGTCAGATCCAGGCCGGCGCGCTGGAGTCGTCGACGGTCGACCTGACCGAGCAGCTGGTCAACATGATCGTGGCCCAGCGCAACTTCCAGGCCAATGCGCAGATGATTTCGACCCAGGACCAGGTCACCCAGACCGTCATCAACATCCGTTGATGACCCCAGCCAGCCGGCGCGCGGCACCGGGCGTTCCCTAGGCGTCCGGTCCGCGCGTCCGGTTCTTTCTTCCCGCATCCGGATTTCCCGCTCCCATGGACAAGGCCCTCTACGTCGCGATGACCGGCGCCCGCGCCACGCTGCAGGCGCAGGGCACGGCCTCGCACAACCTGGCGAATGCCGACACCGCCGGCTTCAAGGCGGCGCTGGCGAATACGGTGTCCTACCGGGTACCGGGCGGGACGCACGCCTCGCGCATCGACGCGATGCATGTCGACCAGGGCTTCAACAGTCGCGTCGGGGCGCAACGCGTGACCGGCAATCCACTCGACGTGTCGATGCGCCCGGACCGCTGGCTGGCCGTGCAGTCCCCGGACGGGGGCGAGGCCTATACCCGCGCCGGGAATCTGTCGCTGACCCCCAACGGCCAGCTGGTCACCGGCGGCGGTCACCCGCTGGTCGACGAGAACGGTCAGCCGTTCGCGCTGCCGCCCCATCAGGCGCTCGACATCGGTCATGACGGCACGGTCTCGATCATCCCGCTCGGCGAAGGCCCGAAGACGATGGCGGTGATCGGCCGGCTGCGCGTCGTGGAAGCCGCGCCCGACCGGCTGGCACGCGGCCTCGATGGCCTGATGCGCAACACCACGCCCGAGCAGCCGTTCGCGCAGGCGCCGGGCGAGGTCATGGCCACCGGCACCCTCGAGGCCAGCAATGTCGACGCGGCCGGTGCGCTGGTGCAGATGATCCAGCTGCAGCGCCAGTTCGAGATGCAGGTCAAGCTGATCAGTCGCGGCGACGAGAACGCCCAGTCCGCCAACAGCCTGTTGCGCCTGGGCGGCTGATCGTCTCGGACTCCTGCCCCGGGCGATCGTCGCGCGTCGCCGCGACGTTCCCGGAGACCCGTGCGGATCACCGACGGAATGGTTTTCGGCCGGACCGCGTGCCATCTGCGCCACCCGTCCGAATGGTCGGCGCGCTCGCTGCCTTCCCATGGGCCCGCGTGCACCTACGCGGTCGTTGACGTCCGAAACCCAACGCCCCTGTCAGCCGCGGTGCGCGCCGCCCGTTTGCCGATCGGCACGACGTTGCCCCGTGAGGCCAGCATCGCAGCAATGCCTGAGCCTGCCCGGCTGCAGATCCCCACCAAGTCCCGTCTCGCGGCCGCGATCGAACCACCCGAGCGCTTCTGGCACGCCGATTGCATCTGCATATCCGACAGGCGCACAGGCGCCCGCACCGAGGAAGGACCGATGAACCAGGCGCTGTGGGTGGCGAAGACCGGACTGGATGCGCAGCAGACGCGCATGTCGGTCGTGTCGAACAATCTCGCCAATACCAATACCACCGGCTTCAAGCGCGACCGCGCCAACTTCGAGGACCTGCTCTACCAGCAGGTGCGCCAGCCCGGCGGCTCGAGTTCCGCGCAGACGCAGCTGCCGACCGGCCTGCAGCTCGGCACCGGCGTGCGCGTGGTGTCCACGTCCAAGGATTTCCAGCAGGGCAACCCGCAGCAGACCGGCCGCGCGCTCGACGTCATGGTCAACGGCCGCGGCTTCTTCGAGGTGCTGATGCCCGACGGCACGCCGGCCTATACCCGCGACGGCAGCTTCCAGATCAATGCCCAGGGCGAACTGGTCACCAGCAGCGGCTTTCCGGTGCAGCCGGGCATCCAGGTGCCCGAGGGCGCGCAGGCGGTGACCATCGGCAAGGACGGCACGATCACCGTGCAGATCGCCGGTGAAGCCCAGGCGCTGGAGATCGGCTCGCTGACCATCACCGACTTCATCAATCCCGCCGGCCTGCAGGCGCGCGGCGAGAACCTGTATCTCGAGACCACCGCCTCCGGCCCCGCGCAGAGCGGCACGCCCGGGCTCAACGGCCTGGGCCTGCTCGAGCAGGGCGCGCTGGAAGGCAGCAACGTCAACGTGGTCGAGGAGCTGGTGAGCATGATCGAAACCCAGCGCGCCTACGAGATGAACGCCAAGGCGATCTCGACGACCGATTCGATGCTCGGCTACCTCAACAACAACGTCTGAGCACTGCGATGACCCGTGCCCACTCCTTCCGCCGTGTCGCCGTGCTGGCCCTGTCCGCACTGCTGGCAGGCTGCGTCGCTGCCGGTGACGTTCGCCCCTATCCGGCCATGGCGCCGATCCAGCCGGTCGTCGCCCTGCCCGCCCAGGCCTCGCCCGGTGCGATCTACCAGGCCGGTGGCGGCAGCGGCATGTCGTTGTTCGCCGACCGCCGCGCGCGTGACGTCGGCGATCTGCTGACCATCCAGCTGATCGAGAACACCAACGCCCAGACCAATGCCAGCACCCAGGTGGGCAAGGAAAGCAGCATCGACATCGGCGTGCCCCAGGTGTTCGGCGCGCCCGTCACCATCGGCGGCCGCGACGTGCTCAGCGCCTCGGCGAGCGGCAGCCGCGATTTCGACGCGAGCGGCCGCAGCGCGCAGAGCAACCGCCTGCAGGGCAACGTGACCGTGACCGTCGTCCAGCGCCTGCCCAACGGCAACCTGGTCGTGGAAGGCAGCAAGCAGATCCGCCTCAACCAGGGCAACGAGCTCGTGCAGGTACAGGGCATCGTGCGCCCGGCCGACATCGGCCCGGACAACACCGTCATGTCGAGCCGGGTGGGCGATGCACGCATCGTCTATGGCGGCCGCGGCGCGATCGCCCAGTCGAACGCGATGGGCTGGCTCGGCCGGTTCTTCCATTCGCGCCTGTATCCCTACTGAGTTTCCACCGGACCGCCATGCGTACTTCCCTGCTCCGCCTGCTGCCGCTTGCTCTGCTGGCCCTCGCCACGCTGGCCTCGCCCGTGCACGCGCAGGAGCGCGTCAAGGATCTGGCGTCGGTGGGCGGCGTGCGCGGCAATGCGCTGGTCGGCTACGGCCTGGTCGTCGGCCTGGACGGCAGCGGCGACCGCACCAGCCAGTCGCCCTTCACCGTGCAGAGCCTGCGCAACATGCTCAACGAGCTGGGCGTGACCGTGCCGGCCAATGTCAACCCGCAGCTCAAGAACGTCGCCGCCGTGGCGATCCACGCCGAGCTGCCGCCGTTCGCCAAGCCCGGCCAGACCATCGACATCACCGTCTCGTCGATCGCCAACGCGGTCTCGCTGCGCGGCGGCACCCTATTGATGGCGCCGCTCAAGGGCGCCGACGGCCAGGTCTATGCGATCGCCCAGGGCAGCCTGGTGGTGGGCGGCTTCGGCGCCCAGGGTCGCGACGGCTCGCGGGTGTCGGTGAACGTGCCGAGCGTGGGCCGGATTCCGAACGGCGCGATGGTCGAGCGCGAAGTGGCCGGTGGTTTCGGCGACAGCGGCGAGCTGACCCTCAATCTCAACCGCGCCGACTTCAGCACCGTCTCCAACATGGTGCGCGCGCTCGACGCGCGTTTCGGCCCGGGCACCGCGCGGGCCGTGGACGGGGTCACCGTGGCCGTGCGCGCCCCGTTCGACCCCGGCGCGCGCATCGGCTTCCTGGCCGAGGTGGAGAACGTCGAGCTGTCGCCCGGCACCGCGCCTGCCAAGGTGATCGTCAATTCGCGTACCGGCACCGTGGTCATGGGCGCGCAGGTGCGCGTGCTGCCGGCGGCGATCGCCCACGGCTCGCTCAGCGTGACCATCACCGAAAGCGTGGACGTGAGCCAGCCCGAGGCCTTCGGACGCGGCAACTCGGTCATCACCCCGCGCTCGGACGTCTCGGTGGACCAGGACGGCAGCCGGATGTTCCGCTTCGCCGGCGGCTCGTCGCTCGACGAGATCGTGCGCGCGGTCAATGCGGTCGGCGCGGCGCCCGGGGACCTGATCGCCATTCTCGAAGCGCTCAAGCAGGCCGGTGCGCTGCGCGCGGAGCTCGAGGTCATCTGACATGCGCATCGCCGCCGCCCCTGTCGAGCTCAATCCGGTGCAACGGCCCGATGCCGCGCGCATCGACAAGGCTGCGCGCGAGTTCGAGGGCGTGTTCGCCCAGCAGCTGATCAAGAGCATGCGCGATGCGAGCTTCGGCGATGCACTGTTTCCGGGCGAAAACCAGCTTTACCGCGACCTCTACGACCAGCGACTGGCCAAGTCTCTGACCGATGGCGAAGGCCTGGGACTGGCCAAGGTGATCGCACGCCAGCTCGGCGGTGGTACTGACGGGCCGGCACTCGACACGCGCATCGCGCCGCCTGCCGCGCCGCTGGACGACGCGCTGGACATCGGCGGCGGCATGGCCGCATTGCCGGAGGCGCTCGGCGCGCAGACGCTCGACCTGATCGCCGGCCGACCGATGACCCAGGCCGCATCCGGGGATGCATCGCGCTCGCCGATGGACGGCTTCATCGACAGCCTCATGGCGCGCGCCCGTCCACTGGCCGACGCCGCCACCGGCGGCGCACGCATCGCGGCCGCGGCCGTGGCGCAGGCACCCGCGGCGCTGGAACAGGCCTCGCGCGCGGCGGCGGAGAGCTTCGCGCCGCGTTCGCCGGAGCGTTTCGTGGCATCGATCTGGTCGCATGCCCAGGCCGCCGCGCGCGAACTGGGCGTGGACGCCAAGGCGCTGGTCGCGCAGGCGGCGCTGGAGACCGGCTGGGGCCGCCGCACCATCTCGCGTGGCGACGGCAGCTCCGCCAACAACCTCTTCGGCATCAAGGCCACCGGCTGGAAGGGCGACCGCGCCACCGTCAACACCCACGAATACAGCAACGGCGTGCGCCACACCGAGCGCGCCGACTTCCGCGCCTATGCCTCGCCGGCCGAAAGCTTTGCCGACTACGTGCGCCTGCTCAAGCAGAACCCGCGGTATCGCCAGGCGCTGGAAGCCGGGGGCGACGTACGCCGCTTCGCCGGCGCCCTGCAGCAGGCCGGCTACGCCACCGACCCGCGTTATGCCGACAAGCTCAGCGCGATCGCCAACGGCCCGACCCTCGGGCGTGCGCTGTCGACGATCTCGCAGTACGCCAGTGCAGCCGCCAGCGCCTCGCCGACGCGCGCCACCGCGCCTGCCTCCCTCAACACCGTCGCCGAGGCCGCAGAACGCGCGGCCCAGGCGCTCCTGCGTCGCTGAGTGCCCCAATGGCCAATATCCTCTCCACCGGTACCAGCGCACTGCTCGCCTTCCAGCGGGCCCTGTCGACAGTCAGCCACAACGTCGCGAACATCAACACGCCCGGCTACAGCCGCCAGCGGGTGGATTTCGAAGCGCGCTCGCCGCAGTTCATCGGCGCAGGCTACGTAGGCCGCGGCACCCAGATCGTCGACGTGCGCCGGGTCGCCGACGATCTCGCCAATGCGCGTCTGATCGACAGCGGCGGCGAGCTGGCGCGGCTTGAGCAGCTGTCCTCGCTGTCGGCGCGGGTGGATACCCTGATGTCCGACAAAGCGACCGGAATCTCGGGCATCTGGTCGAGCTTCTTCGACTCCGTCAGCGCGCTGTCGTCCAACGCGTCGGCCCCGGCAGAGCGCCAGGACATGTTGGGCCAGGCGAACGCACTGAGCACGCGCTTCCAGCAGTTGCAGGGACAATTCGACCGCCTGGCGACCGAGGTGGACAGCGGGCTTACCGCCAGCGCAGGAGAGGTCAATCGGCTTGCCAGCGAAATCGCCCGACTCAACGGCAACATCGGAAGTGCCCAGACCGCATCGCCGGACATGCTCGACCGTCGCGACCAGATGATCCGCGACCTGGTCTCGCTGACCGGCGGCGCGGCCGTGCAGCAGGACGGGGGTGCTGTGAACGTGTTCTCCTCCGGCGGGCAGGCGCTCGTGGTGGGGGTGCAGGCATCGCAGCTCACGATGGTGGAAGATCCTTACCGCCCCGAACGGCAACAGCTCGCACTGCAGACCCAGGGACAGACGATCCGTCTCGACGAGCGCGTCATGGGCGGCGCGATCGGCGGGTTGCTCGAGTTCCGTAGCCAGGTGCTGGACCAGACGCAGTCCGAGCTGGGCCGGATCGCACTGGCGCTGGGCACAACCTTCAATGCCGACCACGCCGCGGGCGTCGACCAGTACGGCGACATGGGCGGGTCGTTCTTCAACATCCCTCCGCCAGCGGTCAGCGGACATGCCGCGAACACGGGCACCGCGCGTTTGTCGGCCAGCATCGGTAATCTCGGTGCGGTCAGTGGGCGCAACCTCGTACTGCAGTTCCAGGCAGGCGCGTGGTCGGCGACCGACGCGATGACCGGCGTTGCAGCCACGGTCACCGGGACCGGCACGGCCGCGGATCCGCTGCGTGTCGGCGGCATGGCGCTCGCGCTTGAGGGCGCCGCCCAGGACGGCGACCGTTTCCTGCTTCAACCAACCGCCCAGACAGCGCGTGGCCTGACGGTGGCGATCAGCGATCCCGCCCGCATCGCGGCGGCCACGCCCGTCCAGATCCAGGCCGCCTTGGGGAATATCGGCAGCGCCCTGCCCAGGGCGGTGCGTATCGTCGATGCAGGCGATCCCACGCTGCGCACGCCCTCAACCATCGAATTTCTCGACGCCAATCAATACATGCTCGACGGCGATGGCCCGTTTGCCTTCGCGCCAGGCGACACCATCAGCGCCAATGGCTGGTCGGTCAGCCTCGACGGCATTCCGGCAGCCGGTGACAGCTTCATCATGGCGCCCACCGCGCCGGGCTCGAGCAACAACGGCAATGCGGCGTTGCTGTCAGGCGTCGAGACCCGCGCGGCGCTCAACGGCGGTTCGCTGACGCTCAACGGGGCGATCTCCGGACTTACCACGGCAGTGGGCTCGGCCGCGCGTCAAGCCGGCTATGCGGCCGAGGCACAGGCTTCGCTTCACGAGCAGGCGCAAGCGGCCCGCGAGAGCGTTTCCGGCGTCAATCTGGACGAAGAAGCGGCCAATATGCTTCGGCTGCAGCAGGCCTACCAGGCCGCCGCGCAGCTCATTTCGACCGCCGACAATCTGTTCCAGTCCCTGCTCGGAGCCGTCCGCCGATGACCCGCATCTCCACTGGCATGCGTTACCAGCAGTCGCTGACGAGCATGCAAACCAGGCAGGCGTCACTCGCGAAGTTGCAGCAGCAGCTCGCCACCGCAATGAAGCTCAATACCGGCAAGGACGATCCGGTCGGCGCCGGTACCGTGGTCGGCCTGGACCGCGCGGTGGCCGAACTCGAGCGCTTCGGAAAGAACAGTGATGTAGTACGTCACCGCCTCAGCATGCAGGAGAACGTGCTGTCGCAGGCGGGCGACATCCTGGGCCGCATCAATGTGCTGACCATCCAGGCCAGTACGGGCACGATGTCAGACAGTGACCGCAAGACGATTGCGACCGAGATTCGAAGCCTGCGGGACGGCCTGCTCGACCTCAGCAACACCGCCGATGGCATGGGGAGATTCCTGTTCGGCGGCACCCAGGACGGCGATCCACCCTTCGCGCGCAGCGGCGCCGGCGTCGCGTATGGCGGGGACCAGACGCAGCGGCAGGTTGAGGTCGCGCCGCAGATGTTCGCAGCCGACGCAAAGCCCGGCAGCGAGGTATTTCTGCGCGTGCGCACCGGCAACGGCCGGCTCGATGCTGGGGCGGCGCTCGCCAACACAGGCACGGGACAGATCGGGAGTTTCACGCTCACGGATGCGGCTGCCTGGGATGGCGGACGCTACCAGGTCGAGTTCGGCGCCGGTGGCGACTACATCGTCCGTGATGCCGGCGGTGGCGCAGTTGGCACGGGGACATACAAGGCGGGCGAGGCGATTGTCTTCGCCGGCTTGCAACTGACGATCACCGGCAGTCCCGCTGCCGGCGATACGTTCCAGATCGGGCCTTCCGAAACGCGTGACGTCTTCGCAACGCTCGATGGATTGCTGCAGGCGCTGACCTCGACACCCACAACCACTGCCGAACGCGCCGCGCAGCAGAACGCGCTGAGCAGTGCGCTGCGCGACATCAGTATGGCCGAGAACCACTTCATCGACACGCGCGCCAGCGGTGGCGCGCAGCTCGCTGCGCTGGATCAGGCGACGGAGCTGCGCAGCGCGCTCGACGTGACACTCCAGACCACGCTCTCGGGCATACGCGATCTCGACTACGTCGACGCCATCGGCCGTTTCAATCTGGAAAAGATCGCGCTCGAGGCGGCCCAGCTGAGCTTCACGCAGATGCAGCGGCTGTCGCTGTTCGACCTGATGCGTTGATCCAGGCATTTGCCTGAGCGCCTGCGGTCCAGCGCGTGGTATGGGCTCACGCGCCGCCCAGGCTGTCTGCGATAGCGGATCCTCACCGCTTCTAGTATCCCGGGGCAGCTGCCTACCGCGCCCCTACCCGCCGCGTGGAACCGCCCCCCTCCTCTGCGAACGCCGAGCGCGCTGCGCGCTCAATCTCCGAGCTTTCGCGCCGTTAATGGAAACGGTCCGGAAGCGGGCTGCGGATCGCCGGCAAAACAGCACTAAAGCTTGACGACGAGACGCCGTTATTGGTTACAGCAGAGGACAGGGCCGAATCAACGGCAACTCCCTGCGGAGCCACCGGCCAGGCCCTGTTCCCGTGCCGGATTCCCCATACCAGGAGACCTGCATCATGTCCGTCATCAACACCAACACCATCGCCCTCAACGCCCAGCGCAACCTGTCCACCAACAGCGCCAGCCTGTCGACCACCATCCAGCGTCTGTCGTCTGGCCTGCGCATCAATAGCGCCAAGGACGACGCCGCCGGCCTCGCCATCTCGCAGCGCATGACCTCGCAGGTCCGCGGCATGGACCAGGCTGCCCGCAACGCCAACGACGGCATCTCACTGGCGCAGACCGCCGAGGGCGCGCTCGGCGAAATCGGCAACAACCTGCAGCGTATCCGCGAACTGACCGTGCAGGCCGCCAACGGCACTAACAACATTGACGACAAGGACGCGCTGCAGAAGGAAGTTACGCAGCTGCAGTCGGAAATCCTGCGTGTGGTCAATAACACCAAGTTCAATGACACCGCACTGCTCAGCGCTAGCGGCACCATCTCCATTCAGGTCGGCGCAAATGCCACCGACTACGACAAGATCGACATCGCGCTGACGGACATGACGGCTGCGCTGTCGGGCGTGACGAGTGACACCTTCTCGATCTCGGGCATGGCCGCAGGCTCGGGTGCTACCCAGCTGACGACCCTCGACGACGCCTTGAAGTCGGTTAACGAAGCCCGCGCCGAGCTGGGTGCCATCCAGAACCGCTTCAGCTCGGCGGTCTCGAATCTGCAGACCAGCTCCGAGAACCTCTCGGCCTCGCGCAGCCGCATCCAGGACACCGACTACGCCAAGGAGACGGTCGAACTGACCCGGACGCAGATCCTCCAGCAGGCCGGTACCGCGATGCTGGCACAGGCCAAGTCTGCTCCGCAGAGCGTGCTCAGCCTGCTGCAGTAATTCCGCCTCCGTAGTGCGACATCGAACCCGCCTCCGGCATCGGAGGCGGGTTTTTTTATGCTGTCCGGAGAGCCTGGACGCGCGGTGAGTCTGTGCCGGTCTTCCTGCGCGGATCCCGGCTTTGGGAAAAGCCAGGCCGCTCCCCGGGCAACGGAGGCCACTCGCAGCTCCGCGTCACGAGAGACCACGGCCGCAGTCAGCGCACGGCCTTGGACCCGATGCCGTCGCACGCCCCGGCACGCCTCTTGCAACGTCAGCGGCATCCGGCGGCCGTAACGACCGCTCGTTCTCCTTGGAGTCTGCGATGTCTGTCGACGAAGCCTCATCTGCACGGTTGCACAGCGCCTCTGCCACTCATGGCAGCGCCGTCGACAGCGTGCTGCTGAACGCTCTGCCCGGCTTCGGGCCGGCAGCGCAGCGGACGGCGCACACGAAAGCCGCGACGTTGCCCGCGTCTGAGCGTGAGCCGGAGCCAATCTATGTCACCCGCCCCCACCTGCCACCCCTGGAGGAGTTCATCCCCTATCTGCAGGGCATCTGGGACAGGCAGATCCTGACCAACAACGGGCCGTGCCATCGGGAACTGGAGGTTCGACTGGCCGAATACCTGGGCGTCGAACACATCTCGCTGTTCGCCAACGGAACCATAGCCCTGCTGACCGCGCTGCAGGCGCTGCGCATTACTGGCGAGGTCATCACCACCCCTTACAGCTTTGTGGCGACCTCACATGCGCTGCTGTGGAATGGCATCAAGCCGGTGTTCGTGGACATCAACCCGCGCACGCTGAACCTCGACCCGACGCAAATCGAAGCCGCGATCACGCCACAGACCACGGCAATCCTGCCCGTGCACTGCTATGGACGTCCTTGCGATGTCGACGCCATCCAGATGATCGCCGACAACTACGGGCTGAAGGTTGTCTACGACGCAGCCCATGCCTTCGGCGTGCAGGACATCGGCGGCAGCATCCTACGCCACGGCGACCTGTCCGTGCTCAGCCTGCACGCCACGAAGGTGTTCAACACATTCGAGGGAGGTGCCATCGTCTGTCCGGATGCACGCACCAAGCGCCGCATCGATCACCTGAAAAACTTCGGCTTCGCTGACGAGACCACCGTGGTCGCGCCGGGCATCAACGGCAAGATGAGCGAGATCAATGCCGCTTTCGGCCTGCTCCAGCTCGAGCACATCGACGCGGCGCTGGCGCAGCGCAAACGAGTCGTGGAGCGCTACGAGGCGGGCCTGAACGGCGTGGCCGGGATCACACCTGTGCGCAGCGATGCATTCCGTCACAACCATGGCTACTTCCCGATCTTGGTGCGTCCGCGCTACCCGCTGTCACGCGACATGCTGTACCAGGCCTTGAAGGATGTCGGCATCCATGCGCGTCGCTACTTCTATCCCTTGATCAGCAGTTTTCCGATGTATCGGGGGCTGCCCTCATCGGACCCCGCACGGTTGCCGCACGCAAATGCGATCGCCGACCAGGTGATCTGCCTGCCGCTATACCCGGGCCTGCCGCCCGAGGCACAGGACGGGATCATCTCCATCGTGGCTCGCGCCGCCGGGCCGGCGTGACGTCGGCAGAGACTGGTCCTGGACGCGCACCCTACTATCCGCTACGTGATCTTTTCCGGCGCCAACGAGCGCGCGGCGCTGGCGATCTGTCGCTCGTTCGCCAGACGAGACGTGCCCTGCTCCCTGGTCGCGCGACCCGGCGCCGATCCGTTGCGGCGAACCCGCTACCACAGGTGGATCGAAGCCGCCCGGCGTGTGGACACGTTGGACCTCGACGACATGATCGACTGCGTGCGCACGCTGACAGCGCGGCATCCAGGCCAGGCATTGGCGTTCATGCCCACCGCCGAATCGATCAACAGGCTGGTGCTGCGCCACAGGCGACGCTTCGAACAGGCCGGGCTGGCCGTGACTCTCGTCAGTGAGACTATCTACGCTGCGGTCTCCGACAAGGCGAGCCTGCTGGAGCGGGCGGCGAGTTTTGGATTGCTCGTCCCGCCGCTGGTGGAGTCAGCTGTTCCCGCGGCACTGCCACTGGTGGCGAAGCCGCGATGTGAGTTCGCCGCAGACGGACGCAAGCTCTACCCGGAACTGATCCACGATGCCGCCGCACTCGACGCGTTTCTCAGGCATGCCGATCGCACGCAGTACTTTTTCCAGCCTTATCTCGACGGCGCCAGCTACTACTATCTCGCCCATTTCGACCGCGACGGCACCGCCACGTTCGTCTACCAGCGCAACCTGCTGCAGCAAGAGAACGGCAAATCGATCATCGCCGCTGAACTGTGCGGATGTCCCGACGTGTCGACCCGCGAGCGACTGACCGCGCTGTTCCAGGGTCTGGGCTATCACGGCTACGCGATGATCGAGACGATGGAGCTGGAGGGCCTGCACTACCTCATCGAAGTCAATCCGCGCTTCTGGGGGCCATGGAGCCTCGCCGACCGCGCCGGTTTTCTGCCCGAGGCGTTCACCGGATACGGTCGCCCACTGTCCGGCGACATCGCCGGCGGGCGCTATTTATGGCTGGGTGGCTGGTTGGCCGACTGGGGACACAAGCGTCGGCCACGCATCTATCCGGCCGCACGCAAGCTAGGGCTTGGCGACTGCCTCGCGCTGCTTGCCTGCGACGTGCATTTCAAACGCGACAGCTTGCGCATTTTTTTCAGCGAGATCGTCGGCGCGTTGAAGTCGCGTCTGGTTCACACCTCTCGTCCCATCAAACCATGACCACGGATTCCACCATGTCCGACGCCGTGTCCTCGCTGCGCGAGGCATTCGAACGTACCCGCCTGGGGAGCAAGCACGCCTGCTACCAGGAAATCCCGGCCCTGCTGTGGCCCCATCTGGCCGACAGCACTCTGCCCGTGCTGCGTCGATACGAAGCGGCGCGACTGCGCTATGTGCTGGACCGGATTGACATGGACGGCCAAAGCGTCCTGGACATCGGCAGCAACGGCGGCTTCTTCCTGATGGAGATGCTGCGACTCGGGGCCAGTCATGCGACCGCCTACGAGGGCAGTCCCGACCATGCTGCGTTTCTTAACGCCGCACGCGGGGTGCTCGGACTCGATGCACGCATGGACGTCCATGCGCGCTACTTCGACTTCGAGTGCGAGCGAGGCCACTACGACGTAGCCCTGTTGCTGAACGTGTTGCACCACGTTGGCGACGACTACGGCGACAAGGCGCTGTCCGTGAACGACGCCCGTGGCGAGATCATTCGCAGTCTGCGACGGATGCGCGAGCACTGCGACACCCTTGTGTTCCAACTGGGGTACAACTGGAAGGGCGACCGAGACGCGGGCATGTTCGAGCACGGCACCATCGACGAGATGGTTGCGTTCGTGGAGTCGGGCATTGATGGCGCATGGCGGGTCCGCCAGGTCGGTGTCGCCGAGCGCGATACCTCAGGAGAGATCGTCTATCGCGACCTGTGCGACGGCAACCGCCATCGCAAGGACGACCTGGGCGAGTTTCTCAATCGACCGATCTTTCTACTTGCATGAACATCGTGATCGAGCCAACGCAGGGCGATCGCGCTCCGACAGAGAAGCGCGAGCGCAAGTCCCACGCCGAAGCAGGCCCCCTGCATGAGCCCATCGTGCCGATCCCGGCCGCGTCCCCGCAAACCGGGCGCCTCCATCGCCGCGTGGAATTTCCCTACTACTTGGTCGCCCCGGATTACAGAGAGACCTCATCGGGCATCCAGTGCTTGCACTACCTCTGCCACGCACTAAATCTCGAAGGCGCGGACGCGTACGTGGTTGGGTGCACGACCGTCCACCCGCGGCTCAAGACCCCGCGCCTGACCGACGACATCCGAGATCAGCACATCGCAGACGGCCGCCCTCCCATCGCGGTCTACCCGGAAACCATACGCGGCAATCCCTTGGGGGCGGACGTATGCGTTCGCTACATGCTCAACAGGGAAGGCGTCATCGGCGGCAACACGATGGATGCGGCGCCCGGCGACATATTCGTCTATCACCGTGCGGAGTTCGTCGATCCGGCCCGGCCCGGCGAGGTTCTGACCCTGCCAATGGTGGATCCGGACACGTTCTCGCCGGAACCCGCGGAAGAGCGGACGCTCACACTGCTGTATCTCAACCGCGTGCCAAAATCGGCAATCGATTTCCAAACGCTCCCCGCCGATGTGCAGGTGCTGTCGCCGGATGTTCCCCTCCCGCTCGACGCGCTCGCCCCGCTCTTTCGTCGGGCGCGCGTGCTTTACACTTTCGAATCATCCACGACCTGCCGCTTGGCGGCGATGTGCGGGTGTCCGGTTGTCGCCCTGACGGCGCCGGGCTACGACCGCTATGCGTGCACGCCGCAGACGCGGGCAGACGTGGGCGGCGGTATCGTCTGGGACGATTCGCCGAGGTCGCTCGCCAAGGCGCACGCGGAGACTCCGGCAGTGCGCTGCCAGCATCTACAGGCTGAGGACCGCTTCTGGACCCGGCTGCAGGCCTTCACGTCAACGACGCAGGAGGTCATGCGCAAAAAGGCCTCCGGCGAAAATACTCCGAAGGTCGCGCCTTCCATGCAGCTGTGGCTGGAGCGACGCATGCCGACCGCCGCCCAGAGCGCGATCGTGGCGCAGGCGCTGCAGACCGCGACGTGCCCGATGTTAGGTGTGATCGTCGTGGGCCAAGCACACTCGCCGGATGCGGCCGCCGCCACCCTCGCAAGCCTGCAGCGGGCGCATGGCCTCTATCCGTATCTGCGACTCGACTGGCTGGGCAAGCCGCCTCCGATGCATACGGCAGTCGGGAGTGCGACGGCACTGCAGATCCACTTCCATGCGGAGGGCAGCTACCCGGACGTCAACCGAATCGTGCAGAACGGTGACTGCGACTGGGTCATCGTGGTCGACGCCGGCTCTGAATTCATCGCCCCGGGCATGCTGGCGGCCGCGCTCGAGCTGATTGCAACGCCACACACACGCGCGCTCTGTGCAGACGAGATGATGCGCGGCGGCACTGGCGAACTGTCCGCCCTGCTGCGACCCGACTTCAATCTCGATCTGCTGCTGTCGATGCCGTCGGGCCTGTCGCGTCACTGGCTGTTCCGCCGCGACGCGTTTCTCGACACGGGCGGCTTCGATCCCGCGTTCGCAGACGCACCGGAGTTCGATCTGTTGCTCCGGCTGATCGATGCCGGCGGCATCGAAGGACTCGGACATGTGCACGAACCTTTGCTGATCCTGCCGCTGCAGGAGGTGCGCACGCGCGACTCGGAACTCGAGCTCTTGCATCGGCACCTGCGCAAT